>NZ_JBHSFK010000001.1:0-518464 GCF_042653945.1 Streptomyces vulcanius | reverse complement strand
CACTCAACGCAAGCCCGGGACCAGGGGATTCACCCCGATTCCGAAACGCTGGGCGGTCGAGCGGACCTACGGCTGGCTCATGCTCCATCGCCGCCTGGCCCGCGACTACGAGACCCTCCCCGCCCGCCCCGAAGCCATGATCCACATCGCCATGGCCGACCTCATGACCCGCCGCCTCACCAGCGAGAACACCATCTCCTGGCGCGACCCGACACCGCAGACCAAACAGCAGATTCCGGGATGAAACAACGGGAGAAAACGACCTCTTAGTGCCCGGCCCCAGGAGCGTTCCACCCGCATTACCGCTGCCTGACTGCCTCCCAAGCGCCGTAGAACGCCGCCGGCGCCCCCATTGCAAAGGAGTTCCAACTGGCTGGCTACATAGAAGACCGATGGCTGAAGAAGCGCCCGAATCCGAAAACCGGCAACCGCGATCGCACCGCCATGCACGGCAAGTGCACCCGCTACCGTGTCAAGGGCATTTCCGGCGTCAAGGACCGTTCTTTCGACGCCCTCCAGGACGCCAAAACCTGGCTCGCCCAGGCCCAGACCGACGCACGCCGAGGCGAGTTCGTCGATCCCCGCGACGGGGCCATCTCCCTCAAGGACTACATCGCCACCCACTGGTGGCCCACCCAGAGCGGTGACCCGTCCACGATCGAGCGGATCGAGCAGAGGGTACGGCGGCACATCGTTCCCCATCTCGGTGCTCAGCCGCTCAACGCCATCGGCACGGAAGTCCTGCGCCACTGGAAGAAGCGGCTGGAGAAGGACCTCGGTCCGACCTCCATCCGTCTTGTCCGGGCAACGCTCTCCAGCGTCCTCCAGGCCGCCGTCGAGGACCGTCGCCTCGGACGTAACCCATGTCGGTCCAGCACGGTCGGGCCCCCGCCCGCGACCCCCGGCAGGGTTGAGGCGTGGCCGCCTGAACGGGTGCTCGCAGTACGGGAGGCCCTGCCGGACCGCTACCGGCTCCTCCTCGTGATCGGAGCAGGTCTCGGGCTCCGCCAAGGGGAGGCGCTCGGGCTCGCAGCAGACGACATCGACTTCGAGAAGGAAGTCGTCCACATCCGGCGGCAGGTCAAGATGGTCCGGGCGAAACTGTGCTTCGCGCTCCCCAAGGGCCGCAAGGTCCGGGACGTGCCGCTGCCACGCAGCGTGGGCCGGGCCATCCGGCATCACATGGAGCAGTTCGCGCCGGTGCCGGTCACGCTGCCCTGGGACGACCCGACTCCCGCCGAGACAGCAGTGGAAGCCGAACACAGGCGGCCGAGGACCTACAACCTCCTGGTGACAGGACGCGAGCGGAAGGCCATCAACCGGAACTACTTCAACTCCTACGTGTGGAAGCCGGCTCTGGCCACGGCGGGCGTGATCGCCCCGCTGGAGGAGGGCAGCGCCGACGGAGCTCGCGTGTGGGAGCCGTCCCGGGAGCACGGCTTCCACGCCCTGCGCCACTTCTACGCCTCCGAGGAACTGGAGGCTGGCGAATCGATCGTCTCCCTGGCACGCTGGCTGGGGCACTCCGACCCCGGGGTCACGCTGCGGAAGTACTCCCACTTCCTGCCCCGCGCCGGCGCACGAGGCAGCGCCGCCATCGACGCGATCTTCGCGTAGCCGCGGCCGGTCGGCAGGCCGTGGGGCGTGGCTCGTAGCCCGCCGCAGGCCCAAAGTCCCAGAGAAGTCCCAGAGATGCCGCCGCACCCCTCCTTGACCCGCTAAGCAGCAGGTCAGGATGGGTGCGGCGGCATCCTCACATCAAATGTCCCGGAAGATCTCGATCTGCGCCCCGATCGAGTTCAGGCGCTCCGCGAGATCCTCGTAGCCGCGGTTGATGACGTACACGTTCCGCAGGACGGACGTGCCCTCCGCCGCCATCATCGCCAGCAGGACGACGACGGCGGGGCGCAGGGCGGGCGGGCACATCATCTCGGCGGCGCGCCAGCGGGTGGGGCCCTCCACCAGGACCCGGTGCGGGTCGAGGAGCTGGAGGCGGCCGCCGAGGCGGTTGAGGTCGGTGAGGTAGATCGCGCGGTTGTCGTAGACCCAGTCGTGGATGAGGGTCTTGCCCGAGGCGACGGCCGCGATGGCCGCGAAGAACGGGACGTTGTCGATGTTCAGGCCGGGGAACGGCATCGGGTGGATCTTGTCGATCGGCGCCTCCAGCTTGGACGGCCGGACGGTGAGGTCCACCAGCCGGGTACGGCCGTTGTCGGCGGCGTACTCGGGTGTGCGGTCGTGGTCGAGGCCCATCTCCTCCAGGACCGCGAGCTCGATCTCCAGGAACTCGATGGGAACGCGACGGACCGTCAGCTGCGACTCCGTCACCACCGCGGCGGCCACCAGGCTCATCGCCTCGACCGGGTCCTCGGAGGGGGAGTAGTCCACGTCGACGTCGATCTCCGGCACGCCGTGCACGGTGAGCGTGGTGGTGCCGATGCCCTCCACCCTGACGCCCAGGGCCTCCAGGAAGAAACACAGGTCCTGGACCATGTAGTTGGAGGACGCGTTGCGGATGACGGTCGCGCCGTCGTGCCGGGCGGCGGCCAGCAGCGCGTTCTCGGTGACCGTGTCCCCGCGCTCGGTCAGCACGATCGGCCGGTCGGGGCGTACGGCGCGGTCGACGACGGCGTGGTACTGCCCCTCGGTCGCGGCGATGTCCAGACCGAACCGGCGCAGCGCGATCATGTGCGGCTCGATGGTCCGCGTCCCGAGGTCGCAGCCGCCGGCGTACGGCAGCTTGAAGGCGTCCATACGGTGCAGCAGTGGGCCGAAGAACATGATGATGGAGCGGGTGCGGACGGCGGCCTCGGCGTCGATGGCGCCCATGTCGATCTCGGCGGGCGGCACGATCTCCAGGTCGACGCCGTCGTTGATCCAGCGGGTGCGCACGCCGATGGAGTTGAGGACCTCCAGCAGACGGTAGACCTCCTCGATGCGGGCGACCCGGCGCAGTACCGTGCGCCCCCGGTTGAGCAGCGAGGCGCACAGCAGGGCCACGCAGGCGTTCTTGCTGGTCTTCACGTCGATGGCACCGGAGAGCCGACGGCCGCCCACGACCCGCAGATGCATCGGTCCCGCGTAGCCCAGCGAGACGATCTCGCTGTCCAGTGCTTCGCCGATGCGGGCGATCATCTCAAGGCTGATGTTCTGGTTGCCGCGCTCGATCCGGTTGACGGCGCTCTGGCTGGTGTTGAGCGCCTCGGCCAGCTGTGCCTGTGTCCAGCCACGGTGCTGCCGGGCGTCACGAATGAGCTTGCCGATGCGTACGAGGTAGTCGTCTGCCATGAGGCTGAGGTTATCTCAGATATGAGATGCGGCTCGCTGGAGGGGGCCATTCGGGTGACACCCCGTCAAGGACGGGTGAACCGACTGGGACACCACGGTCCGCTCGCGTTGCCTCGGCATCGGTGTGTCAGGAGCCGGCGTTCTGTCGCACCGCGCCGATCGTCAGCTCGGTGAGCCGGTCGAGGTACTGGTCGTCCACCGGCCGGGCGTGGGTGAGGCGCCAGAACACCGGTGCGATGGTCAGGTCCAGGACCAGGTCGACGTCGTCGGCGGCCAGCTCGCCCCGGTCGCGCGCCCGGTGCAGCGCGGCGCGGGCCCAGGTCACGCGCGGCCCCGTGACATGCTCCGCCACCGCCTCCGCGAGCACGGGGTTGCGGTCGGCCTCGGCGATCAGGTCGGGCAGCACGGCCCGGATGCGCGGGTCGCTGAGCCAGTCGAAGGCGGCCTGCATCACCGCCCGCACGTCACCGCGCAGGGACCCGGTGTCCGGGGCGGGGCCGATCGGGATGCTGAGTTCGACCAGTCCGGCGACGACCATCTCAAGCTTGGACGGCCAGCGCCGGTAGATCGCGCTCTTGCCGACATCGGCGCGCTTGGCCACGCCGTCCATCGTCAGGCGCGCGTAGCCCGACTCCACCAGCAGGTCGATGGCCGCCTCGGTGATGACATCGGTGACCGCCTGACTGAACACGGCATTGCCCGTCGGGGGGCGTCGGGGCTTCGTCATGCGCTCATCCTAACGGAGGACGGGACGGTATCGTCCCGGCCGTGCTACGGTCCAGTGGAACGGACGGAACGGTATCGTCCCGGCCGGATGATGGGGAGGGCCAGCTCATGCGGACTGTTCTTGTCACAGGCGGAACCGGGACCACCGGCAGCCGTGTCGCCGCGTTCCTGCGCACTCGGGGCGTCGCGGTGCGAACGGCCGGCCGGCGCCCGGTGGCCGGCGACGACCAGCATGTGATCTTCGACTGGGCCGACCCCGGGACCTTCGCCGCGGCCGTGGACGGCGTGGACCGGGTGTTCCTGGTGGGCCCCGCTCAGTGACTCCGACCCCGCGACGGCCGTCGCCGGCTTCCTCGACGCGGCCGTCGCGGCCGGCACCCGACGGGTGGTGCTGCTCAGCGCGTCCGCGGTCACCGACGCGCCGTCGGGACTGGGCGCCCTGCCGCCGCTGGTGCGGGCCCGTGTCCCGGAGGCGGCGGTGCTCCGGCCCTCCTGGTTCATGCAGAACTTCGTCGGGAGCCATCCCGTCGCGGTCGGGATCCGGGAGCACGGCCGGATCACCACCGCCACCGGTCGCGGGCGGGTGGCCTTCATCGACCCCGACGACATCGCCGCCGTCGCCGGTCGGCTGCTGCTCGGGGCGCCGATCCCCGACGGTGAGCTGGTCCTGACCGGCCCGCAGGCCCTGAGCTACGACGAGGCCGCCGCCGTGGTCGGCGAGGTCACCGGCACCTCGGTGCACCACACCTCGATCACGGTCGAGGAGCTGACCGCGACGATCGAGGCCGCCGGAGTGCCCCACGACTACGCCCGGGTGCTCGCCGAGATGGACGAGGAGATCGCCGGAGGCAGCGAGGAGCGGATCACCACGACCGTGCAGGACGTGACCGGCCGGGCGCCCCGCTCGTTCCGCGACTTCCTGATCGACGCCCACCGGACCCACCCGGACCGCCCGGAGCGGGCGGTGGCCTGATGCGACCCGTGCTGTTCGCCGACGACCGGCAGTTCTGGTTCGAGACGCTGCGGATCCTCGGACACGCCGCCTACGGCGGATCCGACATCGGCGAGGTGCTGACCACCGACCGTATTGGAGGGCTGGTTCTACCGGCCCTCCCTCGACGGGGCCCCGCGTCCGACGGTGGTGATGCACAACGGCTTCGACGGAAGCGCCGAGGAACTGCACTACCTGGGCGGGCTGGCCGCCCTCGACCGCGGGTACAACGCGCTGTCCTTCGACGGACCCGGGCAGCCCAGCGCGATCCACCGCCGCGGCCTGGCGCTGCGCCCCGACGGGGAGCAAATGGTCGGCCCTGTCCTGGACCACCTCGCGACCCTTCCCGGCGTCGACCACGACCGGGTCGCGCTGATGGGCGTCAGCCTGGGCGGGATGCTCGCCCCACGGGCCGCCGCGCACGAACCGCGCCTGGCCGCCGTGGTCGTCGTCGACGGTGTGTACGACGCCGCCGAGGCACTGACCGGACTGCTGCCCCTGCCCCGCGCGGAGGTCGAGCGACGCACCCGCGCCGATCACGACCCGGCCTTCGACGACCTGCTCGAACGCGCCGCGGCGGACAGCCCCACCCTGCGGTGGGCGTTCGGCCACGGCCGCTACGCCACCGGCAGCGCCACCTCGCGGGAGTTCCTCGCCCGCTACCTGGACTACCACCTGCGCGACGGGGTCGCCGAGCGCATCGGTTGCCCGGTACTGGTCTGCTCGGCGGGCGACGACCTGTTCTTCGCCGGCGACGGGACGACGAAGCCCCAGCCCCAGGAGCTCTACGACCACCTCACCGCCCCCGCGCACCTGCGGCACTTCACCGCCGCCGAGGGCGCCGACGCCCACGGTCACGCCGGCGCCGAACGCCTGGCCATGGCCCGCGTCTTCGACTGGCTCGACACCACCCTGGGCACCATCGGCGCCCAGCAGCACCTTACGGAGATCGCATGAACCTGCGGGAAGTCAGCGACCGGTTCGAGATACAGGACGTCGTCCACCAGCTGGTCCGGGGCTTCGACCGCCGCGACTGGCACACCGTCGAGCACCTGCTCGCCGACACCGTCGTCTCGGACTACACCGCGATGCTGGGTGGTGAGGCGCAGTCGCGCACCGCTGCGGAGCAGACCCGGCACTACCAGGAGCAGCTCGACCCCCTGGACGCGACGATGCACGCGGCCACCACGCTGCTGGTCGACCTCGACGGCGATCACGCCACGGCAAGCGTCAACATCCTCACCTGGCTGCGCCGCGAAGCCGCCCACGACGGCCCGTTGTGGTCCAACGGCGCCGCGGGGGAGATCCGGCTGACGCGCACCGAGGGCCGCTGGCGCATCACTCGGATCACCGTGCGGCCTGCCTGGGCCGTGGGCAACCGAGGCGTCCTCGACCCCGCCGCCTGAACCAGCGCCGACCGGCCCCGCCCTGCTCGCGGCCAGGCCTCGCCAGACACGGGCCGTCTGGGAACCTGTGCTCGGCAGCGAGATCGCACTGGTCGTGTTCGCCGTGACCGTCGGTGACATTCCCGAGGCGCGGCCGGCCGGCGTGGTCGACTTCGGCCTCGTCGTGGTCGTCGCCCTGGCCTGCGTACTGTCCCGCGGCTGGCAGGCCTGGCGACCCGGCACCACCGGCGCGGCGGATGTCGCCCGACTATTGGGTGGAGCGGGCGCGTCGAT
This sequence comes from Streptomyces vulcanius, assembly GCF_042653945.1. Lineage (NCBI taxonomy): Bacteria > Bacillati > Actinomycetota > Actinomycetes > Kitasatosporales > Streptomycetaceae > Streptomyces > Streptomyces vulcanius. The sequence goes on along the minus strand of NZ_JBHSFK010000001.1, from coordinate 511,780 downwards.
GGGCCGCGACTCGTTCGCGTGTCGCGCAGCGGCGGGAGCAGTAGCGGCGTTCGGGACCGCTGCCCTGGGTGATGAAGACGTTCTGGCAGCTCGGTGACGCACAGATCCTGCCGGGCGGGCGTTGACGGTCCCAGACGAGAACGGTCAGGGCCATGCAGGACGAGGCGAGGAGCCACTCGTCCCAGGGGGCGTCGTCGTCGTGGTCGAGGTGCGGATGCCAGGGGGCGCTGCCGCCGTGCGAGGTCAGGCGGAGCGGTCCGGTGTGGTCCCGCAGGAGGCGGTTGAGGGTGGCTGCCGCGGCGTCGGCGTGCTCGGCGGCGAAGACCTGCCGCAGCAGGGTGGCGGCTGCGCGCATTCCGGCGACATCGCGGACGGTGAGGTCGACGGGGTCTGTCTCACCGTATGCGCGCAGCACGCCGGCGATGTCGGCCGGGTCGGGGCGCTCGCCGGCGAGGGCGTTGACCAGTGCGGCTGTTCGCCGGGCCGTGGTCAGCACGGAGTGCCGGGTGGACCAGTCGTCGCGGTTCAAGGACACCTCTGGAATGTAACGCATGTTGCTGAGTTTTCCGTTACCTCTGTAACGTCCCGACGATGGGAAAGCGTTACCCGCTCCACCTCTACTTCGCCGGAGCAGTGGCGGCTCGTGCCGGGGACGAGATGTCCGGACCGGCGCTGATGCTGGCGGGATTCGCCCTGGCCGGATCGACCGGCGACGCGTCGTCGCTGCTCGCGGGCATCACGATCTCTGCCGCGCTGGGAGGGCCGGTGCTCGGGGCGCTCCTCGACAGGGCAGGACGGCCGGGACGCCTCCTGGCCGGGGCCCTCGTCCTGTATGCGGCGGGGCTGGGGACGATTCTCGTGGGACTCGGCCGGTCGCCGTTCGCTGTCATCCTCCTGATCGCGGTGGTGACAGGGCTGCTGGGGGCGGCCCTGTCGGGCGGATGGACGGCCCAGCTTCCGCGTGTGGCGCTTGGCGACCGCCTGCCCCGGGCGACTGCGCTCGATGCCATGACGTTCGGCGTGGCGAGTCTGGCCGGTCCGGCTCTCGCCGGCGGCGTGGCGGAGACGCTGGGAGCCCCGACGGCCGTGGTGGTCTCCGTGGTGCTCATCGCCTTGGCACTGCCCGCCGCGTGGATGCTGCCCGCCCGTCCCGGTCCGGCGCGGGGGACTCGGACAACCTCGGTGATCGGCGACCTCGCTGCCGGAATGCGGGTCATCGTCAGAAGGCGGTCGCTGGCCCGGGCGACCCTCACCTCGGTCGTCTCCTGCATCGCCCACGGAATGCTGACGGCGTGCCTCCCGCTCCTGGGCGAGCGTGTCCTGGGCGGAGCCGGCCGCGGCGCGCTGCTGCTCTCCTGCGCGGCTGTCTCCGCCCTGGTGGCCAATGCCGTGCTCGCCCGGTTTCCGCGTTCGGCCGCCCCCGACACGATCATCTGGGCCAGCGCTCTTGTCCAGGCTGCCGCGTTGGCCTTGGCCATGTGGGGTCAACCGGTCGTGCTCGTCGTGGCCGTACTCATGGCGGGGATCGGTGAAGGACCCCGACTGGCCGCCTTGTTCGCAGTCCGCCACCGGGAGGCCCCGGAACGCCTGCGCGGCCAGATCTTCACCACCGGCGCCAGCTTGAAAATCACCGGATTCGCCCTGGGTGCAGCGGTTGCCGGACCGGTCGTGGCCCGGTCCCTTCCAGGCGCCCTGGCCCTCGCGGCGAGTGTGGCCGTCCTGGCGGCAGTGGCCTTCTTCGCGATCCCGGCGGTACGTCCTCGACCCCCGGACGACCGGCCCTGAACGATCGCTCACCCTTCGCTGCGAGAGATCTGCCCGGGCCCGGGCATGACCATCCTGCCCCCATGTACTAGAGTTATCTCGACATCGAGATATCTGCCGAGGCACACCACAGCCGCACACCATCAGCAGTCTGGCAGTAAGGGTTACCTAACTTAGCCTGACCTCAGCGGATCGGCCAAGCCCGCGTGACGGCAGGATGCGGTGGTACGCGCACATCAATGAAGGAGACCGTCGTGTCGGCGAACAGCTTCGACGCCCGCAGCACGCTGCAGGTGGGCGACGAGTCGTACGAGATCTTCCGCCTGGACAAGGTGGAGGGCTCGGCCCGACTCCCCTACAGCCTCAAGGTCCTGCTGGAGAACCTGCTCCGCACGGAGGACGGCGCGAACATCACCGCCGACCACATCCGCGCCCTCGGCGGCTGGGACTCGCAGGCCCAGCCCAGCCAGGAGATCCAGTTCACGCCGGCCCGCGTCATCATGCAGGACTTCACCGGCGTCCCCTGTGTCGTCGACCTCGCCACCATGCGTGAGGCCGTCAAGGAGCTCGGCGGTGACCCGGCGAAGATCAACCCGCTGGCCCCGGCCGAGCTGGTCATCGACCACTCCGTCATCGCCGACAAGTTCGGCACCAACGACGCCTTCGCGCAGAACGTCGAGCTGGAGTACGGCCGCAACAAGGAGCGCTACCAGTTCCTGCGCTGGGGCCAGACCGCGTTCGACGAGTTCAAGGTCGTCCCGCCCGGCACCGGCATCGTCCACCAGGTGAACATCGAGCACCTGGCGCGCACGGTCATGGTCCGAGGCGGCCAGGCCTACCCCGACACCCTGGTCGGCACCGACTCGCACACCACCATGGTCAACGGCCTCGGCGTCCTCGGCTGGGGCGTCGGCGGCATCGAGGCCGAGGCCGCGATGCTGGGCCAGCCGGTCTCGATGCTCATCCCGCGCGTCGTCGGCTTCAAGCTCACCGGTGAGCTGACCCCCGGCACCACCGCCACCGACCTCGTGCTCACGATCACCGAGATGCTCCGCAAGCACGGTGTCGTCGGCAAGTTCGTCGAGTTCTACGGCGAGGGCGTGGCCGCCACCTCCCTCGCGAACCGCGCCACCATCGGCAACATGTCGCCGGAGTTCGGCTCCACCGCCGCGATCTTCCCGATCGACGGCGAGACCATCAAGTACCTGAAGCTGACGGGTCGCGACGCCCAGCAGCTCGCGCTCGTCGAGGCGTACGCCAAGGAGCAGGGCCTCTGGCTCGACCCGGCCGCCGAGCCCGACTTCTCCGAGAAGCTGGAGCTGGACCTCTCGACCGTAGTCCCGTCGATCGCCGGTCCGAAGCGCCCGCAGGACCGTATCGTCCTCGCGAACGCCGCCGAGCAGTTCAAGTCCGACGTACGCAACTACGTCGCCGACGACGACGAGGCGGGCAAGGAGTCCTTCCCGGCCTCCGACTCCCCGGCCGCCAGCAACGGTGTGCCGACCAACCCGGTCACCGTGACCGCCGCCGACGGCTCGACCTACGAGATCGACCACGGCGCGGTGACGGTCGCGGCCATCACCTCCTGCACCAACACCTCGAACCCGTACGTCATGGTCGCCGCCGCGCTCGTCGCGAAGAAGGCCGTCGAGAAGGGCCTGACCCGCAAGCCCTGGGTCAAGACCACCCTCGCGCCCGGCTCCAAGGTCGTCACCGACTACTTCGACAAGGCGGGGCTCACCCCCTACCTCGACAAGGTCGGCTTCAACCTCGTCGGCTACGGCTGCACCACCTGCATCGGCAACTCCGGCCCGCTGCCGGAGGAGGTCTCCAAGGCCGTCAACGACCACGACCTCGCCGTGACCTCGGTGCTCTCCGGCAACCGGAACTTCGAGGGCCGGATCAACCCCGACGTCAAGATGAACTACCTGGCGTCCCCGCCGCTGGTCGTCGCGTACGCCCTCGCCGGTTCCATGAAGGTCGACATCACGCGCGACGCGCTGGGTGTGGACCAGGAGGGCAAGCCGGTCTTCCTGGCCGACATCTGGCCCTCCGAGGCCGAGGTCAACGACGTCGTGGCGAACGCCATCGGCGAGGACATGTTCAACAAGTCCTACCAGGACGTCTTCGCGGGCGACGCCCAGTGGCAGGCGCTGCCGATCCCGAGCGGCAACACCTTCGAGTGGGACGCGGAGTCGACGTACGTCCGCAAGCCCCCGTACTTCGAGGGCATGACGATGGAGACCACCCCGGTCTCGGACATCGCCGGCGCCCGCGTCCTCGCCAAGCTCGGCGACTCGGTCACCACCGACCACATCTCCCCGGCCGGTGCGATCAAGGCCGACACCCCCGGTGGCAAGTACCTCACCGAGCACGGTGTCGAGCGTCGTGACTTCAACAGCTACGGCTCGCGCCGTGGCAACCACGAGGTCATGATCCGCGGTACGTTCGCCAACATCCGGCTGCGCAACCAGATCGCGCCGGGCACCGAGGGCGGCTACACCCGCGACTTCACCGTCGACGGCGGGCCGGTCTCCTTCATCTACGACGCCTCGCGCAACTACATCGAGCAGGGCGTCCCGCTGGTCATCCTGGCCGGCAAGGAGTACGGCTCCGGCTCGTCCCGTGACTGGGCCGCCAAGGGCACCGCGCTCCTCGGCGTCAAGGCCGTCGTCGCCGAGTCGTACGAGCGCATCCACCGCTCGAACCTCATCGGCATGGGCGTCATCCCGCTCCAGTACCCGGCGGGCCAGTCCGCCGAGTCCCTCGGGCTGACCGGCGAGGAGACCTTCTCCATCAGCGGCATCACCGAGCTGAACGACGGCACCACCCCCGCCACGGTCAAGGTCACCACCGACACCGGTGTGGAGTTCGACGCGGTCGTCCGCATCGACACCCCCGGTGAGGCCGACTACTACCGCAACGGCGGCATCCTGCAGTACGTGCTGCGCAGCCTGATCACCAAGTAGGCGATCCGGTACGGCAGTTGGGCCGCACTCCCGGTGACGGGGGTGCGGCCCCTCGCGTACTCCTACAGCCAGCCCCGCTGTGCCGCCCGCACCCCCAGCTGGAACCGGCTCGCCGCCCCCAGCCGGTCCTGCAGCTCGCTCACGCGGCGCCGCAGGGTCCGGAGGCTCACCCCCAGATGGCGGGCCACCGCCTCGTCCTTCATCCCGGCCGCCAGCAGCCGCGTCAACGTCCGCTCGCCCTCGGAGAGTTCACCGTCACCGGTCGGCTGGCCGAGCGGAGTGGCCTGCTGCCAGGCCAGTTCGAAGAGCTTCTGCAGCGCCTCGGTCACCGCCGAGTGCCGTACGACCGCCGCGCAGTAGCCGCCCGCGTCGGACGAGGTCAGCGGAAGCATCGCCCGACGCCCGTCGACCAGCAGCAACTTGACCGGCACCGCGGGCAACACCCGGGCCTGCTCGCCGAGTTCGACCATCTTCCAGGCGTGGTAGAGGACGTCCGGGTCCTCCAGGGCGGTCGCCGCGTAGACCGTGCGATAGACGATCCCACGGCTGAGCAGATCCGACTGGAGGTCCAACTGCGGGGTGCGCGGGGCCAGATACGGGGGAGTGTCGAAGACACACACCTCGTGCTCGGCGCGTGCGTACAGCTCTTCCAGCCGTGCGGCGTTGGCGCCCTCCCCGGAGACCACCTCGACCAGCCGGGACGGCTCCTCGCGCAGCAGCCCCGCCTCGTACGCCGTCGCCATCTCCTCGGCGGTGGCGGCGAGCAGCTCGGACTCCGTCTCACGCCGCCGGATCAGCGCACGGATCGCCACGCGGGGGTCGACCGCGCGTAACCCGCCCATGGAGTCCGGCGGTTGCAGCAGACCGAGCGCGAGCAGCCGGTTGCAGGACTCGCGGACCCGGGCCGGAGTGGCACCGGTCAGCAGCGCCCAGCCGGCCGCGCCCGCGTCGGGCTGGTGGAGGATCGACTGGTACACCAGCTCGTCGAAGGCGGAGACCCCCACCGCGGACCAAGGGCTCGCGGCAGGGGCCTGTCGTGCCGTGTCGTATGCCGTGTTCACCATGTCCCGGCACGGTAGACGATCTTTGTTAAGGCTGTGCGCCGAGAATGGAGTACAGGCGGCTTCAGGCCATCTACTTCAGGCCGAACGCCCGCAGCACGGTCTGGTCGATCGCGTTGCCGTCGCGGTCGGTGGCCCGCACACGCAGCGACACCGACTCGGCGCCCTTCGCGGGCTTGAACCTCGCCTTGCCGCTCTTGACCTTCACTTCCTTCCAGGACGTGCCGTCGTCGTAGGAGACCCAGGCCTTCAGGCTGCTCGCCTTCACGCTCCCCAGCTGGTTCGCGACCGGCAGGTCGACCTTCAGCTCCTTGCCGCTCTTGGCCCGGTTGAGGAGGTCGAGGTCCTTCGGGGCGATACCGACGGTGAGGATCGGCAGCGCCGTCGAGGTGCCGGTGTGCGCCGAGGCGAAGGTCCACTCGGTGTGCGTGCTCGTGGAGTACTTGGCCCAGGCCGCCCGGCGCTGCACGTCCAGATCGAAGCGGTACGAGGCCTTGTCCGCCGACACGTCGAAGACGCCGTACCCGCCGAACGTCGAGTCACCGACCAGCTTTCCGTCCGCGTAGAGCTTGCCCTTCGCGGTGTTGTCGGTGCCGTCGATGTACCCGTAGTGACCCGGCGTGGAGTCGGTCAGCTCCGCCACCGAGAGGGTGAGCTTGTCGCCGGTGCGCTCGGAGAGACCGTACTCCTCGCTGGTTCCCGGGCGGACGACCTGGCGCAGCCAGTTCTCGGTGGGCTCTGTGCCCGGCTTGCTGAAGGTCCGCAGCGGGCTCCACTGGCCCCTGTACGCATCCCAGTTCGGATAGACGACGTGCCAGGTACGGGTGTCGGGGTCGGCGTAGTAGTACTCGTCGCGGTCCGTGCCCAGCTCCATGTAGTCGCTGTTCTCGATGGCGAAGAGCTGCCAGGGGCGGTAGGTGTACACGGTGTCCGCGCCGATCTCGCCGGCCGTGGCGCCGTAGTAACGGGCCTTTTGCTTCACCGTGTTGGAACGGTCCAGGCGGTACGTCTGGTTCGCGGTGATGGCGCCGCTCCGCGCGGCCAGCAGGGTGTAGACATACGGACTGACCGGCGTGCCGCCCAGCTTCAGCTTGACCTTCTTGCCGGTCTTCAGCAGGTCGGTGAGCTTGGCACCCTCCTCGCCGGTGGCGATCATCAGCGGGACCGTGGTCGCGTGGTCCACGGCCTCGATCCAGAAACCGGGTGTCTTGCGGTACGCGATGAGGTAACCCGCGCCGGCCTTGGTCGCGTTGTCCAGAGCGTTCTGTGCCCGCTCCGTGGCGCCGAGCGCGACCACCGCCACCTTGCCCTTGACGTCGAGCCCCGCGAAGTCGGCCTCGGTACCGCCGCCCGCGTCCACCGCCTGGACCTTGTGGTCACCGCTGATCTTCAACGGGAAGTCCTCGTAGGTCTGGCAGTAGTAGAGCGAGGACAGCTCGGTCTTCTCCGGGCTGGTGACGCTCGCCGTCAGCTCCTTCTCGTACAGCCGGAACTTGGCGGAGAACTCCAGGGTTCCCTGGGTGACCTGCTTGGTCGGCGCGACATAGACGTGGTCGGTCCAGAAGCCCTGGCTGTAGGTGAGCCCCCAGGAGCTGCCCGGCCCCTCGCGGTGCCAGTTGGTGCTGAAGCCCTGGAACTCGGAGTTCTCCTTCGTCTCCGGCTTGATCTCCACAGCCTTGCGGGCGTCGAGGACGATCTCGGTGTCCCCGTCGACCTTGATCTCGGGGTTGCCGACGATCGAGGTGCCGACGGCCGTTCCGCCCCCGTCCCGGTCCGCGATCCAGGTCGCGATGGAGTACGTTCCGGCCGGCACCTGCCAGGTCCCGCCGGTGCCGATGAAGCCGGACTCCTTGGGGTAGGCGTCGTTCAGTTCGTGAAACGAGTAGAGCGACCCCGAGGTGGGCGCCTTGCCGTCGCGGCCCAGGAGCGAGACCTTGAGGTCGTAGGTCTTCGGAGCCTTCTCGAAGCCGACGCCCGTGGTGACCTGGATGCCGTCGGCGGTCGCCGTGATGTGGCCTGTGTACCGGCCCTGGGCCTCCTGCGCGGGGTCGACGCCGACCGGGACCGACGCGGTGCCCCGCGCGGGCACGGTCAGCGTGCTGTCGCCCAGGGTGACGTCGGCGAGTGACGACGAGATCTTCAACTCCACAGCTTTGTCAGTGGTGTTGGTGTACGTGATGTCCTTGGTGGCGATGTCGGTGTCGCCGTCCTCGAACTTGCCGAAGCTCAGTGTCGGGGTCGCGAAGACGTTCTGCCCGACGGCCCGCACGGCGTCGACCCGGCCGTCGCCCTGCTCGAACACGGAGTTGTCGGCATTCGTCTTCGCCGTGCTGGCCAGGGCCTCCTTGATCTGCTCGCCCGTCCAGTCCGGATGCGCCTGAGCGACCAGCGCCGCGGCGCCCGCGACATGCGGGGTCGCCATCGACGTACCGTTCGCCGTCGTGTAGTTCTCGTCGACCGGCGTGCCCATGGTGGTGCCGGCGGCACGGGCCGCCGTGATGCTCACACCCGGCGCGGTGATCTCCGGCTTGACCGCGAAGTCGCCGGGGCGCGGGCCGCGGCTGGAGAACGACGCCAGCTGGTCCGACTTGTCGACCGCGCCCACGGTCAGCGCCGAGTCGGCGATGCCCGGGGTGCCCACGGTCTGCTCGCCCGGGCCCGCGTTGCCCGACGCGATCACGAAGAGGGTGCCGGTGGACGCGGACAGGTCGTCGACGGTCTCACTGAGCACGTCGGAGGGGCCGGTCGCCGTACCGCCCAGCGACATGGAGACGATCTTCGCACCGGAGTGCGCCGCCCACTCCATGCCGTTCAGGATCCAGGAGGTCTGGCCACGACCGTCGTTGCCCAGCACCTTGCCGATCAGCAGCTGCGCGCCCGGAGCGACACCCTTGCGCTTGCCGTCCGAGGCGGCGCCCGAGCCGACGATCGTGGACGCGACGTGGGTGCCGTGGCCGTGGCCGTCCTGCACCGTCTGGTCCGGTACGAAGCTCTGCGACTCGGCGATCTTCCCGGCCAGGTCCGGGTGCCCGGTGTCCACGCCGGTGTCCAGGACCGCGACCTTCACGCCCGTGCCGTCGTAGCCCGCCTGCCACACCTCGGGCGCGCCGATCTGCGGCACACTCACATCGAGGGACGCCTTCACCTTGGCGTCCAGCCAGATCTTCTCGAGGCCGTCGCCGAGCTGCTCCGCGGCCTTCGCGGTGGGCTCGGTGCCGAGCGCCGGGGCGATGTCCGCCCAGAAGTCGGTGGACTTCCTCGCGCTCAGCGCGGCGCCGTCGATCCCGGGCAGCACCAGGGTCCGGCGCGCGCCCTCGGGGGTCTCGGCGCCCTTGCGGAACGTCGCGATGACCGGGGTGCTGCCGGTCTTCGCGTCCGTGTACCCCTGCTCGACCAGCTGGGTGACGTTGAACAGGGCCGGGTCGAGACGGCCTGCCTGGATCAGCGGGATGGCGTCCGCCGGAAGGACGCTGATCTCGCCGTCCTTCTCACTGGACAGGAAGGTGGCGGCCTCGCGGCCCTTGCCCCGCCGGACGTCGACGGCGTTCTTGCCGTCAGGTCCGACGGTGAGCGACACGGTGTCGCCGGTGATGAGGGTGACGATCTGCGGTGGAGTGGTGCTGCGCGGGTCCGTGAGGGATGTGACCGGTGTGGTGTCCGGTGATCCGGGAGCGGCTGTCGCGGGCGTGATCGCCCCCGCGAGCAGTCCGGCCGCTCCTGCCACGGCCCACAGGGCGTGGAGTCTTCGCATGGGTGGACGTCCTCCCCTGAACGCGGAAACGCTTCCGCTCGGTAAGCGGAAGCCGAGATCAGAGTGAGTGCCGGGGCTACGGCGACTCAAGGGCATCCAGTGGCCGGAGGGTGCCAATGCCGCCTTCGGCCAAGGAAGTTGGCCGATGCCCACCGGGCGTCCGGCGGCCCGGGAAACACGGTCGCAGCCGATTGCGCACGCTTTGCACGGCTCCGGCTCAGTCGGAGCACAGCATTCCCCCAGCCAACCGGGACAGGATCAGGACATGGCTGGCATCTCCGGTACCCGAAGCGGACGGGTCCGCGTCCTGATCGTCGATGACGAACCCGCGCTCACCGAAGTGCTGTCCGTGGCCGTCGCGGAGGCGGGCTGGCGCCCCTACCCGGCGCCCGACGGGCAGAGCGCGCTGCGCGAGGCGCGCCGCTGCGCCCCGCACGCCGTCGTCCTCGACGGCATGCTGCCCGACCTGGACGGCATCCAGGTGCTGCGCCGGCTGCGCTACGAGAAGCCCGAGCTGCCCGTCCTCATGCTCACCGCCCGCGACACCGTGGAACACCGCCTCGACGGACTGGAGAACGGCGCCGACGACTACGTCACGAAACCGTTCTCACTCCAGGAGGTCGTCCTGCGGCTGCGCGGACTGCTGCGCCGCTCAGGTGCCGAACGCACCCGCACCGACGACGCCGTACGCGTCCTCGGCGGCCTGATGATGACCGCGGAGTCCCGCGAGGTGCACCGCGACGGCGCCCCGGTCACGCTCACCGCCAAGGAGTTCGACCTGCTCAGCCTGCTGATGGAACACCCCCGTCAGGTACTGAGCAAGGCGCAGATCCTCGAGCGCGTCTGGAGCACCTCCTTCGACGGCGGCGGAAACCTCGTCGAGGTGTACATCTCCAGCCTGCGCCGCAAGATCGACCGGGGCCGGGCGCCGATGATCCACACCGTGCGCGGGCTGGGGTACGCCATCAGGCCGGTGGAGGACGGGAGATGAGCATCCGCGAGGCCCGGGGCCACTCCCCGCGCGGCAACCGCAGCCGTTTCGGCGGCCGTTCCCTGCGCACCCGCCTCCTGCTGTTCATCACCGTCGTCCTGGTCGCCGTATGCGCCGCGATGGCCGTCACCACCGTCTTCGCCCAGCGCGCCTACCTGCTGGGCAACCTGGACGACCGGGTCACCAACGCGGCCGAGCGCAGCCTGGGCGGAGCCTCGCTCCACCCGGAACTCGGCGGCGACCTGACCTTCCTCAACGAGAACGGGCACCCCGCCGGAATGCTCGCCGCCCGCCTCGACGCCGACGGCAAGGTGGTCGCCGCGGCCACGGTCGGCCAGGACGCCCCGCCGCGGTCCCTCGGCAAGGCCCAGACCGCGGCTCTGTCGGGCATCGGCACCGACGGCTCCTTCCACACCAGGACCGTCCCGGGCCTGGGCGTCTACCGCATCACCACCCTCGACAACAACGGTGTCCGGGTCCTCACCGGCCTTCCGATGGGCGACGTCCAGGACATGATCAGCGGCCTGGTGGTCGTCGAGGCGGCCGTCGCGGCGGCGGGCCTGGCAGTCGCCGGCTGTGTCTGCGCGGTGGTCATACGACGGCAGCTGCGCCCCCTCGGCCGGGTCGCCGCCACCGCCGTCGAGGTCTCCCACGCGCCGCTGTGCCGCGGCGAGGTCACCGCTCTCACCCGTGTTCCCGAGCGCGACACCGACCCCGGCAGCGAGGCCGGACAGGTCGGCGCCGCCCTCAACCGCATGATCGACCACGTCGAGTCCTCACTCGCCGAACGCCAGCGCGGTGAGGAGCGGGTGCGGCGCAGCGAGGAGCGCATGCGCCGCTTCCTCGCCGACGCCAGCCACGAACTGCGCACACCGCTCGCCTCGATCGCCGGCTACGCGGAGCTGATGAACCGCGGCACCGACCGCATCGAACCCGGCCTGGCCTGGCGCCGGGTCACCGCCGAGTCCACCCGGATGACCGGCCTGGTCGAGGACCTCCTGCTGCTGGCCCGCCTGGACGAGGGACGCCCGTTGCAGTCCGCCGAGGTCGATCTGGCCGCGCTGGTCGCCGAGGCGGTGTGGGACGCGCGCGCCGCGGGCAGCGGTCACGACTGGCAGCTCGAACTCCTCCTGGACGACCTGCCGTTGGTTCTCGGCGACGAGGCCCGGCTGCACCAGGTGGTCGCCAACCTGCTGGCCAACGCGCGTGTGCACACACCCCCGGGCACGAGCGTCGTCGCCGTCGTGGAGGCCCGGCACGGTCTGGGCACGATCCGCGTCCGCGACGACGGCCCCGGCATCCCGCCCGACCTGCTCCCCACGGTCTTCGAACGCTTCACCCGGGCCGACACCTCCCGCGCCCGCGCCACCGCAGGGACCGGCTCCGGCCTGGGCCTCGCCATCGTCTCCGCGATCACCGCGGCCCACGGCGGCCGGATCGACGTACACAGCGCACCGGGCCGCACGGAGTTCACGGTCGAACTGCCCCTGGCGGGCGACCTGGGGGCGGATACCCTGACCTGGAGCCCCCGCGCGTCACTGCTGTGAGCGGGCGGCGAAGGGGGCGGAGAGGGGCTCGGGGGCATGACGACGATCGCGGTGACCGGGCACATCAACCTGTCCGCCGACAGCGTTCCGCTGGTCCGCGCCGCCCTGGACACCCTGCTGACGCGGTACGCGGACGACGGCGGACTCGTCGGGGTCTCCTGCCTCGCCGAGGGCGCCGACGCGGTCTTCGCCGAGGCAGTCCTCGCCGCCGGTGGACGCCTCACCGCGGTCGTTCCCTCCCGGCACTACCGTCGCGACGCGGTCGGCCCCGCCCACGCCCCGGTCTTCGACCGCCTCCTGGAATCCGCCGAGGAGGTCCTCGTCCTCCCGCACGAGACGGCGGACCGCCGGGCCTACGAGGCCGCCAACTCCGTACTGATCGAACGCGCCGACCGCCTGGTCGCCGTATGGAACGGCACACCCCCGAGCGGCAACGGCGGCGGCACCGCGGACACCGTTCTCGAAGCCCGAGCGGCCGGAGTCCCGGTGGACGTGGTCTGGCCGCCCGGCGCGGCACGCGGCAGTTGAGCCGCTTCGATCCCAACAGCCTTGCCTGCGTGACCCGTTCGGATAGGGTCCGGATCATGGAGTGGACAGCCCTGACGAGCACGGTCGCCGGCGCGGCGATCGCCACCGGTTCCGCGCTGTTACTCGACGGCCGACGCTCGCGCCGGGACCGGGTGGACCGTGATCTGCAGATCCGGCGCAGCCTGTACGGCGACTACCTGGCCTGTCTCTCCGAGGCCCGCCACACCTGCGGAAACGTCGCTCGGGATCCGGAACTGCCCCTCGCGACCCGCCGCAGCACGGCACGCGAGTCGTTCGGCCCGTGCATCGGCCTTCGCTACCAGATGACCATCACGGCGCCCGACGACGTCGTGGCGGCATCCGAACACGCCTTCCGCTGCCTGCGCGATCTCCGCGACCACGTGATGGAGGGTGTCCTCACCACCGACGAGGTCTATCTGGCGGGACGCCTCGGCTACGACGACGCCCTCACCGCCCTCCGGGCCTGCATGCGGCGGGACCTGGGCGCGGCGGGGACGTGAGGGCGGGAAAATCGTGAGTGCCCCGGTGGACAGAGGTGGTAAACCCTGTAGCCGGTCCACACCGTTGTGGGCGCTGACGAGCAGGCGGAGAGGCAACTGATGCGGGAAACAGGCGACTTCATCGCGGACACCTATGCGCTCGGCAGCGGACCGTGGGTGATGACGCCCGTCACCCGTGGGGCGCTGGGGCAGATCTGGAAACTGTCCGGAAGCGATTCGGCATGGGCGGTGAAGGAGCTCATCTTCAGCCGCGACGAACCGGTGGTCGACCAGGAAGCCGCCCTCCGCGACACCGCCGAGGGACTGGGAGTCTCCGCGCCCCGCCTGATGCCCAATCGCACGGGAGCACACGTCTCCCGGCTCCCCGCCGCCCTGGGCGGCTCCTATCTGAAGCTGTACGACTGGGTCGACGGGACCCCGGCGGACCCCTCCGACCCGGAACTCCTCGACTGGTGCGGCCGGACCCTGGCCCTGCTGCACCGCGCGGGGGAGGGCGCGAGCGAGCCACCGGTCGCCTGGTACGAGGAGTGCTACCCGCGGGCCGACTGGACGGAGCTGCACGAGAGGGTGCGCCGGGCCGGCCTGCCGTGGGCCGAGGAACTGGGCCGGTGCATCGCCGTCCCGCTGCCGGAACTGACCCGCTCCGTCACTCCCTCCGACCCCCGTGACCTGGTCGTCTCCCATCGCGACGTACAGCCGCAGAACGTTCTCCTCGGCCCGGCCGGCCCCGTGCTCCTCGACTGGGACAACGCCGGACCCGTCTCGGCGGAGCGCGAACTCGCGTACGTCGTCTACGTGTGGTCGGGCGGAAACAGCTTCCGCGCCGAATCCGCACGCCGGCTCGTTCGCGGATACCTGGCGGCCGGCGGCCGCGCCGCCCTCCACGACCTGGGCGCCTTCTCGCTGCTCTTCGTGACGGCCCTCAACTACGTGTACGTACAGGCCGACTGCGCGGCCGACCCGAACGCGACCCCGGAGCAACGCGAGTTCGCGAGCGGCCAGGTCGTCGCCACCCTGCGCGCCCTGCCGGACCCGGCCGCGGTCTCCCGCCTCCTGGAGGCTCTGAAGACCGAGTGGTGAGCGAACGGGACCGGAACCGGGCCCGGCCGCCGCAAGAGCGCCGTACGCAACCGTTTACAAGCGGGCCGTACGGCGCTACCTTCCGCCACAGGTGAGGTGGGAGCGCTCCCATATGACGGCCCCCCGGCGGACCGGAACCCGCCGGGACCGGGCGCCGGGAGTACTCCCGCCTCGCGCACCCGCATCGATCGACCCCTCCATCCGCGCACGGTCCGTACACGGAAGGACGGACTTCGTCATGTCGTCTGTCATGATCATGGCAAAACCGAGGTCGCGCTTACGCACGCGAGCCCTTCTCCTCGTCCTCCTGGCCCTGTTGGCCACCGTCCCCGCCCTCGGTCTGATCGTCACGGCCGGTGGCCGGGCCGAGGCGCACGGCACCCCCATGAAGCCCGGCAGCCGCACCTTCCTGTGCTGGCAGGACGGCCTGACCGACACCGGTGAGATCAAACCGGTCAACCCGGCCTGCAAGAACGCCCAACAGGTGAGCGGTACCACGCCGTTCTACAACTGGTTCTCGGTACTGCGCTCCGACGGCGCCGGCCGCACCCGCGGCTTCGTCCCGGACGGCCAGCTGTGCAGCGGCGGAAACACCAACTTCACCGGCTTCAACGCCCCGCGCAGCGACTGGCCGTTGACCCATCTCACCTCGGGCGCGACCGTCGACTTCTCCTACAACGCCTGGGCCGCGCACCCGGGTTGGTTCTACGTCTACGTCACCAAGGACGGCTTCGACCCGACGCGCACGCTCACCTGGGACGACATGGAGGCCCAGCCCTTCCTCAGCGTCGACCACCCGCCGCTCAACGGCTCCCCGGGCACGGTCGAGGCCAACTACTCCTGGACCGGGCAGCTTCCGGCCAACAAGTCGGGCCGCCACATCATCTACATGGTCTGGCAGCGCTCCGACAGCCAGGAGACGTTCTACTCCTGCTCCGACATCGTCTTCGACGGCGGGAACGGCGAGGTGACCGGTATCCACGAGCCGGGCAACCCGGGCGAGCCCGTCCCCGGCACCTGCACCGCCACCCGCCGGACGACCAACAGCTGGAGCGGCGGCTACCAGTCCGAGGTCACCGTCACCAACTCCGGTGACGTCCCGATGCTCGGCTGGATGGTCGACTGGACACTGCCGGCCGGCCAGTCGGTGGCCAGCCTCTGGAGCGGAAACGCCACCTACAACGGCCAGGCGGTGATGGTCCACAACGCCGACTGGAACGGATCGCTGAGTCCGGGGCAGAGCACGACCTTCGGGTACGTCGTCTCGGGCAGCGGTGGAGACAGCGCTACGAGCCTTCCCTGCCGGGTGGGCTGAACAGCAGAGTTGCTCCGGGCGGCGCGGTGGGGACCGCGCCGCCCGGGTGCTGGTGCTGGTGCTGGTGCTGGTGCGTGGCTTGGGGCGACGTACGGGTGTGCGACAACGCTGTCTGTTTGGTCTGTACATGACTCTACCGCCGGTGCCGACAACGATGTCAAGCGCGTCGCGAAACCCGCCCGCGCTCTTCCGTGGTACGGCTGGCGCACGTTACTGTCCCTGCGGCTTGTGCGACCCGTGGTGCGCGACCCGTCCGAAGGAGGAGGGGCCGCGTCATGCGTTTCCGTCCGATGTCCCTGCTGCTGGCCGCGGTACTCGCGGTCACCGGTGCCACCCCCGCCCTCGCGGCGTCCGCCGCCCCGCCCGGTCTCGTCGACGACCCCACCCCCTACGTCGATCCGCTCATCGGCACCAGGAACGGCGGCAACGTCTTTCCCGGCGCCGTGACCCCCTTCGGCATGTTCTCCTTCAGCCCGGAGAACACCAGGGGTGACGCCACCCGCACCGCCGCACCCGGCGGCTACCAGTACGACGCCACCCGCATCCGCGGCTTCAGCCTCACCCATATGTCCGGCACGGGCTGTGCGGGCGGCAGCGGCGACATCCCGTTCTTCCCGTACGCGGGCGAGGTCGTCTCGTCGCCCGCGAGCGACACCAAGGACGCCGTCTACGCCTCCGACTTCAGCCATGCCGACGAGAGCGCCGAGCCCGGTCACTACAGGGTCGGCCTCGCCTCCGGAGTCACCGCCGACCTCACGGCGACGGCCCGCACGGGCTCGGCCCGCTTCACCTACCCGGACGGCAAGCCCGCCTCCCTGCTGATCCGCACCGCCAACTCCGAGGTGGGCTCGACCGATTCGGCGGTCACCATCGACCCGGTGACCCGCACGGTCTCCGGCTCGGTCACCTCCGGCAACTTCTGCGGCTACCTCGACCCCGAAGGCCAACGCGCCTACTACACCCTCTACTTCACCGCCCACTTCGACCGCGCCTTCAAGGCCACCGGCACCTGGCAGGACGGCACGCTGAGCCCGGGTTCGACCTCGGCGAGCGGCGGCACCGGCGGATTCTCCAGCGGCGGGCGGCCCGTCGCGGGCAAGGGGGCCGGCGGCTACGTCGAGTTCGAGCCGGGGTCCGGTCCGGTGAACGTCAAGGTCGGTATCTCGTACGTGAGTCAGGCGGGCGCAGCCGCCAACCTCGCCGCGGAGAACCCCTCCCACCGCTCCTTCGACGCGGTCAAGGACGCCGCCCGCCGCGCCTGGCGGGAGCGGCTGGCCGCGATCCGGGTCGGTGGCGGCACGGACGACGAACGCACCACCTTCTACACCGCGCTCTACCACGCGCTCCTGCACCCGAACGTGATCAGCGACGCCGACCGCAGATACCGCGGCGGCGACGGCAGGGTCCACACCGTCTCGCGCGGCCACCAGGCCCAGTACGGCACCTTCTCCGGCTGGGACGTGTACCGGGACCAGGTGCAGCTGCTGACCCTGCTCAACCCGCGTACGGGGTCGGACATCGCGCAGTCCCTGTACGAGCTCGCCCGGCAGAACGGCGGTGTCTGGGACCGCTGGCTGCACGGCGCGAGCGGCACGCACGTCATGAACGGCGACCCCTCCCCGGCCGCGCTGGCCGGCATCCGCGCCTTCGGCGGCACGGACTTCGACCTGAAGGGCGCGCTCGCCTCACTCGTGAAGGCCGCCACCGTACCCACCGAACAGGACCTGTCGTCGGCCGGGAAGCCGGTGCTCTCCGTCGGTCAACGACCTTCCCTCGACAAGTACGTGGATCAGCACTACATGCCGTCCGTCTCCAACGCCTGGGGCGGGGCGGCCGAGACGCTGGAGATGTCCGGCGCCGACTTCGCCCTCTCCCAACTCGCCACGGCGGCCGGGGAGAAGGGGACCGCAGCCGACTTCGCCCGCCGCTCCCAGTGGTGGCAGAACAACTTCAACATCGCCGCCGACCCCGGCGGCGGGTACATCGCCAACCGCAAGGCCGACGGCAGCTGGGTCACCGGCTTCACCCCGGCCACCGGCAACGGATTCGTCGAGGGCTCGGCCGCCCAGTACACCTGGATGGTGCAGCACAACCCCGCCGGTCTGTTCGCCGCGATGGGCGGCAAGGACAAGGCGCTCGCCCGCCTCGACACCTTCTTCCACGACGCCGACGGCGACTGGGCCTTCACCGGCAGCGGCGGCGACAAGTCCGAGCTGGACAACGAGCCGTCGATCAACGTCCCCTACCTGTACGACTACGCAGGCGCTCCCTACCGGACACAGGAGACGGTCCGCGCCGCGATGAGCCGGCTGTGGTCGACGGCGCCCGGCGGCATCCCCGGCAACGACGACCTCGGCGCGATGTCGTCCTGGTACGTCTTCTCGGCGCTCGGCATGTATCCGCAGGTGCCGTCCCGAGCCGAACTCACCCTCGCCTCACCGCTGTTCCCCCGCATCGAGATCGACCGGCCGCACGGCAACGACATCTCCGTCCGCGCGCGGGGCGCCGGCGCCGACGCGCCGTACATCCACTCCCTGAAGGTCAACGGCCGTACCAGTGAGCGTCCTTGGCTCCCGGCTTCCCTCGTGCGGGACGGCGGCAGGCTCGACTTCACGCTCTCCGGCACGCCCGACAAGGCCTGGGGGAGCGACCCGTCCGACGCCCCGCCGTCCTTCCGCGAGGGCGAGCAGCCCTACCAGATCGGTGTCGGTCCGACGACGGCGACTCTCGCGCCGGGCGAGAGCGCGAAGGTCGACATCCGCGCCCTGTCGCTCAGCGGCGGCACGGGGCCCGAGGTGCGGTTCCGGGTGGAGACACCGGACGGTGTCACGGCGACTCCCGCCGAGGGAACCGTCGTCGACGGCGCGCAGCAGATCACCCTCGGCGCCGCCGAGGACATCCGGCAGGGCTTCTACGACGCGAAGGTCACGGTGACCTCGGGCGACACCTCGTACACGCAGCCCGTCGCGCTGACCGTGGCTGCCCCCGGCACCCTGCTCGCGGCCTACAACAACACCGGTGTCTCGGACGACGCGGGCGACCACGACGAGGCCGACTACGACGGCGGCGGCTGGAGCTACTCCCGCCAGGCCCTCGCGGCAGCCGGTCTCACACCCGGCGGACAGGGCACGGTGGACGGGCTGAACTTCACCTGGCCCGCCTCGCCGAACGCACGGCCCGACAACGCCTCGGCCACCGGCCAGACCATCGAACTCCCCAGCCCCGCAGGGAAGTTGTCCTTCATCGGTAGCGCGGTCAACGGCAACCAGCAGACCACGGCCACGGTCACCTACACCGACGGCACCACGGGCACGACCGACCTCTCCTTCACCGACTGGACGGTCGGCGGGGGAGGCGGCACCGTCCAGTACGGCAACGCCGTCGTCGCCAGGAGCGCGTACCGGAATGTCGCCGGGGCCGACCAGGACCCGGTGGCGACCTATGTGTTCGCCACCAAGCCGTTCACGGCCCCCGACGGCAAGGAGATCGCGAGCGTGGAGCTGCCCGACAACGCGGATCTGCACGTGTTCACCCTCGCGACCGACTGACCTCCAACACCTCGGGCAGCCAGTCGAGTTGGCGGCGCACATGCACGGCGTCGCCGCCCTCGTGCCCGTTGAACGGGTAGGCGTGGATCTCCTTGCGGGGGTCCGCGCCGCTCGATTCCCCGTAGTGGTTGAACGCCGCGTACGCCCCGCTCGGCGGGCACACGGTGTCGCGCAGTCCGGTCCCGAAATGGGCCGGGGCGTGGGCCCGGCGGGCGAAGGAGATGCCCTCTATATAGGACAGCGTCCGGTACGCGGCCTCCTCGGCGCCCCGGTGGACGGCGAGGTAGGCGGCGATCTCCCCGTACGGGCCGGCGTCCGTGAGGTCCAGGGCGCGGCGGACACCGCACAGCAGCGGGGCGGTGACCAGGACGGCCGCCAGGTCGGGCACCAGTCCTGACACCGCGAGGGCGAGGCCGCCGCCCTGGCTGTTGCCGACGGCCGCGGTCCGGGTGGCGTCCACCCCGGGCAGTGCGCGCACCGCCGTCACCGCCCGGACGGCGTCCGTGATCAGACGGCGGTAGTGACAGTCGGCGGGCGACTGTATGCCGCGTACAGCCGGGCCGGGGCCGCCGGGCGCGGTGGCGTGCGGGTCGGGGGTGGCGCCGCCGTTGCCGTACTGGTCGCCCTGGCCGCGGTTGTCCATCAGCAGATGCGCGTATCCCGCGTTCACCCAGGTCAGCCGCTCATGGGGGAGCCCGCGGCCGCGACCGTATCCGGCGTACTCGACGACGGCCGGAAGCGGTTCCCGGCCGGTTCCGGCCGGGCGGCTGAACCAGGCCCGGACCGGGTCCCCGGCGAAGCCCCGGAACGTCACGTCCCAGGTCTCCGTGAGCCGCAGTCCCGTCGCGACCGGGTGGACCGACACGAGCGGGTCGCGCTGTCCGGCCTCCTTCAGCGTGTCCTGCCAGAACGCGTCGAAGTCGGCGGGCTCGTCGGGGCCGGGGCGATGGCGTTCCAGCTCGGGCAGGGGCAGGTCGAACGCGGGCACGGGACACCTCGCAGGAATCGGTTGAACCAAGGAAACTTGCGGAGACTGCGATGCCGACTTCCCGGATCTACCCCGTCCGCAGCGGATTCCAACGCTTCACCGCTGCCTCGGACTTCGCTGCGAGACCCATTGACAGCGCTTTCGAGGCCCTTTAAGTTGCCGCGAAGTTACCGGTAAAAGCTCGAAAGTTTCGGTTCCACTTCTCCGTCATGGGAGGACCGAGCATGAGCACCTCCACCACGTCGGCCTCTCCACCCGGCACCCGGGACCCGTCGGAGCCGCCTCCCCGACCCGGCCGTCCGACCGCGCGCCGCGGCCGGCGGCGTCCGCTGCGCCGGGACTGGCAGTTGTACTCACTTGCCGTGCTGCCGCTGCTGTTCTTCCTGGTCTTCCGCTATCTGCCGATGATCGGCAACGTGATCGCCTTCCGCCGCTTCGAGCCGGGCGGTTCGATCCTGGGCGAGGACTGGGTGGGGCTGCGCTATGTGCGGATGTTCCTGACCGACCCCACCTTCTGGCAGGTCTTCCGCAACACCCTCTGGCTGGGCACGCTGACGCTGGTCTTCTGTTTCCCGATCCCGATCGTGCTCGCGCTGCTGCTCAACGAGGTGCGCCGGCGCTCACTGAAACGGTTCGTCCAGTCGGTCTCGTACCTCCCGCACTTCCTGTCGATCGTGATCGTCGCCGGAATCACCCTGCAGATCCTCGCCACGGACGGGCCCGTCAACCACGTGCTGGGCTGGTTCGGGCACGACCCGATCCGGTTCATCCAGGAACCGGGCTGGTTCCGGACCATCTACGTCGGCTCGGAGATCTGGCAGACCGCGGGCTGGGGCACGATCCTCTACCTCGCCGCCCTCACCACCATCGACGAGGACCTCTACGAGGCCGCCCGTATCGACGGCGCGAACCGCTGGCAACAGATCTGGCACGTCACCCTGCCCGGTATCCGCCCCACCATGATCACGCTGCTGATCCTCAACATCGGCACCTTCATGGCGGTCGGCTTCGAGAAGATCCTGCTGCTGTACAACGCGCTGACCTATCCGACGGCCGACGTGGTCTCCACCTACCTCTACCGGGCCGGTGTCGAGTCCAACAGCTTCAGCTACGCCGCCGCGATCGGACTGTTCGAGGCGGTCATCGGCCTGGTGCTGATCACCACCGCGAACCAGTTGTCGCGCCGCACGGTGGGGACGAGCCTGTGGTGAGGCCGAGCCGTTCCTACCGGGTCTTCCAGGGCGTCAACGGAGTGATCCTGACGCTGGTCGTGCTCGTGACCCTGTACCCGTTCGTCAACATCGTCGCGAGGTCCTTCAGCGGGGAACGCCAGATCCGCGCCGGCGAAGTGACCCTGTGGCCCAAGGGGTTCAACCTCACCACGTACGACATCGTGCTCCACGACTCGATGTTCTGGCGCAACTACGGGAACACCGTGCTCTACACGGTCGTGTCGACCGTCGTCGCCATGGTCCTGACGACCTGTTACGCCTACGTCCTGTCGAAGAAGGACCTCAGAGGGCGCGGCGTCCTGGTCGGGGTCGCGGTGTTCACCATGTTCTTCTCCGGCGGGCTGATCCCCCACTACGTCCTGGTCACCAGCCTGGGCCTGAAGAACTCCGTCTGGGCGATCGCCCTGCCCAACGCGATCAGCGTCTTCAACCTGCTCGTGATGAAAGCTTTCTTCGAGAGCCTCCCCGGCGAACTGGAGGAGGCCGCCGAGATCGACGGACTGAACACCTACGGCATCCTGCGCAGGATCGTGCTGCCGCTGTCCAAGGCGGTCATCGCGACGATGGTGCTCTTCTACTCGGTCTCCTTCTGGAACTCCTGGTTCTCGGCGTACCTCTACATGGACCGGACCGACCTCATGCCGGCCACCGTCTATCTGCGCAATCTCATCGCGGGCGCCACCACGGGCGGCAACGCCGGCGCCGCCACCGAACAGCTCAGCCAGGTCGGGGCGAACATCCAGTCGGTCACGATCGTGCTCACCGCGCTGCCCATCCTCTGCGTGTACCCGTTCGTCCAGCGCTACTTCGTCTCCGGCGTGATGCTCGGCGCGGTCAAGGGCTGAGAGCCGGACCCCAACAAGGGAGTGTCCGTGAAGAACGCAGGTCAGCTGTCACGACGTCAGATCCTCTCCGCGGCGGGCTTCATCGGACTCGCCACGCTCACCGGCTGCGGCAGCGGCGACGACGGAGGGGACTCCAAGGACCTCTCCAGGAAACAGAACGGCGCGATGAAGGAGTACCGCGTCGGCGAGCAGTTCAGGGCCGCGAAGCCGCTGTCGTTCTCGATCCTGCACAACGACAACCCGGTCTACCCGCCGAAGAGCGGCTGGCTGTTCTGGAAGGAACTCACCCGGCGCACCGGCATCACCCTGAAACCGGTCTCGGTCCCCCTGAGCGACTACGAGAAGAAGCGCAGCGTCCTCATCGGGGCGGGCGACGCCCCCCTCCTGATCCCCAAGACCTACCACCCCTCGGAGGTCGCCTTCGTGTCCTCGGGCGCGATCCTCCCGGTCAGCGAGTACGTGCACCTGATGCCCAACTACCGGGACAAGGTCAAGCGGTGGAAGCTGGAGCCGGAACTCGACTCCATCCGCCAGTCCGACGGCGACTACTACCTCCTCCCCGGTCTGCACGAGAAGGCCAAGTCCGGCTACTCGCTGTCGCTGCGCACCGACGTCCTCGACAGACTCGGCCTGGCACTGCCCACCACCTGGGACGAGGTGCACGAGGTCTTCACCGCGATCCGGGCCGAGTACCCCGACCGCTACCCGTTCTCCGACCGCTGGAGCATCAACACCCCATACCCCGCAGCCGCGTTGTTCAGCTATCTGGGCCAGGCGTACGGAGTGCGCGCGGGCTGGTCGTACGACAACATCAGCTACGACCGGTCGGCGGACGAGTTCGTCTTCACCGGCGCCACGGACGGCTACCGCACTGTCGTCGAGTACCTGAGGAAACTGGTCGCCGAGAAGCTGGTGGACCCCGAGAGCTTCACCCAGACCGACGACGACGCCGTACAGAAACTCCTCGGCGAGAAGTCCTTCGCGATCAGCGCCAACCCGCAGGAGCTGGTCCAGAACTACCGCTACAACCTGGAGAAGCAGGTCAGGGGCTCGAAGATCGAGATGGTACCGGTGCCGCTCGGCCCGGCCGGCCCGGTGGTGCTGGGCGGCCTTCGGCTGGAGAACGGCGTCATGATCTCCACCAAGGCCCTCAAGAGCGACACCTTCGTGGCGATGATGCAGTTCGTGGACTGGCTCTGGTACTCGGACGAGGGCCAGCGCTTCGCCAAGTGGGGCGTGCAGGGCACCACTTACACCTACTCCGGCAGCACGTACCGACTGAAGCCGGGCATCAGCCTCATGGGCTCCGACCCGGACGCCCCGAAGGACCTCCAGAAGGACTTCGGCTTCTTCAACGGCGTGTTCACCTACGGCGGCAGCTGGGCGCTCGTCTCCTCGTCCTTCGGCCCGGACGAGAAGAAGTTCCAGGACGCCATGGCCCAGCGCGAGCAACTGCCCATCGGCCCGGCCCATCCCCTCCAGTCAGTGGAACAGGAACAGGCCACTCTCTGGGACACCCCGCTCCGCGACCACGTCACCCAGAACACCCTCAAGTTCGTCCTCGGCAGGCGCCCGCTGTCCGAATGGGACTCCTACGTCGCCGAGTTGAAGGCCAAGAACATGGACCGGCTCGTCGACCTGCACAACAAGGCCCGCGCACGCTTCCAGAAGGAGAACGGGTGATCCGGGTCCCCGCCGAGCCGGTCGGCCGGGTCTCCGACGCCTGGCGCCAGTGCGTCGGCACCGGCCGGATCGAACTCGCCCTGCGCCGCGACTACCAGGACTCCCTCGCCCTCCTCCAGCGCGAGATCGGCTTCCGGTACATCCGGGGCCACGGCCTGCTCAGCGACGGCATGGGCGTCCACCGCCCCTACGACCAAGGGTGCTTCCGCTTCGTCCACCACTCCTTCACCTACGTCGACCAGGTCGTCGACGCGTATCTGGAACTCGGCATCCGGCCGTTCCTCGAACTCGGCTTCATGCCCGAGGATCTGGCGTCCGGGGACGAGACGGTCTTCTGGTGGCGCGGCAATGTCACCCCACCCCACTCCTACCCGGAATGGGCCGACCTGGTCCGGGCGACCCTGCGCCACCTCGTCGACCGCTACGGCCTCGACGAGGTGCGCACCTGGCCGATCGAGGTGTGGAACGAGCCCAACCTCCCCGACTTCTGGCAGGACGCGGACGAAGCGGCCTACCACCGGCTCTACGAGGTGACGGCGCGGACCGTGAAGGAGGTCGACGCGGAACTGCGGGTCGGCGGCCCCGCGATCTCACCGGGCGCCGACGACTGGCTGGAGCGGTTCGCCGAGTTCGCCGAACACCGCGATGTGCCCGTCGACTTCGTCTCGAAGCACGCCTACACCTCCGGACCCGCCCAGCACGTGCCGTTCGGCGTCCACCAGACCCTCGCCCCGGCGCACGAGCTGCTCGACCAGTTCGCCACGCCCCGGGACCTGCTCAAGGGCACCCGGCTGGCCGGACTCCCCGTGCACATCACGGAGTTCAACTCCTCCTACCGCCCCGACAACGCCATCCACGACACCGCCTTCCACGCCGCCTACCTGGCGCCGGTGCTGGCGGGCGGCGGTGACGTCGCCGACTCGTTCTCCTACTGGACGTTCAGCGACATGTTCGAGGAGGCCGGGGTCCCCACCGCCCTCTTCCACGGCGGCTTCGGGCTGCTGACCCATCGACAGGTGCGGAAACCGACGTACCACCTGTACGCCTTCATGGCGCGCATGGGCCCCGAGTTGCTGGCCCGCGGCGAGGACCACCTCGTCACCCGGCATCCCGACGGCCGGGTCACCGTGCTGGCCTGGGCGCCCGTCGACCCGACCGGCGAGACACCCGGCCCCGACCGGCACCCCCTGCGCCTGTCGCTGCCGACCGGCGGCGGGTATGAGGTATTCGTTCGCCGGTCGACCGTCGACGAGGAACACGGAAACGCATACACGGCCTGGCGGCACATGGGCAGCCCACGCTCCCCGAAACCCGGACAGCTGGACATCCTGCACGAGGCCGCCGAGCCCGCCCGCGCCCACCGCCGCCTGCCCGTCCGGGACGGCCGCACCGATCTGGACCTGACCCTGGCCCGCCACGAGATCACCCTCGTCGAGCTCACCCCCGTCGACGACGAGACCCCGCCCTGGTGGGACGAGGGACGCCTGCTCGGCAGGGAACCGTCATGAGCAGCACCGCGAGCGACTTCGGCACCGGCGTCCTGTCCCGGGCCGCCGCCCTCGTCCACACCCTCCTCACCGTCGAGGCGCTGCTCCTCGCCGCCGCCTCACCCGGGCTCGCCGCGCTGTTCCTCCTCGGCCCCGACCCGGCCAACCTGCCCCTCGCCGCCCTCTGTCTGCTGCCGCTCGGCCCGGCCGTCTCCGCCGCCCTGTACGCCCTGCACCACCGCAGCCACGACCTCACCGACCTGCACCCGGCCCGCGGCTACGCACGAGGCTGGCGCCTCAACGCCGTACCCGTCCTGAAGCTCTGGACACCGCTGCTGGCCTGGCTCACGGTCATCGCCTTCACCCTCACCCACTTCCACGCCACCGGCCTGCCCGGCTGGTGGGCGGGGCTGCTCGGACTCATCGGCACGGGCTCCCTCCTCTGGGGCGCCCACGCCCTCGTCCTCACCTCGCTGTTCACCTTCCGCGCCCGCGACACCGCCCGGCTCGCCGCCCACTTCCTCGTCCGGCACCGGCACGCCACCCTCACCGCCGCCTCATTGCTCGTCCTGACCGCCACCGGCACGGCCCTGTTCACCGAGGCGCTCCCCGCCCTGCTGGCCGCCCCGCTGCTGCTGTGCCTGCTGCACGGCAGCCGCATGGTGATCGCCGAGACCCAGGAGGACTACACGGCATGACACGCAGAATCCCCTACGGCGGCGACTACAACCCCGAGCAGTGGCCCGAGGAGGTATGGGACGAGGACCACCGTCTGTTCACCCGGGCCGGCATCGACACCCTCACCGTCGGCGTCTTCTCCTGGTCGCTCACCCAACCCGCCGAGGACGTCTACGAGTTCACCGTCCTCGACCGGATCCTCGACCGCGCCGCGGCCGAGGGCCGCCAGATCTGCCTGGCCACCGGCACCGCCGCCCTCCCGCCCTGGCTGGCGAAGAAGTACCCCGAGGTCAACCGCACCGACTTCGAGGGCCGCAGGCACCGCTACGGCCAGCGCCACAACTTCTGCCCCAGCGCCCCCGCCTACCGCCGACCGGCCACCGCCATGGCCGAACACCTCGCCGAACGCTACGCGCACCACCCGGCGTTGCTCGCCTGGCACGTCAACAACGAGTACGGCGGCGCCTGTTACTGCGACCTGTGCGCCGAGGCCTTCCGCGACTGGCTGCGCCACCGGCACGGCACCCTCGACGCCCTCAACGACGCCTGGTGGACCACCTTCTGGTCGCACCGCTACACCGACTGGGACCAGATCGAGCCGCCCAGCGCCCTCACCGAGCACTGGCGCGGCCCCGACCACACCGCCTTCCAGGGCATCACCCTCGACTACCAGCGCTTCATGACCGACGCCCTGCTCGGCTGCTTCACCGCCGAGAAGGAGGCCATCCGCACCCATGACCCGGACACCCCCGTCACCACCAACTTCATGGGCGCCTACCGCCCCCTCGACTACCACCGCTGGTCGCCGCACCTCGACTTCGCCTCCTGGGACAACTACCCGCCCCTGGACGCCCCACCGACCCGTCCGGCCCTCGCCCACGACCTGATGCGCGGTGTCAAGGACGGCGCCCCGTTCTGGCTGATGGAGCAGACCCCGTCCACCACCGCCTGCCGCGACGTCAACCCCCTGCGTCGGCCGGGCGAGTTGCGTCTGGCCACCTTCCAGGCCATCGCCCACGGCGCCGACGCCGCCCTCTACTTCCAGCTGCGTGCCTCGCGCGGCGCCTGCGAGAAGTACCACGGCGCGGTGATCGGCCACGCGGGCCGTGACGACACCCGCGTCTTCCGCGAAGTCGCCGACCTGGGACGGGAGTTGGAACTCCTCGGCGAAATCTCCCTCGGCGCCCGGACCCCCGCCCGCACCGCCCTCCTCTTCGACTGGGACAGCTGGTGGGCCCTGGAGATCTCCGACGGCCCCTCCCGGCTCGTCCGGTACCTGGACGTCGTCCACGCCTACTACCGCGCCGCCCGCGAGGCCGGCGCCGACCTGGACGTCATCCCGGTCACCGCCGACCTCAGCCCCTACGACGTCGTCCTCGCCCCCGTCCTCCACCTGGTCAAGGGCGACCTGGCCGAACGCCTGGAGGAACTGGCCCGGCGCGGCGGAACGGTTCTCGCGACCTTCCTCACCGCCCGTTCCGACGAACACGACCGCGCCTTCCTCACCGACATACCCGGCCCCCTGGCCCCCCTTCTCGGGATCCGCGTCGACGAATGGGACGCCCGGCCCGAGGACGTCGTACAGCCCGTGCGGATGGGGGAGTTCAGCACCGAGGCCCGCCTCGTCTTCGAGATCGTGCGGCTGCGGGGCGCCGAGCCCGTCGCGACGTACGGCGCGGACTTCTACGCCGGCACCCCGGCCGTGACCCGCCACCGCTTCGGCGCCGGGGAGGGCTGGTACGTGGCGACGGCCCTCGACCAGCCCGGCGTCGACCACGTCGTCCGCCGCGTCCTCGCCCGTCACGACCTGATCGGCCCCCACGCGGACCAGCCCGGCGTCGAGACGGCCACCCGCGTCACACCCGACGGCACCGTCCTGCGGTTCCTCCTCAACCACACCGCGCAACCGGTCCGCCTGGCCGCGCACGCGACCGCCACGGACCTCCTCACCGGAAAGCGGTGCGAACAGGGCGAGTCCCTGACCCTCGACCCGCTCGGAGTCGCGATCCTGCGCGTTCAGTGAATGAGACGGCCGTGGGCGTCCGGCACCCCGGACTTGCGCAGGAAATAGCTGTTCACCTGGTCCCGCCACTCCCGTGCGCCGCGCACCTGCTCCTCGAACCGCTCCGCCACGCGCGCGTGCCACGCCGGTTCCACCAGGTCCACGAGGCCCGCCCACACCCGGCGGGCCTTCTCGGCCTCCGCGACGCCGTCGAAACGGGTGTCGTAAATGTGCTGGATCACGGTTCTCCCGCTGCTCAGCACATGCCCGTACGGCACATGGTGGAAGAACAGCAGCAGCTCGTCGGGGCAGGTGCCGGCCGACTCGTACACCCCGGACCACGGCTCGGCGTACTGCGCCGCGTACCCCGTGCCGGTCGCCGCGCTCCGGTCGACGCCGATGCCGTCCCGGTCGGCGAAGTGGTACGTCCCCCACGGGCTGTACTCGTAGCCGTCCACGCTCGGCCCGTAGTGGTGCCCGGACTGCACCATGAACCCCACCCCGAGCGGGGCGGTGTACTTCTCGTACGTCCGCCAGGAGCCGTCCAGCACCGCGTGCAGGCCCTCGACCAGCCGGGCGGGGGCGGACGGGAAGGTGAGGCCGATCCACTCGTCCAGGACCCGGTACGGATCGGCGTCCGGCCGCCAGGCCAGCCGCCCGAAGGTGTAGAGGTTCGCCTGGGCCAGCGGGTGCCCGGTCCAGAACGGGTCGTCGCCCGCGTTGGACACGGCGACCAGTTCACGCGCCAACTCCCCGACGCTCGGCCCGGATTCGCCCTCCGGCCGGAACCCCAGCACCTCGCTCCACATCGGACCGAGCCAGCACACGTGCCGCTGCTGCCCGGTGTACTCCTGCGTGGCCTGCACCTCCACCGCCAGCCGGGTGCGCGGCATCGCCCCGAGCACCGGTGAGACCGGCTCACGCACCTGGAAGTCCATCGGCCCGTGCTTCACCTGGAGCACCGCGCCCGCGGCGAACTCCCCGTCCAGCGGCGCGAAGTGGTCGTACGCCGCCCGCGCCCGGTCCGTCGTGCGGTCCCGCCAGTCCTGCCGGTGGTCGTAGACGAAGGCCCGCCAGTGGACCGTACCGCCGTGCGGGGCGAGCGCGGCGGCCAGCATGTTCGCGCCGTCCGCGTGACTGCGCCCGTACGTGAACGGGCCCGGCTGTCCCTCCGAGTCCGCCTTCACCACGAACCCGCCGAAGTCCGGGACCGCCGCGTACACGGTCCGCGCGGCCGCCGCCCACCACTCGCGCACCGCCGGCTCCAGCGGGTCCGCGGTGGACAGCCCGCCGAGCACGACCGGCGCCGCGAAGGTCACCGCCAGATGTGTCCGGACGCCGTAGGGCCGCAACACGTCGGCGATGGCGGCGACTTCACCGATCCGGTCGGTCAGCAGACGTGCCTCGACGGCGTGCACATTGACGTTGTTGACGCACACGGCGTTGATCCCGCAGGCCGCGAGCAGCCTGCCGTACGCCCGGACGCGCGCGAAGTCCTCCCGCGCCCTCCCCTCCCGCCAGAACAGCGAGCCGCCCGCGTACCCGCGCTCCACCTGGCCCATGACCGGATGCACGGCCACGTTGTCCCAGTGGTCGAGCATCCGCAGCTCCGTCGCCGGACGGTGGACCTCACGCGGCCAACCGCCCGTGAACGCCTGCGCGCCGAGCCGCACGACGTGGAACAGGCCGTACAGCAGGCCGTGCCCGTTGGAAGCGGTGACCGTCGTCGTGCCGCCCTCCCGGGCGCAGGTGAACTCCTCCGCGCCGAGCCCGCCGTCGGTCACCTCGAGAAGGAGGTCGTACGAGCCGTCCCGCACGACCTCCCCGCCGAACCGCTCGCAGGCCCGCGCCACCTCGTCGCGGACGGTGCCGACCAGGGGACCGGACCCCCGGATCAGGGTGCGCCGGGCCCCCAGAGGCCCGAAGGCCTCCGGGGGCAGCCAGGCGGTGTCGAACCCGTTCAGGAAAGCAACTCCACTTCGGACAACTGCACTTGACCATCGAAGACCAGGCGGTACTTGGCATAGGTACCCGCCGAGCCGACGGTGAACGCCCGCGTCTGCAGATCCCATGCGAAGCTCTGTCCGGTGCGCCGGTCCAGTGTCTTCCACGTCGTCCCGTCGGACGACCCCTCCAGCCGCCAACTCGTGGGCGCCTTCGCGTGCTCGGAGGAGGTCAGGGTGTACTGCACCGCCAACGCGTCGCCGCCGACCGGCAGGTCGACCGCGTCCGACACCGTCGCGTCCGTGTCCGACGTGTTGTCGAAGAGCGCGCCACCGGCCGTCGTCACGTCCTTCCGGGGCGTCGGCACCTTGCCGTCCTGCGTGATCGACGCGGGTGCCGCGTTCTTCCCGCTGCCCCATGCCGACGGCCGCGGCCCCATGTCGAACTCCAGGACCCCGCCCTTCGCGAGCAGCGTGTGGGGAAGCGAAGTCGACGTCCACGCACGCCCGTTGACCTTCAGGCCCTGCACGTAGACGTTCCGCGTGCTGTTCCTGGGCGCCTTGACCACCAGGTCCTTGCCGTTCTCCAGGTGCACGGTCGCCTTCTTGAACAGCGGGGAGCCGACCGCGTACTCGCCGCTGCCCATGACCAGCGGGTAGAAGCCGAGCGCGGAGAACAGGTACCAGGCCGACTGCTCGCCGTTGTCCTCGTCGCCGTGATAGCCCTGCCCGATCGAGCTGCCGGTGTACAGGCGCGACAGCACCTCACGGACCTTCGCCTGCGTCTTCCAGGGCTGTCCCGCCGCGTCGTACATGTAGGCCACGTGGTGGGCCACCTGGTTGGAGTGCCCGTACATGCCCATCCGGACATCCCGGGCCTCCGTCATCTCGTGGATGACCCCGCCGTACGAGCCCACGAACGCGGGGGAGGCGGTCTCCGCAGTGGCGAAGTAGGTGTCGAGCTTCCCCGCCAGGCCGCTGCGGCCGCCGTAGAGGTTGGCCAGACCCCTGCTGTCCTGCGGGGCGGTGAAGGCGTAGCCCCAGCCGTTGGTCTCGGTGTAGTCGTAGCCCCACACACGCGGGTCGTAACTGCCCGACGGCACCCGCCAGTCGCCCTTCGCGTCCTTGCCCTGGAAGAAGCCGGCCGTCTTGTCGAAGAGGTTCACGTACCCCTGGGCGCGGTTGAGGAAGTACGCGGACTCCTCCTGGTAGCGCTTCTCGCCCGTCTTCCGGTACAGGGCCTGGCCCATCCGGGCGATGCCGTAGTCGTTGAGATAGCCCTCCAGCGCCCACGACAGGCCCTCGTGGGTGTCCGTGCTCGTGTAGCCGAGGAAGGGGGAGGTCGTCATGCCCTTGCGGCCCACGCCCGAGGACGGGGGCACCGCCGTCGCGTTCTTCAGCGCCGCCTCGTAGGCCGCCTTCGCGTCGAAGCGGACGCCCTTGACGTAGGCGTCGGCGAAGGCGACGTCCGACGAGGTGCCGGTCATCAGGTCCGCGTACCCGGGGGAGGACCAGCGTGAGGTCCAGCCGCCGTCCTTGTACTGCTGCACGAACCCGTCGGTCAGCTCTCCCGCCTGAGTGGGCGTCAGGAAGGAGTACGCCGGCCAGGTCGTCCGATAGGTGTCCCAGAAGCCGTTGTTGACGTACACCTTGCCGTCCACGATCTTCGCGCCGGTGTGCGTCGGGGTGTCCTGGCTCTCCATCGGCGAGAACGGCGAGGCGTACTGGTACTTCGAACCGACCTTCTCGAAGCCGGAGTTGGGGTACAGGTACAGCCGGTAGAGGCTGGAGTAGAGGGTCGTCAGCTGGTCCTGGGTCGCGCCCTCGACCTCGACCTTGCCGAGGAGCTTGTCCCACTGCCGCTG
This sequence comes from Streptomyces vulcanius, assembly GCF_042653945.1. Lineage (NCBI taxonomy): Bacteria > Bacillati > Actinomycetota > Actinomycetes > Kitasatosporales > Streptomycetaceae > Streptomyces > Streptomyces vulcanius. Next base: position 479,982 of record NZ_JBHSFK010000001.1, on the reverse strand, counting down.
GGCCCGCGACCTGACGGTCTCGAAGTCCGTGTCCGCGGGGATCTCCTGGCGCAGGTTGTCCTTCGCCTGGTCCAGGCTGATCAGCGAGGTCGCCAGGCGCAGGGTCACCGTCCGGTCGGCACCCGCGTCGAAGCGCACATACCCCTTGACCCCGCTCGACGACGCGTCCGTCACCGGCGCGTCGAACTCGCCGTACACGAAGAGCCGGGTCGCACCCGTCGACAGCCCGGACTTCACGTCCGAGTAGCCGGTCACCACGCCGTTGTCACGGTCGAGGGTCAGCCCCGCCTGGTCGGTGACGTTGTCGAAGAGAACGCTCGCGTCCGCGCCCGGGTAGGTGAAGCGCAGGGCCGCCGCGTGGTCGGTCGGGGCCATCTCGGCCTTGACGCCGTTCTCGAACCGCACCCCGTAGTAGTACGGCCGCGCGGTCTCGTTCTCGTGCCGGAACGCCAGCGCCCGCGCCGTCCGCCCGGTGTCCGGCACCCCGGACGCGGCCGACGGCATCAGCTGGAACGTCTGCCGGTCACCCATCCACGGGCTCGGCTCATGGCTCGCGCTGAACGCCTGGATCGTGGGCAGATTGTCCGCGTTGTTCCCTCGGGCGTAGTCGTAGAGCCAGCTCAGCGAGCCCGCGTTCGTCACCGGGGTCCAGAAGTTGAACCCGTGCGGCACCGCCGTCGCCGGGAAGTTGTTGCCCCGCGAGAAGCTCCCGCTGGAGTTCGTGCCGCGGGTGGTCAGCGCGTAGTCCGACAGATGCGCCTTCGGCACCTCGGGCGCCGCCGTGCGCAGCGCGATGTCGTCCACCCAGCCCCGGAACCGCGCGGGCCCGCCGGGGGAGTCGTAGGCCACCAGGATCCTGTCGACCGTCTTCCCGGCCGCCACTGTCCCGATGCCCGACACCACGTCGTTCCACTGGTTGACGTACAGCACCTTCGCCGCGCCCTGTCCGCGCGGCGACAGCGGGAAGCCGTGCTGGTCGGTCGCCCCGAGCGCGCTCAGATACGTTCCGTCCGTGAACGCCAGGTCCACGGAGACGTTCGTCGCCGCGTAGTCCAGCTCGCCGTCGGCCAGCTGGGGGAAGATCCGGTACCCGAGCTCGGTGCGCGAGCCGACCCGGACGTTCACGTCGAAGACCTTGTTGTACGAGTACGCCCGCCCGTCGGCGGTGTGGCGCCCGGCGTAGCGCAGGGCGCGCACGCCGGTGAAGCCGGCCCGGGCCTTCGCGGTCGGCGAGCCGCTCGGGCCGCGGTCGGCCACGGTCTGCATGTCCGGCGGCACCGGCCCGTCGCTCCCGCCGGTGCCGAACCGCACGTCGGCGAGCTGGAGGATGCCGGCGCCGTGGTTCGCGGTGACGTCCAGCCGGAAGTGCCGGTACTCGGCCGGCGCGGCGAGGGTGTACGTCCTGGTCTGGAAACGCTCGGCGAACGACTCCCCGGAGCGGGTGTCGACGGTCGTCCACGTCGTGCCGTCCGCCGAGCCCTGGAGCGTCCAGTCGGCCGGGTCGCGCTCGGCGAAGTCGTTGGCGGAGGTGAGCGCGTAGGCGGTGACGGCGGCCGGTTGGGCCAGGTCGAACTCGACCCACCCGGTGGGTGCGAAAGTCAGCCACTTGCTGCTCGGCTCACCGTCGACGAGGTTCTCCTTCACCTCGCCGGATGCCGTGTTCTCCGCGCTCGCCCGGACATCCGTGACCCGGTCGGTCACATCGCCGGGCAGCCCCCCGGTGGCGTAGCCGCCGTCGACCCCCGAGGCCCGCTTGCCGCCGCCCGGGGTGGTCTCGACGGTGCTCACCCAGGCCGGGGCGGGCTGGTCCGCCTCGAAGGAGGAGGCGAAGGACCGCGCGGGCACCGCGCCCGCCGTGGCCGGCAGCGCGACCGCCACACCGGGAGACCCGACCGTCAGCGCGAGTACGGCGGTGACCACGAGTGTCCGTAACCTTCCGGACCGTATCCGCCCCGTTCGTACCGTTCTCGTCCCGTACAGCCCGAACCGCTGCATGCGTGAGCACCCTCCCCGCCCGGCCGGGAACCGACCCCGGACAACGTTGTCCTACTTCTCGCGCAGGAATCAGTAGGTGGTCAAGTGACGGGCGATGTCAAGGATGTTGATTGCGCCAGGCGGGGTTGATGTCAGGGAATTTTCCGGCAAGGTACCTGCGGACGGGTCATATTTCCGTCAGGTCTCAACTCGGGAAAGACCGACCGCTTACCCTGCATTCGATCTTGCCCCGCCGGTGGGGAGTGGACTATACCTGTCGGCGATTCAAGCGATCCGCACGACCCTGTTCGACCTGACCGCGGTGCCGGGAGGATCCGGTTCACCGCCTGAGTCCTGGAGAAGGCGAGGACTTGAGCATGGGATCCATCTCCGAGAGCAAAGTTTCCGCGGGCATCGGCCGCCGTGATCTGATCAGAAGATCTGCGGCACTCGGTCTGATCTCCGTCCCCACGATGAGCTTTCTGGCCGCGTGCGCCAGCAGTGGCGGCGGCGAAGAGGACAAGGCCAAGGCCGGAAAGAAGACGGCGAAGAACCCGCTCGCGGTCAACGAGACCGCACAGCTGGAATTCGTCCTCTTCGACGGCGGTTTCGGCAAGGAGTACGCCGAGGACGCGGTGAAGATCTACGAGACGAACTTCCCGAAGGCGAAGGTGAAGTTCTCGGCCACCCAGAAGATCCAGTCCACGCTCCAGCCCCGCTTCAACCAGGGCACCCCGCCCGACCTCATCGACAACTCCGGCGCCGAGCAGATGGACATGGGCGTCCTCGTCGGCAAGAAGCAGCTCGCCGACCTCACCCCGCTGCTCGACGCCCCGTCGTACGACGACCCGGCCAAGAAGGTCCGCGACACCCTGCGGCCGGGCATCGTGGAGATGGGCCAGTTCGACGGCGACCCGGTGTGGATCATGTACTACGCCTACACCGTCTACGGCGTCTGGTACTCGCAGAAGGCGCTGGACTCGCTGGACGCGGCCTACCCGGAGACCTGGGACGAGATGCTCGCGGTCTGCGAGAAGGCCAAGAAGAAGAACATCGCCGGCTGGACGTACGCGGGCAAGTACCCGTACTACCTCCCCTTCTCGCTCTACCCGATGATCGGCAAGGTCGGCGGCCGTGAGGTCCTGGACGCCATCGACAACCTGGAGCCGAACGCCTGGAAGCACCCGGCGGTCAAGGCCTGTTTCGAGGCGTACTACGAGCTCTACAAGAAGGGGTACGTCCTCAAGGGCACCCCTGGCCTGGACCACATCCAGTCACAGACCGCCTGGGCCCAGGGCAAGGCCCTGTTCATCCCCAACGGCTCCTGGGTGGAGAACGAGTCGGCCAACGTCATCCCCGCGGACTTCGACCTCGCCGTGTCCGCGCCCACCGGTATCGACTCCTCCGACAAGATGCCCTTCGGCACGATCTGGGCCTCGGGCGGCGAGCCGTTCGTCGTGCCGGCCAAGGCGAAGAACGCCTCCGGCGGCATGGAACAGCTGCGGATCATGCTCAGCGAGGCGTCGTCCAAGAACTTCACGGCCAAGGTCAAGTCGCTCACCGCCTTCAACGGCGGCACCGACGGCATCACCCTCACCCCGGGCCTGAAGTCGGGCGTCGCCGCGTTGGAGAAGGCCGGTGACAACGTCGTCAACCCGCGGATGCAGGACTGGTACGTCCAGCTGCAGAAGGAGCAGATCGGGGTCGGCGGACTCGGCGAGATGATGGCCGGGCGGCTCACCCCGGCGGAGGCCATCAGCAAGATCCAGGGTTACGCCGACGCCGCCGCCAAGGACAGCTCGATCAAGCACTACAAGCACCAGTAATCCGCAGGTACACGCATTCCCGACGGCACCGGAGTGGCGATGCAGCACGGCAAGTACCGGTTCATCGTGGGGTTCCTGGCGCTCCCCCTCGGACTGTACGCGCTCTTCGTGGTCTGGCCGTTCATCCAGTCCATCTACTACTCGTTCACGGACTGGACCGGCCTGAGCCCCGAATTCAAGATGGTCGGCCTGGACAATTACCGCAGGATGCTCGACGACGACATCTTCTGGAAGTCGTTGTGGCACAGCCTGCTGTTCGCACTCCTGGTGCCGCTGGTGACACTCGGCCTGGCATTGTTCCTCTCCTTCATGATCAATGTCGGAGGGCGCAGAAGGAAGGGCGGACCGGCCGTTTCCGGCGTCCGTGGCTCGTCCTTCTACAAGATCGTGTATTTCTTTCCGCAGGTGCTGTCGATCGCCATCGTCGCGCTGCTGTTCGCCTTCGCGTACAACCCGGACAGCGGCGCGATCAACGCGTTTCTGCGGGGCATCGGACTGGGCGGCATCCAGCCCCTCTGGCTCGGCGATCCGGATCTCGCGCTGTGGTGCGTGATGGCGGTCCTGGTCTGGTCCACGGTCGGTTTCTTCGTGGTCCTGTTCTCGGCCGGCATGGCGTCCATCCCGGCCGATCTCTACGAGGCCGCCCTCCTCGACGGGGCCGGGCGCGCCGCCACGTTCTTCCGCATCACCCTGCCGCTGCTCTGGGACACCGTGCAGTCCGGCTGGGTCTACATGGGCATCCTCGCCCTCGGCGCCGAGTCCTTCGCGGTCGTACAGATCATGACGACCGGACCCGGCGGCCCCGACTACTCGACCACCGTCATGGTCCTGTACGTGTACCAGAAGGCGTTCCGTGACGGTCAGGCCGCCTACGCCACCACCATCGGGGTCGCCCTCCTCGTCGTGACGCTGGCCTTCGCGGCCCTCGTGATGCGGCTGGGGCGGCGCGAGCGGCTGGAGTACTGAGAATGAAGACGACCGAACCCCCCGCTCCCGTGTCCGTCACCAAGACCGACCTCCCGGCCGGAAGGCCGCCCGCCGCGCCGAAGAGCGAAGGCCGGGTCCTGAACGTCTTCTCGCACGGTGTCCTGGTGATCTGGGCGATCATGGTGGTACTGCCGCTGCTGTGGGCGGTGATGACGTCCTTCAAGGACGACGGCGCCATCTTCGGCTCCCCGTGGTCGCTGCCGGACAAACTGCACTTCGACAACTGGTCACGGGCCTGGACCGAGGCCAATATGGGCGACTACTTCCTCAACACCGTTCTGGTGGTGGGCGGTTCGCTGATCGGCACCCTGGCCCTCGGCTCGATGGCGGCCTATGTCCTGGCCCGCTTCGACTTCCCCGGAAACCGGTTCATCTACTTCCTCTTCGTCGGCGGCATGAGCTTCCCGATCATGCTGGCGCTGGTCCCGCTGTTCTATGTGGTGAACAACATGGGGCTGCTCAACACCATCCACGGGCTGATCCTGGTCTACATCGCCTACTCGCTGCCGTTCACGGTGTTCTTCCTGACGGCGTTCTTCCGTACGCTGCCGACCTCGGTGGCGGAGGCGGCCTTCGTCGACGGCGCCTCGCACACCCGGACCTTCCTCCAGGTCATGCTGCCGATGGCCAAACCCGGCCTGATCAGCGTGGGTATCTTCAACTTTCTGGGCCAGTGGAACCAGTACATGCTGCCCACGGTCCTCAACACCGATCCGGACAAACGGGTTCTCACCCAGGGGCTGGTCCAACTGGCCGTCAGCCAGGGCTACAAGGGTGACTGGTCCGGACTCTTCGCCGGCCTGGTCATGGCCATGCTCCCGGTACTTGCGGCATACATCGTCTTCCAGCGGCAGGTGGTTCAGGGGTTGACGGCGGGGGCCCTGAAGTAAACCCCTGTCTTCACTCGGCGTACACGGACTCCCGGCGCACAGGGTGTCCGTGTACGCCGTTTTTGATGTTGTCCCGACCGTTTTCAGGCCCGCGCCAAGCGGTCTACACCACTTCGGAACCCCACTCTCCGTAACGCCCCGCAGCCACCCCCGCACACCCCGCAACCCTCCGTCGCGCGGCGCCGGGCGTCTGGGGTCGGCCGCGCGGATAGTGTTCAACCTCTTGACGGGACGGGACCCGAACGGCTCAGCTTAGAGTTCACTAGTTGGACATAGACGGGGCCTCGCCGAAGCGGTCCCGCGCGCGGGAGGTCGTCGTGGAGACTCCGGGGTCGCAGTCGTCACTGCATCGGGCCAACCTGGAGCGGGTCGTGCGTGCCGTGCGTCTGGCCGGGTCACTCACACAGGCGGAGATCGCCCGCACGACCGGACTGTCGGCCGCGACCGTCTCCAACATCGTGCGCGAGCTCAAGGACGGCGGGACCGTCGAGGTCACGCCCACTTCGGCGGGCGGACGCAGGGCGCGCAGCGTATCCCTCAGCGGCGACGCCGGCATTGTCATCGGAGTGGATTTCGGCCACACCCATCTGCGGGTCGCCCTCGGCAACCTCGCCCACCAGGTGCTCGCGGAGGAGTCCGAGCCGCTGGACGTGGACGCCTCCTCGGCGCAGGGCTTCGACCGGGCGGAGCAGCTGGTCACCCGGTTGGTCGAGGCCGCCGGGGTGGACAGCGCGAAGATCGCCGGGATCGGTGTCGGCGTGCCCGGTCCGATCGATCTGGAGTCCGGCACGCTGGGCTCCTCCGCGATCCTGCCGGGGTGGATCGGCACCAGACCCGCCGAGGAGCTCAGAGGCCGCCTCGGCGTGCCCGTGCACGTGGACAACGACGCCAACCTCGGCGCCCTCGGCGAGCTGGTCTGGGGCAGCGGCCGGGGCGTACGTGATCTTGCTTACATCAAGGTCGCGAGCGGTGTCGGCGCCGGTCTGGTGATCGAGGGGAAGATCTACCGGGGCCCCGGTGGCACTGCGGGGGAAATCGGACATATTACACTCGATGAATCCGGCCCGGTCTGCCGCTGCGGAAACCGGGGCTGCCTGGAGACCTTCGCCGCCGCGCGCTATGTGCTGCCGCTCCTCCAGTCCAGTCACGGTACGGATCTGACGATGGAAGGCGTGGTGCGGCTGGCCAGGGAAGGAGACCCGGGCTGCCGTCGGGTGATCGCCGACGTCGGCCGCCATGTCGGCAGTGGAGTCGCCAATCTCTGTAACCTTCTGAACCCGAGCAGAGTGGTCCTCGGAGGCGATCTCGCCGAGGCCGGTGAACTGGTGCTCGGGCCGATAAGAGAATCCGTCGGCCGCTATGCGATCCCCAGTGCGGCGCGTCAATTGTCCGTTCTCCCGGGGGCTCTTGGAGGTCGTGCCGAGGTACTCGGAGCGCTCGCTCTCGCACTCAGCGAGATGGGCGATTCGACCCTTTTGGACGGCACTCTGACCGCCGCCACACCTGCCTTCACTTAGAGAACGAATGACGCCGTTGCCATCTCGTTAAGTATTTACTTCTTGACGTCGAACTTGCGGCCGAGTTGACTTCGAGCCACCTCGGCCGCAGCGTTGCGGCCCTGTCAGGGAGGCACAACCCAATGAACGCAACGATGCGTAGAGTCGTGATCGGCGCCACCGCCGTGTCCATGGCGCTGTCGATTGCCGCGTGCGGCAAGGCCGGCGACGACAAGGACAGCGACTCCGGCAGCAGCAGCTCGGGCGGCAAGTCCATCGGCCTGCTGCTTCCCGACAGCGTCACCGCGCGGTACGAGAAGTTCGACAAGCCGTACTTCGACGCCAAGGTCAAGGAGCTCTGCTCCGACTGCAAGGTCGAGTACGCGAACGCCGGGGCCGACGCGGCCAAGCAGGCCCAGCAGGTCAGCAGCATGGTGACCAAGGGCGTGAAGGTCATCGCGATCTCCGCCCAGGACTCCGCCGCGATCAAGTCCTCCATCCAGGCCGCGGTGAACAAGGGCGTCAAGGTCGTCGCGTACGACCGCCTCGCCCAGGGCCCGGTCAGCGGCTTCGTCACCTTCGACAACGTCAAGGTCGGCGAGCTCCAGGGCCAGGCGCTGCTCGCCGCCCTCGGCGCCAAGGCCACGCCCAAGGCGAAGGTCGTCATGATCAACGGTGACGACGCCGACCCGAACGCCGCCCAGTTCAAGCAGGGCGCCCACGAGGCCCTCGACGGCAAGGTCGACATCGCCTACGAGCAGTCCGGCCTGTGGAAGGACACCGTCGCCGCGCAGAAGATGTCCGCGGCCATCACCCAGCTGGGTGCCAAGAACATCGCGGGCGTCTACGCCGCCAACGACGGCATGGCCGGTGGCATCGCCAACACCCTCAAGGGCGCGAAGATCAGCAGCATCCCGCTGACCGGCCAGGACGCGGAGCTCGCCGCCATCCAGCGCATCGTCGCCGGCACGCAGTCCGCGACCATCTTCAAGAACTACAAGACCGAGGCCGAGACCGCCGCCGAGATGGCCGTCGACCTGCTGGAGGGCAAGGACATCAAGTCCCTGGCCACCTCCACGCAGACCAGCGGCTCCGGCGACAAGGTGCCCTCGACGCTGCTGACCCCGGTGTCGGTCACCAAGACCAACATCAAGGACACGGTCGTCAAGGAAGGCCTGTGGACGGTCGCGGACATCTGCACCGCCGAGTTCAAGGCCGCCTGCACGTCCGCCGGTCTCGAGTAGTCACGCCGTCGCGCGCAGCCCGCGCGATCCTCCGCCCGGGTCCCGTGAGGGACTCGGGCCAGACCGCCCGGCGGTCCCGCGAAGCCCCTCCGACGCCCGCCCCACCTTCACACCCCGCTGCGGGGCGGGCGTCGGAGAGAACCGTTGCCAAGCGCAGCGGATTCGCGCATGTTCGTCCTGTAAACCTCGTGCCGGCCGCCACAGGCGTGCCGCACGTCCCTCCGCGCCTACCCCAAGCGCGGCATCCCCGCCGGTCAGGCGGCGAAGGAGATGGTTCACGTGTCCGCTACGCCCGTGCTGGCGTTGCGCGGAGTCTCCAAGCGATTCGGTGCGGTGCAGGCACTCACCGACGTCGAGCTGGAGGTCCACGCCGGAGAAGTGGTCGCCCTGGTGGGCGACAACGGCGCAGGTAAGTCGACCCTGGTCAAGACGATCGCGGGTGTCCACCCCATCGATGAGGGCGTCATCGAGTGGGAGGGCAACCCGGTCAGCATCACCAAGCCGCACGACGCCCAGGGACTCGGCGTCGCGACCGTCTACCAGGACCTCGCGCTCTGCGACAACCTCGACGTGGTGGGCAACCTCTACCTCGGCCGCGAACTGCTGCGCCGGGGCGTCATCGACGAGGTGACGATGGAGAAGAACTCCCGCGAGCTGCTGTCCACGCTCTCCATCCGCATCCCGAGCGTGCGCATCCCGATCGCGAGCCTCTCCGGCGGTCAGCGCCAGGTCGTCGCCATCGCCCGCGCGCTCATCGGCGACCCCAAGGTCGTCATCCTCGACGAGCCCACCGCCGCCCTCGGCGTCGAGCAGACCGCACAGGTCCTCGACCTGGTCGAGCGGCTGCGCGAGCGTGACCTCGGCGTCATCCTCATCAGCCACAACATGGCCGACGTCAAGGCGGTCGCCGACACCGTCGCCGTCCTGCGCCTGGGCAAGAACAACGGCTCCTTCCCGGTGAAGGACACCAGCCACGAAGAGATCATCGCCGCGATCACCGGTGCCACGGACAACGCCGTGACCCGTCGCGCGGGGCGCACCGCGGAGGCGGCAAAGTGAGCGACACCTCGAAGACCGTGAAGAGCGATTCTCCCCAGCCCGAGGGCTTCGCCGAGGATCAGCAGACCGTCGCGCCCGCCGACGACCCCACGGCCGCGGCGGTGTCCGTCGTCGACCCGCGCCTGCTGGTCCGCGAGGAGGGCCTCAAGGGCTACCTCACGGAGTTCAAGCGCAAGGTCAAGGGCGGCGAGCTGGGCCAGATCCCGGTCGTCCTCGGCCTGATCGTCATCTGGACGATCTTCCAGCTGAAGAACGACCGCTTCCTGAGCGCCGACAACCTCTCCAACATCAGCTACTTCCTGTCGGCCACCGGCATGCTCGCCATCGGCCTGGTGTTCGTGCTGCTGCTCGGTGAGATCGACCTGTCGGTCGGGTCCGTCAGCGGTCTGGCGTCCGCGCTGTTCGCCGTGTTCGTGGTGGACCACGGTATGGGCGCGTGGCTGGCGCTCCTCCTGACCATCGTCACCGGCATCGGCATCGGCGCCCTGCACGGATGGTTCTTCGCGAGGATCGGTGTACCGGCCTTCGTGGTCACCCTGGCCGGCTTCCTGGGCTGGAACGGTCTGATGCTGTGGCTGCTCGGCTCCAGCGGCACGATCAACCTCCCGTCGGACTCCGGCCCGGTCCACCTGCTCGGCCAGAACTCCTTCTTCATGGACCAGGCCATCATCGGCGCCTACGTCCTGGCCGGACTCGCGGTCGTGCTGTCCGCGGTCGGCAACTTCGGTGAGCAGCGCCGCCGTCGGGCGGCGGGCGTGCCGTTCCGTGCCACCGGCGAGATCCTCCTGCGCGTGGGCCTGCTCGCCGTCGCGGCGTTCGTCTCCGCCGCGGTGCTGAACAACGCCTCCGGTGTCTCCAACGCGCTGGTGATCTTCCTGGCGGCGCTGGTGATCGTGGACTTCGTGCTGCGTCGCACGACGTACGGCCGCAAGGTGTTCGCGGTCGGCGGCGGCATCGAGGCCGCCCGCCGTGCCGGTATCAACGTGCCGATGGTCCGCATCACCGTGTTCGCCATCTCCGGCGGCTTCGCGGCGGTCGGCGGCATGTTCTTCGCGGGCCAGACCGCGGGTGCGTCGCTGTCCGCCGGTGGCGGCAACACGCTGATGCTCGCCATCGCGGCGGCCGTCATCGGTGGTACGAGCCTCTTCGGCGGGCGCGGCACCGTGTGGTCCGCCCTCCTGGGCATGCTGGTCATCCAGTCCATCCAGACCGGCCTTGACCTGCTGAACATGAGCACGTCGATCCAGTACATGATCACCGGTGGCGTTCTGCTCGGTGCGGTTGTCATCGACTCCGTCTCGCGCAGGAGCCAGAAGGCGGCCGGCCGCGGCTGATCCGCGACGGCGACCAGAACTGTGCCCGGTACTTCAACAGTGCCGGGCACAGCCGTGTCATAGGCACGGGCGATCGTGGGTACTGCCGTTCGCGTGACCTATGACCCATGGGCCGGAGCCCGGCCGCTCGGGCGGAACATTAGACTCGACACGCCCGGCAACAGCTCGAACAGCTTTTACTGCAAGGAGGCACGGGTGCCGCTGCTGACCCGCATCAGGGGACCGCGCGATCTGGACCGGCTCAGCCTGGAGGACCTGGACCGGCTGGCAGAGGAGATCCGGAACTTCCTCGTCGACGCCGTCTCCAAGACCGGCGGCCATCTCGGCCCCAACCTCGGCGTGGTCGAGCTCACCATCGCCCTGCACCGCGTCTTCGAGTCGCCGAAGGACAAGGTGCTCTGGGACACCGGCCACCAGTCCTACGTGCACAAGCTGCTGACCGGCCGTCAGGACTTCTCGAAGCTGAAGATGAAGGGCGGCCTGTCCGGCTACCCCTCGCAGGCCGAGTCCGAGCACGACGTCATCGAGAACAGCCACGCCTCCACGGTGCTCGGCTGGGCCGACGGCATCGCCAAGGCCAACGAGATCCTTCGGCGCGACAGCCATGTCGTGGCGGTCATCGGCGACGGCGCCCTCACCGGCGGCATGGCCTGGGAGGCGCTCAACAACATCGCCGACGCCAAGGACCGCCCGCTGGTCATCGTCGTCAACGACAACGAGCGGTCGTACGCGCCGACGATCGGCGGCCTCGCCAACCACCTCGCCACCCTGCGCACGACCGACGGGTACGAGCGGTTCCTGGCCCGCGGCAAGGACCTCCTGGAGCGCACGCCGGTCGTCGGCAAGCCCCTCTTCGACACCCTGCACGGCGCCAAGAAGGGCCTGAAGGACTTCATCGCCCCCCAGGGCATGTTCGAGGACCTCGGCCTGAAGTACGTCGGCCCGATCGACGGCCACGACATCGAGGCCCTGGAGTCCGCGCTGGCCCGCGCCAAGCGCTTCGGCGGCCCGGTGATCGTGCACTGCCTCACCGAGAAGGGCCGCGGCTACCAGCCCGCCCTCCAGGACGAGGCCGACCGCTTCCACGCCGTGGGCAGGATCCACCCCGACACGGGCCTGCCCATCGCCTCCTCCGGCGCCGACTGGACCTCCGTCTTCGGCGAGGAGATGGTCAAACTCGGCGAGGAGCGCGAGGACGTCGTCGCGATCACCGCGGCCATGCTCCAGCCCGTCGGCCTCGACAGGTTCGCCAAGCGCTTCCCGGAGCGGGTCTACGACGTCGGCATCGCGGAGCAGCACGGCGCCGTCTCCGCCGCTGGCCTCGCCCACGCCGGAGTGCACCCCGTCTTCGCCGTCTACGCCACCTTCCTCAATCGTGCCTTCGACCAGGTCCTCATGGACGTGGCCCTCCACAAGTGCGGTGTGACCTTCGTACTGGACCGGGCGGGCGTCACCGGCACCGACGGCGCCTCCCACAACGGCATGTGGGACATGTCGATCCTCCAGGTCGTCCCCGGACTGCGCCTCGCCGCCCCGCGCGACGCCGACCAGGTCCGCGCCCAGCTCCGCGAGGCCGTCGCGGTCGACGACGCGCCGACCGTCGTACGGTTCTCCAAGGGCGCCGTCGGCCCCGCTGTCCCCGCCGTGGGACGCGTCGGCGGCATGGACGTCCTGCGCGAGCCCGGCACCCACACCCCGGACGTCCTCCTTGTCTCCGTGGGCGCGCTGGCCCCGATGTGCCTGGAGATCGCCGGCCTCCTGGAGAAACAGGGCATCACCACCACTGTCGTCGACCCGCGTTGGGTCAAGCCCGTCGACGAGGCCATGGCCCCGCTCGCCGAGCGGCACCGCGTCGTCGTCACCGTCGAGGACAACAGCCGCGTCGGCGGCGTCGGATCGGCGGTGGCCCAGGCGCTGCGCGACGCGGGCGTGGACGTCCCGCTGCGCGACTTCGGCATCCCGCCGCGCTTCCTCGACCACGCCTCCCGCGCCGAGGTCATGGCGGAGATCGGCCTGACCGCTCCCGACATCGCCCGCCAGGTCACCGGCCTGGTCGCCAAGCTGGACGGCAAGTACGGCAGCGCGGCCGAGGTCGACTCGGTGCAGCCCGCCCGCGACTGACGCCGTACGACACGCCCGGATGGGCCGGTTTCACCACCCTTGACGGTGGTGAAACCGGCCCATTCGCGTGAAGACACCCGCGCCGGGGCATACGCAGTAGGGCCTGCCCGGCGGATCATGTCGGAGGAAAGCCGCGGCGCCAGATCGGTGCAGGCGAGCGGGGTTCGGTGCGTGCAGCTGCAAGGCGGAGGAGGGAGTCGACGCGGAGCGTCGGGGACCGACGACAACGCCGCAGATGTGCGTGCCGAACCCCGCGTCCCCGACAGGATCCGCCGGGCAGGCCCTGAAGCCCCCTCTCGATCATGTCGAGGACGACGCAGCGTGGGAGGTAGTCCGTGAGCAGCACCTTCTTCAGGACGAAGAACGTAGAGCAGTCCATCCAGGACACCGAGGAACCGGAGCACTCGCTCAAGAAATCCCTGTCCGCGCTGGATCTGACCGTCTTCGGTGTCGGTGTCATCATCGGCACCGGCATCTTCGTCCTCACCGGCACGGTCGCCAAGAACAACGCCGGTCCCGCCGTCGCGCTGGCCTTCGTCGCGGCCGGGGTCGCCTGTGCGCTCGCCGCGCTCTGCTATGCCGAGTTCGCCTCCACCGTCCCCGTGGCCGGCTCCGCGTACACGTTCTCGTACGCGTCCCTCGGTGAACTGCCCGCCTGGATCATCGGCTGGGACCTGGTGCTGGAGTTCGCGCTCGGCACCGCGGTGGTCGCCGTCGGCTGGTCCGGCTACATCGCCTCCCTCCTCGACAACGCGGGCTGGCATCTTCCCGCGGCGCTCAGCGGCCGGGAGGGAGCCGACGGCTTCGGGTTCGACATCCTCGCCGCCGCCCTCGTCCTGGTGCTGACCGTCATCCTCGTCATCGGCACGAAGCTCTCCGCGCGGGTCACCACCGTTGTCGTCGCCATCAAGGTGACCGTCGTCCTCACCGTGATCATCGCGGGCGCCTTCCTCGTCGAAGGCAAGAACTACGACCCGTTCGTCCCGAAGGCGCAGCCTGTGCCGGCCGGCGACAGTCTCCAGTCGCCGCTGATCCAGCTGATGTTCGGCTGGGCGCCCTCCAACTTCGGCGTGATGGGCATCTTCACCGCGGCCTCCGTCGTCTTCTTCGCCTTCATCGGCTTCGACGTGGTCGCCACCGCCGCCGAGGAGACCAGGAACCCGCAGCGCGACATGCCCCGCGGCATCATCGGCTCCCTGATCATCTGCACGGTCCTGTACGTCGCCGTGTCCATCGTCGTCACCGGTATGCAGCACTACACCCGGCTGTCCGTGAGCGCGCCGCTCGCCGACGCCTTCAAGGCCACCGGGCACCCCTGGTTCGCGGGCTTCATCAGCTTCGGCGCCGCCGTCGGCCTGACCACCGTCTGCATGATCCTGCTCCTCGGCCAGACCCGGGTCTTCTTCGCGATGAGCCGCGACGGACTGCTGCCGCGCTTCTTCTCCCACGTCCACCCGCGCTTCAAGACCCCGCACCGGCCGACCATCCTGCTCGGTGTGCTCATCGCGATCCTGGCCGGCTTCACCAGCCTCAGCGAACTCGCCGAGCTGGTGAACATCGGCACCCTCTTCGCGTTCGTCGTCGTCGCGATCGGCGTGATCGTCCTGCGCAACACCCGCCCCGACCTGCCGCGCGCCTTCCGCACCCCCTGGGTGCCGGTCCTGCCGATCCTGTCGGTGTGCGCCTCGCTCTGGCTGATGCTCAACCTGCCCGCCGAGACCTGGCTCCGCTTCGGCATCTGGATGGTCGTCGGCTTCGCCGTGTACTTCCTCTACGGCCGCTCCCACAGCCGCCTCGCCCCGGGCAGGGACACCCCGACCGGGACGACGACGGACCAGGCCTAGGCGTTCGGCGCGCGTACCGCCCTCGGTCCCGTCACCCCCGCGCCCAGTTCCGTCACCCGGCGGCGCAGCTCGCGGTCGGCGGTGACGACCAGCCTGGGGCGGCCGTCGGCCCGGGCGACCAGGGCGACGATGTGGTCGTCCCCGCTGCCCGGCGCAGACTCCACCCGTACGCCCGGCACCGGTTCCACCCCGCGGGCCGCGCCCTCGACGACGAGGACAAGTTCCACGGGCCCGGAGTGCCCCGGCAGCCCGTCCGCGGCCAGCCGGTCGCGCAGCCGCTCCGCAGCGCCGCGCCGGTCCCGCCACCACCCGTCGGGCACCGACCCGACCACGTTCGCGGCGTCGACGATCACGAGGAGGGCGGGGCTCACGTCCATGCGGCCAGGGTCCCACGGACGGCGCGGGGACGGGCCCGCCGCGAGTGGCCCTGGGGAGGCCGCCTTACAGTGAACGGGTGAACGGCGACTGGCTCATACGAGGCCGCGACGGGCGGCTCAGTGTCTATCTGACGTCGGACGACGCTGTCCTGTGCCGGACGGAGCGCGCCCCGGGCGGCCCCTGGGACGGTCCGCGCAGGGTCGGCGGCGACCAGCGGGTGCATCCGGTGCTCGCCGTCGGCCAGGGCGCGGACGGCTACGCCCATCTGACGTCCTGGCGGCCCACGGTGAAGGGCGAGTCGGGCCTGGTGCACTCCACCCACTTCCGGCCCCTCCTGGCCCCGCTCGACTGGACGCCCGTCGGCCACCCGAACAAGAAGGGCGGGCTCACCGGCCCGCCCGCCGTCGCCGTGGACGCCGAGGGCCGCGCGTACGTCTTCGTCCGCAACGCCGGCACCGGGCTCAGCATGGCCGCCCAGAAGGAGAAGGGCGGCTGGGAACCGTGGCGTGACCTGAAGGGCAAGGGCGTCGAGGGACCGCCCGTCGCGGTGACGGGGGAGTCGGGGCGGGTCGAGGCGTACGCCGCCGTCGCCGACGGGATCCTGTACTGGCGGCAGGACGAGCCGGGCGCCCAGCCGGTGCTGGAGGAGGCCGTGGAGACACCGGTCCGCCCCGGCACCCTGCGGGCGCTGGCCACCTCGCCGCAGCACACCACGCTCTTCTACACCGACGAGTCCGGCGACGTCCGGGCCTGGCGCCCCGGCAGCAAACCGGCCTCCGTGCTGACCGCCGCGGGTCCCGGTCCGGTCGCCGCGATCCGCTGTGAACTCGACGGCCACGACTGCACGTTGCTCGCCCAGCGCGCCGCCGGCGGCCGGGTCGCCTTCGCCGCCTACCCGACGGAGCAGGAGTCGTCCGGCGCCTGGTGGACCGAGTCCGGCCCACCGCTCCCGGACGACGCGGAGGTGGCGCTCGCCGTCGACCACGAGGACCGCGTGGTCGCCGCCACCCTCTCCCTGTCGACCGGCGCCCTGCACCTCACCCGCCGCAAGGACGAACCGGGCCTGGCCCTGGAGGCATGGCGGAAGGCCTGACCCACGGCCCCGGGGGCAGCCGGGTTCGGACCGTGGGTGAGCACAGGCCGACCGCGGACGTGAGAGAGGGCCTCCGCCCGCCGGCGGAGGCCCTCTTCACCTGCGTACGACCGTGGTTACGCCGGTACCGACGCCACGCCCGCGGCCAGGAACCGCTTCCCGTTCACCCGCTCGGAGACACCCTCACGGTCCAGGTACGGCGTGATGCCGCCCAGGTGGAAGGGCCAGCCGGCGCCGGTGATCAGGCAGAGGTCGATGTCCTGGGCCTCGGCGACGACGCCCTCGTCGAGCATGAGCCCGATCTCCTGCGCCACCGCCTCCAGCACCCGCGCCCGCACCTGCTCCTCGGTCAGCACCGAGTCGCCCTGCTTCAGCAGCGCGGCGACCTCGGGGTCCAGCTCGGGCTTGCCGCTGTCGTAGACGTAGAAGCCGCGCTTGCCGGCCTCGACGACCGCCTTGAGGTTCTGGGAGACCGTGAAGCGGTCCGGGAACGCCCGGTTGAGCGTCTCCGAGACATGCAGACCGATCGCGGGGCCGACCAGTTCGAGGAGGACCAGCGGGGACATCGGCAGGCCGAGCGGTTCCACCGCCTTCTCCGCGACCTCGACCGGGGTGCCCTCGTCGATGACGTTCTGCACCTCGCCCATGAACCGGGTCAGGATGCGGTTCACGACGAACGCCGGGGCGTCCTTCACCAGGACCGCGGTCTTCTTCAGCTTCTTGGCGACGGCGAAGGCGGTGGCGAGCGACGCGTCGTCGGTCTGCTCGCCGCGCACGATCTCAAGCAGCGGCAGGATCGCGACCGGGTTGAAGAAGTGGAAGCCCACGACCCGCTCGGGGTTCTTCAGCTTCGACGCCATCTCCGACACGGAGAGCGAGGAGGTGTTGGTGGCGAGGATCGCGTGCGCCGGGGCCACCGCCTCGACCTCCGCGAACACCTGCTGCTTGACGCCGATCTCCTCGAACACGGCCTCGATGACGAAGTCCGCGTCCGCGAAGCCCTCGGCCTTGTCCAGGACACCGCTCACCAGGGCCTTGAGGCGGTTGGCCTTGTCCTGGTTGATACGGCCCTTGCCCAGCAGCTTCTCGATCTCCGCGTGGACGTAGCCCACGCCCTTGTCGACGCGCGCCTGGTCGATGTCCGTCAGGACGACGGGCACCTCCAGACGGCGCAGGAAGAGCAGGGCGAGCTGCGAGGCCATCAGACCGGCGCCGACGACGCCGACCTTGGTGACCGGGCGGGCCAGGTTCCTGTCCGGGGCGCCGGCCGGGCGCTTGCCGCGCTTCTGCACCAGGTTGAACGCGTAGATGCCGGCGCGCAGTTCACCACCCATGATCAGGTCGGCGAGCGCCTTGTCCTCGGCGTCGTAGCCCTGCTGGAGGTCGCCGTTCTTGGCGGCGGCGACGATGTCCAGCGCGCGGTAGGCGGCCGGGGCCGCGCCGTGCACCTTGGAGTCGGCGACGAACCGGCCGCGCGCGACGGCCTGGTCCCAGGCCTCGCCGCGGTCGATCACCGGGCGCTCGACCTTGACGTCACCCTTGAGGACCTGAGCCGTCCAGAGCAGCGACTGCTCCAGGAAGTCCGCGCCCTCGAAGAGCGCGTCGGCGATCCCGAGCTCGAAGACCTGCTCGCCCTTGAGCTGCTTGTTCTGGTTGAGGCTGTTCTCGACGATCACCGAGACGGCCTTGTCGGCGCCGATCAGGTTCGGCAGCAGCGTGCAGCCGCCCCAGCCGGGGACCAGACCGAGGAAGACCTCGGGCAGGGAGAACGCCGGGAGCGCCTTCGACACGGTGCGGTAGCCGCAGTGCAGACCGACCTCGACGCCGCCGCCCATGGCCGCGCCGTTGTAGTACGCGAAGGTCGGCACGGCCAGCGTCGCGAGGCGCTTGAAGACCTCGTGGCCGCCCTTGCCGATGGCGAGCGCGTGGTCGTACTCCTTGAGGAGCTCGACGCCCTTGAGGTCCGCGCCGACGGCGAAGATGAACGGCTTGCCGGTGATGCCCGCGCCGACGATCTCGCCTGCCGCGGCCTCCTTCTCCACCTGGTCGATCGCGGCGTCGAGCTTCGCGAGCGAGGCGGGGCCGAAGGTGGTCGGCTTGGTGTGGTCGAGACCGTTGTCGAGCGTAATCAGCGCGAAACGGCCCGCGTTGTACGGCAGGTCGAGGTGGCGGACGTGGGCGCTGGTGACGACCTCGTCCGGGAACAGCTCGGCCGCACCCTTCAGCAGCTCAGCGGTGGTGCTCACTTGTCCCCCTCGAAGTGCGGGTTCTCCCAGATGACCGTCGCGCCCATGCCGAAGCCGACGCACATGGTGGTCAGGCCGTAGCGGACGTTCGGCTGCTCCTCGAACTGGCGGGCCAGCTGCGTCATCAGACGCACGCCCGACGAGGCCAGCGGGTGGCCGAAGGCGATGGCGCCGCCGTACTGGTTGACGCGCTCGTCGTCGTCCGCGATGCCGTAGTGGTCGAGGAAGGCCAGCACCTGGACGGCGAAGGCCTCGTTGATCTCGAACAGACCGATGTCGGAGATCGACAGACCCGCCTGGGCGAGGGCCTTCTCCGTGGCCGGGATCGGGCCGTAGCCCATGACCTCCGGCTCGACACCCGCGAAGGAGTACGCGACGAGGCGCATCTTCACCGGCAGGTTGTTCTCGCGGGCGAAGTCCTCGGACGCGATCAGGGAAGCGGTCGCACCGTCGTTCAGGCCGGCCGCGTTGCCGGCGGTGACCCGGCCGTGCACCCGGAACGGGGTCTTCAGCCCGGAGAGGTTCTCCAGGGTCGTGCCCGGACGCATCGGCTCGTCGGCGGTGACCAGGCCCCAGCCCGTCTCGCCCGCCGAGCCCGCGGCGGAGCCGCTATCGACTGCAGCGGTGCGGCGTACGGAGATCGGCACCAGGTCGGCCTGGATCTTGCCGTTGGCGTACGCCTTGGCGGCCTTCTCCTGGGAGCGCACCGCGTACTCGTCCGCGCGCAGCTTGGTGATCTGCGGGTAGCGGTCGTGCAGGTTCTCCGCGGTCATGCCCATGAACAGCGCGGACTCGTCGACCAGCTTCTCGCTGACGAACCGAGGGTTGGGGTCCACGCCCTCGCCCATCGGGTGCCGGCCCATGTGCTCGACACCGCCGGCCACGGCGATGTCGTACGCGCCGAAGGCGACGGAGCCGGCCACCGTGGTGACGGCGGTCAGGGCGCCCGCGCACATCCGGTCGATGGAGTAGCCGGGGACCGAGGTCGGCAGCCCGGCCAGGATGCCGGCGGTGCGGCCGATGGTGAGGCCCTGGTCGCCGATCTGCGTGGTCGCGGCGATGGCGACCTCGTCGATCTTCTTCGGGTCGAGACCGGGGTTGCGGCGCAGCAGCTCCCGGATCGCCTTCACGACGAGGTCGTCGGCCCGGGTCTCGTGGTAGATGCCCTTCGGGCCCGCCTTGCCGAACGGGGTACGGACGCCGTCTACGAAGACGACATCCCTGACGGTACGAGGCACGATGGCTCTCCTCCAGGGTGCGGGATGGCACTGCTGCGATGCGCTGAGCGCGCGCTCAGGAACCATGCTACTTATCGGTAACGTGGCTGCACAGTCCCGCAGGTCCAAGCGGCGAAGGTCACACCTTCGGGGGAGCCGTCGACCCCCGCGGAGTCAGCACCGGCGTCGGCACCGGATGGGATCCCGGCCCCTGGCCCATGATCACACCGAACAGCGTACGGGCCGCCTCGGCGCCGAAACCGTGCACGTCATGGCTCATCGCGGACAGCGTCGGATGGGTCAGGCGGCACAGCTGGGAGTCGTCCCAGGCGAGCAGGGACACGTCCCGGGGCACACCCAGCCCCATCTCGGCCGCCACCGCGAGCCCGGCCACCGCCATGATGTCGTTGTCGTAGACGATCGCCGTCGGCCGGTCCTGCGGGGCCGCGGTCAGCATCGACCGGGTGGCCCGCGCGCCCGCCTCCCCCGAGTAGTCCGTGGCGACCTGCCACGCCCCGGCCAGCCCCGCGCTCCGCGACGCCGCGTCGAACGCGGCCGTCCGCATCACCGTGTGCCCGAGCGCCGCCGCGCCCCCGATCCGGGCGACACGGCGGTGCCCCAGCGCGGCCAGATACCGCACCGCCTCCGTGACCGCCGTCGCGTCATCGGTCCACACCGAGGTCAGCCGCCCGGTCAGCGTCGGATGTCCCACGGCCACCACCGGCATCCCCAGCCGTTCGGCCGCCGCCACCCGGGGGTCGTCGGCCCGGAAGTCCACCAGGATCGCCCCGCCGATCTGCCGCCCCCGCCACCACGACTCGAGCAGTCCCGCCTCCTCCTCCACGGTCTTTACCAGCCGCAGCAGCAGCGAGCAGGAGTGCTCGGTCAGCACGCTCTCCACCCCGGACACGAACTCCATGTAGAACGGCTCCAGGCCCAGCATCCGGGCCGGCCGGCAGATCGCGAGACCCACCACGTCCACCCGCGAGCTCGACAGCGACCGCGCGGTGAGGTTCGGCTCCCAGCCCAGCTCCCGCGCCGCCGCGAAGATCCGCTCCCGGGTCGTCTCCGACAGCCCCGGCTTGTGGTTGAAGGCCAGCGACACCGCTCCCTTGGACACACCGGCGCGCGCGGCGACGTCCTTGATCGTGACGCGGGGCGGCGGAGACGTCATCGAGCGGGCTCCTGGCAGTACAGCGCGGCCCGGGCGGCGGCGGCATCCGGAGTCTCCCAGCCCTCGACCCCGATGGTCACCCGTTCCCCGGGAAGCAGGGTGACCAGGCCCCGGTCGGCGCGTACGTCCGGCCCCAGCCGGTCGGCCTGGAGCAGCAGGTCGCGCACGAGTGTACGGGCCGTGACGGTGACCGACCCGCTTCCGGCGACCACTTCGAACTCGGGGCGGGGGTAGGGGATTTCACGGTCGGGCACCGGGAAGTACAGGGCGCGCAGACCCTCGCTGTCGACCACCAGGAACTCCTTCGCGCCGTCCGGTACCAGCCCGTCGGGCACCGGCAGCTCGGCCACCGCCCGTGCCCGCGCGGCGAGTTCGAGACGCACGGCCCCGATCACCTCCCCCGCCACCGACATCCGCCGCAGCTCCAGGGCCGCCGTCCACGGCCCGGCCGCCTGGTTGACGGCCGCCAACACCAGCCCCTCGCCCCGGACCCGCAGTGTGAGCAACCGGTCCGCGTACAGCCGCCGCAACTCGTGGTACAGCGGTTTCTCCCGGCCGTCCCCGTCGATCGCCGACCACGACGTCACCGGCCAGCAGTCGTTGAGCTGCCAGACGACCGTCCCCGCGCACTCCGGCCAGTGAGCGCGCCAGTGCTCGATCCCGGCGGCCACCGCCCGCGCCTGGTTGACCTGGGTCAGATAGTGCCAGCGGTCGAAGTCCCCCTCCGGCAGGGCGAAATGGCGGGCGAGCCCGCGCGCCAGCTTGCCGTTGCCGTCCTCCGCCTTCTGGTGGTGCAGCATCCCGGGGGAGTCCGCGGCGAGCTCCTCGCCCGGCAGTGCCCGCCGCAGCGTGGCGTACGCGGGCGGTGCCTGCCACCCGAACTCCGCGACGAACCGCGGCACTTCACTCCGGTACTCGGCGTAGTCCGCCCGGTTCCACACCTCCCAGGAGTGGTGCGTGCCGTGCGCCGGGTCGTTCGGATGGTGCGCCCACGAACCCGACCAGGGACTGCCCGCCGTGTAGACCCGCGTCGGATCCAACTCGGCCACCACCCGAGGCAGTACACCCAGGTAGTACCCCTCCCCCCAGGAGTCCCCGGCCAGCCGCCCCTCCCAGCCCCAGTCCCGGAACCCCCACAGGTTCTCGTTGTTGCCGTTCCACAGCACCAGCGACGGATGCGGCATCAGCCGTACGACGTTCTCCCTGGCCTCCGCCTCCACCTCGCCCCGCAGCGGCTGCTCCTCCGGGTAGGCGGCGCAGGCGAACGGGAAGTCCTGCCACACCAGCAGTCCCAGCTCGTCGCAGGCGTCGTAGAAGTCCTCGCTCTCGTAGATCCCGCCGCCCCACACCCGCACCAGGTCCACCCCGGCGTCCGCCGCCTGCCCGAGCCGCCTCCGGTACCGCTCCCGGGTCACCCGGGACGGAAAGACGTCGTCCGGGATCCAGTTGACGCCCCGCGCGAAGAGCCGCTCGCCGTTGACGACGAGGGTGAATCCGGTTCCGCGCCCGTCGGCGGAGGTGTCCAGCTCCACGCTGCGGAAGCCGACCCGCCGCCGCCACACGTCCAGCACCACGCTGTCGTGACACAACGTCAACTCGACATCATGGAGCGACTGTTCGCCGTATCCCCGCGGCCACCACAGCTCGGCGTCCGGCACCTCCACCCGTACGACACCCCGTGTGCCCGTCACTTCGCCCCGCGCCCGTACGCCACCCACCCGGGCCTCCAGGGTGAGTTCGGCCTCCACCCGGGTGCGCTCCACCTCGATGTGCAACTCGACGACACCCACGCCCTGTTGGACCGTCACGACCGGTCGCACCCGGGCGAGCCGGGCCGTCGACCAGCGCTCCAGCCGGACCGGCCGCCAGATCCCGGCCGTCACCAGCGTCGGCCCCCAGTCCCAGCCGAAGGAGCAGGCCATCTTGCGGAGGTACTGGTAGGGCTCCGCGTAGGCGGCGGGCCGGTCGCCCACCTTCCCGCGCACGGCCTCCGCCTCGGCGTAGGCGGAGGCGAACCGCACGGACAGCCGCCCCCCGAGACCGGTCACGTCGAAGCGGTACCCGCGGTGCATGTTCCTTGTCCGGCCCAGGAGCTGCCCGTCGAGCAGCACCTCGGCGACGGTGTCCAGACCGTCGAAGACCAGATCGGTCTGCTCGTGCCCGGACCCGGTCGGCAGGTCCGTCTCATATGTCCAGTCCCGCCGGCCCACCCACGCCACCTCGGCCTCGTTCCTGCCGAGGAAGGGGTCCGGGATCACCCCCGCCGCCAGCAGGTCGGTGTGCACACAGCCCGGCACCACGGCCGGGAGACCAACCCCCTCGTGACACAGGACCCATCCCTCGGTGAGCGGTGTCGCCTCCAGCATGCGCACTCCCTAAACCGTTTCAGTCCAGCAAGCGGTCCCATTGCTCCAGCCTTGGCGAAATAGGGACTTTACCGGTTAAGAAAGCGCTGTCAGAGTGCCGAATCAGCCAACCCACTCGCGTACGACCAACCCGCTCGTGCTCATCCGTCCCAGGAACGGAAGTGACGCACATGAACCGCCGTACAGTTCTCGCGATGGTCGCCGGAGTCGCCCTGCTTCTGCCGGGGTGTACCGGGACAGGAGGAAGCGCCGAGGGCGCGGACGCCGAGGCGCCCGACGATCCGTCGAAGGTGAGCGGGACCATCACGGTCCTCACCGTGCGCACCGATCTGGTGCAGGACGGCACGCTGAAGAAGTACGCCGCCGAGTTCAACAGGACGTACCCCAAGGTGAAGGTCGAGTTCCAGGCCCTCACCAACTACGAGGCCGAGATCAAGATCCGGATGAACACCGAGGACTACGGCGACGTCCTGCTGATCCCCGGGGTCATCAAGAAGAGCGACTACCCGAAGTTCTTCGCCTCCCTGGGCACCGAGGCCGAACGCGGCAAGAAGTACCGCTTCACCGACTACACGACCGTCGACGGCAAGGTCTACGGCCAGACCTCCAACGGCGTGATGCCCGGCTTCGTCTACAACAAGCGGATCTGGAAGGAGGCGGGCGTCACCGACTGGCCCACCACCCCCGCCGGGTTCCTCGCCGGCCTGAAGGCGATCAAGGCGAAGACCGACGCGGTCCCCTACTACACCAACTTCGCCGCCCAGTGGCCGCTGACCTCGTGGACCTTCGTCAACGGCGCCGTCTCCTGCGACCCGCAGGCCACCACGAAACTCGCCGAGGGCGACCCGTGGGCGAAGGGCAGCGACCTGCGCGTCGGGGACACGCTGCTCTACGACATCGTCAAGGACGGCCTCGCCGAGAAGGACCCCACGACCAGCAACTGGGAGGAGTCCAAGCCGCGCACGGCCAAGGGCGAGATCGCCACGCAGTGGCTCGGCACCTGGGCGATCATCCAGTTCCAGGACGCGGCCCGCAAGGCCGGGGTGAACCCCGACGACATCGGTTTCATGCCGTTCCCCGCCCAGGCGGACGGCACGTTCTGCGCGACCGTCGGCCCCGACTACCACCAGGCCGTCAACGTCCACTCCAAGCACAAGGAGGCGGCCCGCGCCTGGATCGACTGGTTCACCGACAAGTCCGGCTACGACCGGGACAACCTCGCCATCTCCCCGCTGAAGGACGCCCCGATGCCGGACGTCCTCAAGTCCTACGAGGACGCGGGTGTGAAGCTGATCGAACTCGACGACTCGGCCGGCGCCAAGGTGAAACTGATCGACGACGAGTCCGAGGTCGGCATCAACAAGCCCGAATACCGCCAGGACCTCGTGGACCTCGCCCGGGGCGCCAGGAAGGGCAGCCTGGACGACTTCCTCGCGGACCTCGGCGACAAGTGGACCGAGACACAGCAGAACGTGGGTGACTGATGACCCACGCGCGCGTCCGGCGGCTGCTCACCCCCTGGCTGTTCCTGCTCGCCCCGCTCGCCCTGCTGCTCACCTTCACCTACGCGCCGATCGCCAACATGGTCGCGTACAGCTTCACCGACTGGGACGGCGTCAGCCCCGAACTGCACTACACGGGCGCCGAGAACTACGCGGAGATCTTCACCCGTGAGGATCTCCTCCAGGTGTTCTGGGTGAGCGGCTACTACCTGGCCGCCTCGGTGCTCCAGATCGTCGCCGCGCTCTACTTCGCGACGATCCTCAGCTTCGACCTCCGTTTCCGGAACTTCTTCAAGGGCGTGCTCTTCTTCCCGTCCCTGGTCAACGGGGTGGCCATCGGCTTCGTCTTCCTCTACTTCTTCCAGGACGGCGGCACCTTCGACACGGTCCTCGGCCTCTTCGGCCACCACACCGACCACGCCTGGCTGGGCACCCCCGTCTCGGCGAACGTGTCCCTCGCCGGGGTCTCGGTCTGGCGCTACCTGGGCATGAACTTCGTCCTGTTCCTCGGCGCGATCCAGTCCATCCCGGGTGAGCTGTACGAGGCGTCGGAGCTGGACGGCGCGAACCGCTGGAACCAGTTCCGCCACATCATCCTGCCCGGCATCAAACCGGTGCTGACCCTGACGGTGATCCTCTCCGTCTCCGGCTCGCTGTCCGCCTTCGAGATCCCGTACATCATGACCGGCGGCGCGACCGGCACCGAGACCTTCGTGATCCAGACCGTGAAGCTGGCCTTCCAGTTCAACAAGACGGGCCTCGCCTCCGCCGCGGCCGTCGTGCTGCTGCTGATCGTGCTGCTGGTGACCTGGGTGCAGCGGCGCATCGTCCCCGACGAGAGGGTGGATCTCGTATGACCCGCCGGGCCGTTCTCCGCACCCTCGTGTACCTGTCGCTGATCGCCGCGGCGCTGATCGTGCTGCTCCCGCTGGGCGTCGTCTTCCTGACGTCCCTGAAGACCGAGCACGAGACGGCGAACGACGGCGGGGCCCTCACGCTCCCGCGCGACCCGCTCAACCTCCACAACTACGTGACGGCGTTCCAGGACGGCGGCATGCTCACGGCGTTCGGGAACACCGCCTTCATCCTGGTGATCTCCGTCGGCGGAACGGTGCTCATCGGCTCGATGACGGCATACGCGATCGACCGTTTCACGTTCCGTTTCCGGAAACTGGTGGTCGCCCTGTTTCTGGTGGCGGCGCTGGTTCCCGGTGTCACCACCCAGGTGGCCACTTTCCAGATCGTGCACAGCCTCGGCATGTTCGACACCCGCTGGGCGCCGATCGCCCTCTACATGGGCACCGACATCGTCTCGATCTACATCTTCCTGCAGTTCGTCCGCTCGATACCGGTCTCCCTGGACGAGGCGGCCCGGCTGGACGGCGCCAACGCGTTCACGATCTACCGGAAGATCATTTTCCCGTTGCTGAAACCGGCGGTCGCGACGGTCGTGATCGTGAAGGGGATCGCCGTCTACAACGACTTCTACATCCCCTTCCTCTACATGCCATCACAAGATCTTGGCGTGATCTCGACGTCGCTGTTCCGGTTCAAGGGCCCCTACGCCGCCCACTGGGAAACGATCTCGGCAGGAGCGGTGCTGGTGATCCTGCCGACTCTGATCGTGTTCCTGGCGCTGCAGAAATACATCTACAACGGTTTCATGCGGGGCGCGTCGCGATGAACACCCCGCGGATCAGGCGGGCAGCGCCGCGACGAGCACCGGCGCGACCTGCTCCACCTGCCACGGCCGGGCGCCCAGCCCGGCCAGCGCGTCCGCGACCGACTCCGCGTCGGCCGGCGCCGGCGGCTCCCAGCAGACCCGCCGCACTGTGTCCGGGGCGATGAGGTTCTCCTGGGGCATGTTCAGCCGCTCCGCCAGCGCGGACACGGCGGTGCGGGCCGCGGACAGCCGTGCGGCGGCCTCCGGATCCTTGTCGGCCCAGGCCCGCGGCGGCGGGGGGCCGGCGACCGGCTGCCCGGGCTGCGGCAGCTGCGCCTCGGTCAGCTCCTTCGCGCGGTCGACCGCGGCCTGCCACTGTTCCAGCTGGCGCCGTCCCATGCGGTGCCCGAAGCCGTTCAGCGCGGCCAGGGCGTGCACATTGACGGGGAGGGCGAGCGCGGCCTCCACGATGGCCGCGTCCGGCAGCACCTTGCCCGGCGACACGTCCCGGCGCTGCGCGATCCGGTCCCGGGTCTGCCACAGCTCGCGCACCACGCCGAGCTGCCGCCTGCGGCGCACCTTGTGCATGCCGGACGTACGGCGCCACGGGTCCTTGCGGGGCTCGGGCGGCGGGGCGGAGGCGATGGCGTCGAACTCCTGGTGCGCCCACTCCAGCTTGCCCTGCCGGTCCAGCTCCTTCTCCAGCGCGTCGCGCAGGTCGACGAGGAGCTCGACGTCCAGGGCGGCGTACCGCAGCCAGGGCTCGGGCAGCGGGCGGGTCGACCAGTCGACCGCGGAGTGCCCCTTCTCCAGCACGAAACCGAGAACGCTTTCCACCATCGCGCCGAGGCCGACCCGCGGGAATCCGGCGAGCCGTCCGGCCAGCTCGGTGTCGAACAGCCGCGTCGGCACCATGCCTATCTCGCGCAGACAGGGCAGGTCCTGGGTGGCGGCGTGCAGGACCCACTCGACGCCGGACAGGGCGGCGCCGAGCCCCGAGAGGTCCGGGCAGGCCACGGGGTCGATCAGCGCGGTCCCGGCGCCCTCGCGGCGCAGCTGGACCAGATAGGCCCGCTGTCCGTAGCGGTAGCCGGAGGCACGCTCGGCGTCGACGGCGACCGGGCCGCGGCCGGCCGCGAAGGCGGCGATCACCGCGGCGAGGGAGGCTTCGTCGGCGACCACCGGCGGAATGCCCTCGCGCGGTTCGAGCAGCGGTGTGGGCTCGGGTACGGGCTCGGGTGTGGGCTCAAGCTCAGGTGTCGGCGCCCCGGGAACAGCAGAAGCAGTTGATCCGCCGTCGTCCGGAGGGGCGCCTCCGGTGGTTCGCAGTGAACTGGCTGCTGCGGTTTCTTGGGCGTCGGTCACCTGTCAAGGGTATCCGTGTATGGACGACACCCGCCGACGGAACGTTCCGTCGGCGGGTGCGCCAGGGGCGTAAACCAGTCACGCAGGTCAGGCCGATTGACGCGGACCGGGCAACCGGTTTCTCGAAGGGTTCATCGAAGGGTTCGGCGGACTCGGGAGATTGAGGGGATCGTGGGGTGATTCAGCGGATTTGGCGGATCCGGCGGATTCAGCAGATTGGGCGGATCCGGCGGATTCAGTGGATGATGCCGGTCCGCAGGGCGACGGCGACCATGCCGGCGCGGTCTCCGGTGCCGAGCTTGCGGGCGATGCGGGCGAGGTGGCTCTTGACGGTCAGCGCGGACAGGCCCATCGAGACGCCGATCGCCTTGTTGGACTGGCCTTCGGCGACGAGCCGCAGCACCTCGACCTCGCGGCCGGAGAGCTCGCGGTAGCCGCCCGGGTGGCTCGGGGCACCCGGGGGGCGGCGGTGGAGACGGGCGGCGGCGGCGCCGATGGGGGCGGCGCCGGGGCGGGTGGGGAGCCCGACGTTGGTGCGGGTGCCGGTGACGACGTAGCCCTTGACACCGCCTGCGAGGGCGTTGCGGACGGCGCCGATGTCGTCGGCCGCGGAGAGGGCGAGGCCGTTGGGCCAGCCCGCGGCGCGGGTCTCCGACAGGAGGGTGAGGCCGGAGCCGTCGGGGAGATGGACGTCGGCGACGCAGATGTCGCGGGGGTTGCCGATGCGGGGACGAGCCTCCGCGATGGACGAGGCCTCGATGACATCGCGCACACCGAGCGCCCATAGATGGCGGGTGACGGTGGAACGCACGCGCGGGTCGGCCACGACCACCATGGCGGTGGGCTTGTTCGGGCGGTAGGCGACCAGGCTTGCGGGCTGCTCGAGGAGAACGGACACCAGGCCTCCTGGGTGCGGGGCGGGGGGCCGGTTCGAGGGGCTCGTGGGGAAGAAGCCGGGACGAACCGTGCTTTGAAGGTCACAGTCGTCTTCGGCAGCGGGTCGGTGGTCCTTTAGAAAATGATCACGATCTAGTGAGTAACATTACGTGCAATTCGGACACGCGATCGATCATCCGAAGATCGAATCGGTTTGGGTGGGTGCGGTACGGGATCGAAAGTGGCCGTATCGACAAAGAGATGGTCAATGTGGACGGCCGAATGGGTTGGACGGCTTGCCCGACCGGCGGGTTGTGAGCTGTGAGCTGTGAGCTGTGAGCTGTCGGTTGTCGACTGTCGGTTGTCCGCTCAGCGCGACTGCGGCCCGCGGCGCTGCGGCAGCGTCACCACCGAGGCGTCCCCTGGGCCGGCCGGCGGCAGCCCCGCCACCTGCGCCAGCAGGTCGCACCAGGACGCCAGGTGCGCCCCCGTGTCCGGCACCCCGCCCAGCCCCTCACGGGGCGTCCAGGAGGCCCGGATCTCGATCTGCGAGGCCGCGGGGCGCTCGGCGAGACCGCCGAAGTAGTGAGAGCTCGCCCGGGTGACCGTGCCGCTCGGTTCGCCGTACGTCAGTCCGCGCGCCTGGAGCGCACCGGTCAGCCAGGACCAGCACACCTCCGGCAGCAGCGGGTCGGCCGCCATCTCCGGCTCCAGCTCGGCCCGGATCAGGGTCACCAGCCGGAAGGTGCCGCGCCAGGCGTCGTGCCCGGCCGGGTCGTGCAGCAGCACCAGCCGGCCGTCGGCGAGATCCTGCTCGCCGTCCACGACCGCCGCTTCCAGGGCGTACGCGAAGGGGGCGAGCCGTTTGGGGGCCGGCACCGGCTCGATCTCGATCTGCGGCCTCAGCCGCGCGGTCCTCAGCGCGTCGACGGCGGACCGGAAGGGCAGCGGTACCGGCGGTGCCGACCCGCCCGCATCCCGCTCCCCCTCGTTCGCCTCGTCCATCCCGCCAGTGCCGTCCGACAGTCGTCCCTGAGCCGCAGCCATGCGGGGAAGATTAAGGGGAACGGGCCGCTCGCGCAGGGCAAGACACCCGCGCGGGCCCACCGGGCAACTGCGCGCTGGGCGAACACCCGCCCCCGACAGGCCCGCAGAACCCCCAGAACCCCCAGAACCTCCACCGCTCCCCCCCCCCGTGCGCCCAGGCTCCGCAACCCCCGCCGGCCTCCCGGACCTCGGCCGTGCCCCGGGCCCCACGCCCCCACTGGTCCACCGCCCCAGGGCGCCACCGACCCCCAGGCCCCCTCCGGAGCCCGGCGGCGTGGAGGGGCGACTGCGCGCGCTGGGTGAACAGCCAGCCGACGCCAACAGGGCCCCGCAGGGCCCCAGAACCTCTGCCCCTGGCGGGCCTGCCCCCTGCGCGTCCGGCTCCGCAACCCCCGCCGGCCTCCAGACCGCCCCCAACCTCCAGGCCCCCCGCCACCCCCAGGCCCCCCGCCACCCCCAGGCCTCCACCGGCTCAGGCCTCCACCGGCTCAGGCCTCCACCGGCTCAGGCTCCCGCCGGTCCCAGGCACCCACCGCACCCCCGGCCCCCCACCGCGCCACCCAGGCCCCGGAGTCCGGGGGATTCGGGGCGTGGGAGACTGGGGCTTGTGAGTGCGAACGAGGGGCCTGCGGGCCGGCAGCCGACAGCGACGTACGACAGTGCCTTTCTGAAGGCGTGCAGGCGGGAACCCGTGCCGCACACGCCGGTGTGGTTCATGCGACAGGCCGGCCGCTCCCTGCCGGAGTACCGCAAGGTCCGCGAGGGCATCCCGATGCTCGAGTCCTGTACGCGCCCCGAACTGGTCACCGAGATCACCCTCCAGCCGGTCCGCCGGCACGACGTGGACGCGGCGATCTACTACAGCGACATCGTCGTCCCGCTCAAGGCGATCGGCGTCGACCTCGACATCAAGCCCGGCGTCGGCCCGGTCGTCGAGAAGCCGATCCGCACCCGCGCCGACCTCGCCCAGCTCCGCGACCTCACCCCCGAGGACGTCTCCTACGTCACCGAGGCCATCGGCCTGCTGACCGCGGAACTCGGCGCCACCCCGCTCATCGGATTCGCGGGCGCGCCCTTCACCCTCGCGAGTTACCTCGTCGAGGGCGGCCCGTCACGCACGTACGAGAACGCCAAGGCGATGATGTTCGGCGACCCGGAACTCTGGGCCGACCTGCTCGACCGCCTCGCGGAGATCACCGCCGCCTTCCTGAAGGTCCAGATCGAGGCGGGCGCCAGCGCCGTCCAGCTGTTCGACTCCTGGGCCGGCGCCCTCGCCCCCGCGGACTACCGCCGCTCCGTCCTGCCCGCCTCCACGAAGGTCTTCGACGCCGTCGCCGGATACGGCGTTCCGCGCATCCACTTCGGCGTCGGCACCGGCGAGCTGCTGAAGCTCACGAGCGAGACCGGCGCGGACGTCATCGGCGTCGACTGGCGCGTCCCGCTCGACGAGGCCGTCCGCCGGATCGGCCCCGGCAAGGCGCTCCAGGGCAACCTCGACCCGACCGTCCTGTTCGCCGGCCCCGAGGCCGTGGAGGCCAAGACCCGCGAGGTCCTGGAGGCGGCCGCCGGGCTGGAGGGCCACGTCTTCAACCTCGGCCACGGCGTGATGCCGACCACCGACCCGGACGCCCTCACCCGCCTCGTCGAGTACGTCCACACCCGGACCGGCCGCTAGAACGGACGGAACGCGCTCACCACGTGTGCCGGGGCCGCGCCCGTCTGCCGAACAGCAGCCCGCGCGGCTCCGGAGGCGCGGGCGTGCCCGCCTTGAGGGGCCAGGCCAGCAGCATGCCCGCCAGGAAGCCGACGACGTGCGCCGCGTACGCCACCGTGCCCGCGTCGGCGGAGACGCCCTCGCCGGAGGAGTACACCGCCTGGAGCACGAACCAGAAGCCCAGCACCAGCCAGGCCGGCAGCCGCAACGGCAGGAAGATCAGGAAGGGCACCAGGACCCAGACCCTGGCCTTCGGATACAGCACCAGGTAGGCGCCCAGCACGCCCGCGATGGCCCCGGAGGCGCCGATCAGCGGGTCGGTGGAGTCGGCGTTCACCAGGGCGAAGCCGTACGACGCCGCATAGCCGCAGACGACGTAGAACAGCGCGAAGCGGACGTGGCCCATACGGTCCTCGATGTTGTTCCCGAAGATCAGCAGGAACAGCATGTTGCCCAGCAGGTGCAGCCAGCCGCCGTGCAGGAACATCGCGGTGAACACGCTCACCACCGGGTTCTTGTCGTACGTCGGCGGGCCCAGCTGACAGCCCGCTCCGCGCACCTCCCCGGTCGGGACCATCTGCGGCAGCTGATGATGGATCAACTCGCTGGGCACGGCCGCGAAGTGCTCCAGGAA
Organism: Streptomyces vulcanius; assembly: GCF_042653945.1. NCBI lineage: Bacteria > Bacillati > Actinomycetota > Actinomycetes > Kitasatosporales > Streptomycetaceae > Streptomyces > Streptomyces vulcanius. Next base: position 447,932 of record NZ_JBHSFK010000001.1, on the reverse strand, counting down.
GGCGTGCAGATGGCAGCTCTGGGCCAGAGCGCTGTCACCGGCCACCGAGCCGGACAGACCTGGCATGAACCAGAACACGAGAACGTTCGCCGCGATCAGCGTGTACGTGACGACAGGGGTACGGCGTACCGGGTTCACGTCATGGACGGGGATGACCACAAGGAATTAGTGCCCCCGATCCGTTCGGTGAATCGGTGAACGCCCTTCTGTGGCAGTGCGTATGAGTCGGCAACCGCCCGTGACCCGGGGAAGGCGGGTCACGGGGACGACGTGAGGACCAGACGATGAACGACCGAGTTTCCGCTCCGATGCACGCCACGCCGGACGGCGAGGCGGAGATCGCCCTTGTGGTGCGCATCCCCTGGGAGGACGTGGCACGACTCGGCCAGGAGGCCGGGCGGCTCGCCGCGCAGATGCAGCGGCCGGTAACGCTGGACGAGGCCGTCAGCCACCGGCTGCGGTCGCGGCCGGCGCCCGCCGCGCACGCGAAGCCGATGGAGCAGCCTGCGGCTGTTTCCGCCCTGCCGAGGCTCAGCGGGACTGCCTAGGAGCGTTGCGGAGTGCGGGTGAGCGGGGGGCTGGTCGCGCCCACGCGGCGGAGCCGCAGGTCGACACAGCCCCGCGCCCCCGGGTCAGCGACCGCGGCGCCTGCCTACAGGTTCCGCACCTTCGCCGCCGCCTTTCGTGCCGCGACCAGCACCGGGTCCCACACCGGCGAGAACGGCGGCGCGTAGCCCAGGTCCAGGGCCGTCATCTGTTCCACCGTCATTCCGGCCGTCAGGGCGACCGCCGCGATGTCGACCCTCTTGGCCGCGCCCTCCCGCCCGACGATCTGCACACCCAGCAGGCGGCCCGTGCGGCGCTCGGCGAGCATCTTCACCGTCATGGGGGAGGCGCCGGGGTAGTAGCCCGCGCGGCTGGTGGACTCGATGGTGACCGACTCGTAGCGCAGGCCCGCCCTGCGCGCGTCCTTCTCGCGCAGGCCCGTGCGGGCGATCTCCAGGTCGCACACCTTGCTCACGGCCGTCCCGACGACGCCCGGGAAGGTCGCGTACCCGCCGCCCACGTTCGCACCGATGACCTGGCCGTGCTTGTTGGCGTGCGTGCCCAGCGGAACGTACCGCTCCTGGCCCGAGACCAGGTCGAGGACCTCCACGCAGTCGCCGCCCGCCCAGATCTCCTCATGGCCGCGGACCCGCATCGCCAGGTCCGTGAGCAGCCCGCCGTGCCCGCCGAGCGGCAGCCCCGCGGCCCGCGCGAGGGCGGTCTCCGGGCGGACGCCGATGCCGAGGACCACCACGTCCGCCGGGTACTCGGTGTCCTTCGCGACCACCGCCCGCACCCGGCCGTCCTCGCCGGCGAGCAGCTCCGTGACCTCGACGTCGTTCACCATCGTGATGCCGAGGCCCGTCATGGCGTCATGGACCAGTCGGCCCATGTCCGGGTCCAGGGTCGACATCGGTTCGCCGCCCCGGTTGAGGACGGTCACCTCGTAGCCGCGGTTGATGAGCGCCTCGGCCATCTCCACGCCGATGTAGCCCGCCCCCACCACCACGGCCCGCCGCCCACGCGCGCGTGAGAGCGTGTCGAGCAGGGCCTGGCCGTCGTCCAGCGTCTGCACCCCGTGCACGCCCCGCGCGTCCATGCCCGGCATGTCGGGCCGCACCGGCCGCGCCCCGGTCGCGACGACGAGCTTGTCGTACGACGTCCAGTACGCCGACCCGGCCCCCGAATCGACGTCACGCGCGCGTACCCGCCGCCCGGCCACATCGATCTCCGTGACCTCGGTACGCAGCCGCAGGTCGATCCCGCGCGCCCGGTGCTCCTCTGGGGTGCGGGCGATCAGCTCGTCCGGGCCGGCGACGTCGCCGCCCACCCAGTACGGGATGCCGCACGCCGAGTACGACGTGAAGTGGCCGCGTTCGAAGGCCACGATCTCCAGTTCCCCGGGACCCCTCAGCCGGCGGGCCTGGGACGCCGCGGACATGCCCGCGGCGTCCCCGCCGATCACCACCAGTCGCTCCATGCTCATGCGAACACGCTACGGGGCAGCCGCATTTCAGTCCTGCTCGGGCTCGCCCGCAGGGGCCGTCCGGCGCCGCACCCGCAGCAGCCAGGCCAGGACGAGCACGACGGCCAGCGCGAGGAACGGCAGCACCGCGCCGAAGGCGACGGAGATCCAGCGCAGCATCGTCACGAACGCGTCCCAGCCGCCCGCCAGCGCGTCCATGAACCCCGGGTCGTCGTCCGCGGCCACTGCACGCTGGACCGGCTTCTCGGACAGGCTCAGCGTGACGGTCGCCAGGCCGGTGCGGTCCTTCAGGGACGCCTGCTGGGCGAGCAGCGCCTCCAGGTCGGCCTCCCGAGTGCTCAACTCGCCCTCCAGGGCGACCACGTCGCTCAGTCTGACGGCCCGGTCCATCAGCGCGCGGACCCGGGCGACGCTGGCCCGCTGCGACTTGATGCGGCTGTCGACGTCCACGACCTGGTCGGTGACGTCCTGGGCCTTCGCCGTGCGCTTCAGGAGCTTGCCCGCGCCCTGGAGGTCGGCGAGGACGTCGTCGTACCGCTCGACGGGTACGCGCAGGACGACCCGGGTGCGCTCGGTGCCGTCCTCGCCCCGGGTGGTGGTCTCGTCGCCGACGTAGCCGCCCGCGTTCTCGGTGGACGTACGGGCCTCGTCGAGGGCCTCCGGGACGTCCTTGACCTGAACGGTCAGGGAGGCGGTACGGATGATGTGGCCGGCGGTGGGGAGCTTCGGGGCGGAGGAGGAGGCCTTGGACCCGCTCGGGCCCGCGCCCTCCACGGCGCTGTCGGCGCTGTCGGCGCCGTCGGCCCGGCCGACGGCGGGCTTGCCATCGGCTTTGGAGGCCGAGTCCGCCGAGTCGGCGCCGCCGCATCCGGTGAGCGCGAGAGCGGCGGCGAGCAGGAGACCGGCCACGGTGTGGACCGGCCGTACGGAACGACGTCGTGTGCGCATGTGGGTGTCCCCCCGAGGGTCGTGACGACTGTCACTTCTTCGACGCCGGGGCGGTGCGGGACGTTTGACGCGGACGGTTCCGAAGCGGTCACGGTCGGGACTCGGCCGGGCCACACGCCCCCGGGCGGGGATGTCAGTGGGGTCTGAGAGAGTGGACGGCATGAGCGCAACGGGTGCGGGCACAGGGCATGTCGTCGTCATCGGGGCCGGCATCGCGGGGCTGGCCGCCGCCCACCGGCTGCTGGCGCGCGGCGCGAGAGTGACCGTCCTCGAGGCGTCCGGGCGGGTCGGCGGCAAGCTGCTGCCGGGTGACATCGCGGGTGTGCGCGTCGACTTCGGCGCCGAGTCGATGCTGGCCCGCCGCCCGGAGGCGGTCGCCCTCGCGCGTGAGGCGGGCCTCACCGATCGCCTCCGGTCGCCGGCCACCGCGACCGCCTCGATCTGGACCCGCGGCGCCCTGCGCCCCATGCCCAAGGGCCATGTCATGGGCGTCCCCGGCACCGCCGCCGCGCTGACCGGCGTCCTGTCCGAGGAGGGCCTCGCCCGTATCGAGCGGGATGCCGACCTGCCCCGCACCGAGGTCGGCGAGGACGTCGCGGTCGGTGAGTACGTGGCGGCCCGCCTGGGCCGCGAGGTCGTCGACCGCCTGGTCGAGCCGCTGCTCGGCGGGGTGTACGCCGGCGACGCCTACCGCATCTCGATGCGCTCGGCCGTCCCGCAGCTCTACCAGGCGGCCCGCACCCACACCTCGCTGACGGAGGCCGTCCGCGAGATCCAGGCGAAGGCCGCCGCCAACCAGCAGACCGGCCCGGTGTTCATGGGCATCGAGGGGGGCGTGGGCTCCCTGCCGCTCGCGGTCGCGGAGTCCGTCCGCGCGCGGGGCGGCGAGATCCACACGCGTGTGCCGGTGAGCGAGCTGCGGCGGGAGCCCTCGGGTGGCTGGCGGGTGACCGCCGGGGAGCGCGTCCTGTCCGCCGACGCCGTGGTCGTCGCCGTCCCCGCGCCCGTGGCGGCCGGGCTGCTGGCCGCCGAGGTACCGGCAGCCGCCGCCGAGCTGCGGGCCGTCGAGTACGCCTCGATGGCCCTGGTGACCCTGGCCTACCGCCGCTCCGGGACCGTCCTGCCCGACGGCAGCGGCTTCCTCGTCCCGCCTGTCGACGGCCGCACCATCAAGGCGTCCACGTTCGCCTCCCAGAAATGGGCCTGGATCGCCGACGAGGACCCCGATGTGATCGTCCTGCGCACCTCCGTCGGGCGGCACGGCGAGACGGAGATCCTCCAGAAGGACGACGCGGACCTCGTCGAGGTCTCCCGCCACGACCTGCGCGAGGCCACCGGACTCGACGCCGTGCCCCTGGAGACCCGCGTCACCCGCTGGACCGACGGCCTGCCCCAGTACCCGGTCGGCCACCACGCGCGCGTGGCCCGCGTCCGCGAGCATGTCGCCAAGCTCCCCGGGCTCGCCGTCTGCGGCGCCCAGTACGACGGCGTGGGCATCCCGGCCTGCATCGCGAGCGCGTACGCGGCGGTGGACCAGATCGGCGGCGACCCGCGCGCCGCGGCGTACCTCACGGCGAACCCGGTGCAGAGTCTGCACGGCGGAGCGGGAGAATGAGTCCCATGAGTGACGACGCCCCCACCACCGAGGCCGGCAGGATCCCGAACAAGGGCAAGCTGGCCAAGGACCTCAACGAGGTCATCCGCTACACGCTGTGGTCCGTCTTCAAGCTGAAGGACGTGCTCCCCGACGACGCCACGCGCGCGGGCCTCGCGGACGAGGTCCAGGAGCTGTTCGACCAGCTCGCCGCCAAGGACGTGACGATCCGCGGCACCTACGACGTGTCCGGGCTGCGCGCCGACGCCGATCTCATGATCTGGTGGCACGCCGAGACCGCCGACCAGCTCCAGGAGGCGTACAACCTCTTCCGCCGTACGAAGCTGGGCCGTGCCCTGGAGCCGGTCTGGTCGAACATGGCACTGCACCGCCCCGCCGAGTTCAACCGCTCGCACGTCCCGGCGTTCCTCGCCGACGAGACGCCGCGCAACTACGTCAGCGTCTACCCGTTCGTGCGCTCCTACGACTGGTACCTGCTGCCCGACGAGGACCGCCGACGCATGCTCGCCGACCACGGCAAGATGGCCCGCGGCTACCCGGACGTCCGCGCCAACACCGTCGCCTCGTTCTCGCTCGGCGACTACGAGTGGATCCTGGCCTTCGAGGCCGACGAGCTGTACCGCATCGTCGACCTCATGCGCCACCTGCGCGCCTCGGAGGCCCGCATGCACGTCCGCGAAGAGGTCCCGTTCTTCACGGGCCGCCGCAAGTCCGTGGCCGACCTGGTGGCAGGGTTGGCCTAGGTGGGACCCCCGCGTCCCCAAGGGGGCGCGGGGCTGTATTCGATGTGCGGCTCCGCCACGTGGGCGCGACCAGCCACAACGGCGCCGCAGTTCCCCACAACCTCACTTCTTCTTCTTGGCAGCGCCCGGCTCCGCATGCCCCGCACACGCGGCTCGCCGCACCGGTGTCCTGTCCTGCAACAGATACGCGTCCAGGTGCCCGTTGACGCACCGGTTCAGCCCCCCGGCGATGCCATGCGTCCCGGAGTCCCGCTCCGTCACCAGCACCGACCCGGACAACCGCCGCTGCAACTCCAGCGCCCCGTCATAAGGCGCGGCGGCGTCCCGCTCGGAGGCGAGGATCAGCGTCGGCGGCAGCTCACCGGTTCCGGCCCGCACATCGAGCGGCTGCTGACGCGGCGCGGTCCAGTACGCGCACGGCAGGTTCGCCCACACGTTGTCCCAGGTCTCGAACGGTGCCACGCGCGCGAGCCGGGTGTTGTCCCGGTCCCACACCTTCCAGTCCGTCGGCCAGGGCGCGTCGTTGCACTCCACGGCCGTGTAGACGGCGGCCGAGTTCTCCGCCTCCACCGCGGCCTCCTTGACCGGCCCGGCCTGCGCGATCAGCTGCCGAGGGTCGCCCGAGAGATAGTCCGACAGCGCCTGCGCCCGGTGCGGCCAGTAGTCGTCGTAGTACCCGGCCTGCAGGAACGCGCCCTGCAACTGCCCCGGACCGACCTTGCCGCCGGCCGGCTCCGCGGCCAGCCTGGCCCGCGCCCGTTCGTAGCTGCGCAGCACCTTCTCCGCCGTGTCGCCGAGGCCGTACACGTCGTCGTGCCGGGCGATCCACTCCCGGAAGTCCGCCCAGCGGCTCTCGAAGGCCACCGACTGGTCGAGGTTGTTGCGGTACCAGATCTTCGCCGGGTCCGGGTTCACCGCCGCGTCGAACACCATCCGGCGCACATGGGAGGGGAACAGCGTCGCGTACACGGCGCCGAAGTAGGTCCCGTACGAGGCCCCCATGAAGTTGAGCTTCTCCTCGCCCAGCGCGGCCCGCAGCACGTCCAGGTCCCGGGCGTTGTTGAGGGAGTTGTAGTGCCGCAGCGCGCCGCCCGCCCGCTTGGCACAGCCCCGCGCGTACGCCTTCGCCTCCGCGATCCGCTCCTTCTTGTACGACTCGGAGGGGTGCGTCGGCGCGGGGGAGGGGCCCTTGAAGAAACGTGCCGGGTCCTGGCAGGACAGCGGGGCCGAGCTGCCGACGCCGCGCGGGTCGTAGCCGACGAGGTCGTAGGCGGCGCCGATGCGCTTCCACTCGGGGACCAGGCCGATCAGCGGGAAGTGCAGGCCGGAGCCGCCCGGACCGCCGGGGTTGAAGACCAGCGCGCCCTTGCCGGGCACCCGGAGCTTGCTGTTGTGCGGGTCGCGGTGGGTGGCCTCGACCCGGCTGACGGTCAGCTCGATCTGCTTGCCGTTCGGCCGTGTGTAGTCGAGCGGGACCCTGACGGTGCCGCACTTCAGGCTGGCCGGCAGGTCCTCGGCGGCGGGGCACTTCCCGAAGTCCACGCCCCTCGCGGCGGCCCGCGCGGCGGCGAGCGCGACACCGGTGGGAGCGGCGGCGGCTCCCGGTGTGCCGCCCGCCGGGGCGGCGGTGAGGGTGGTCAGGAGCAGGGCTCCCGTGGCCGAGTAGAGGGCGGCGGCTCTCATTCGCGTGTCCCTTCGGTGCGCGGCGGCGACAAAAGGGATGTTTCGTTCGGTGGTGGGGTAAGGCAAGCACCGCTCGCGGGTGTCGGCGCCAATGCTTCCTGTGCGCCCCCTGCCGGCCGTACGCGCCGTGACGCGGTGGGGTCAGAAGTGCTCGTTCTCTTTCTCGTGCGCCTCGCGGTGGGCGAACGCCGCCCGCAGGTCCGGCTCACCGACCGCGCGGATGCCGAGCACGGCGACGGAGGTCAGGTACGACCGGTCGTCCCCCGGGCCGCCGGGACCCCCGGGGCCGCGGGTACGCCGGGCCAGGGCCCCCAGCAGCCGCTGCCCGGCCGGGGAGGCCCAGCGCGAGTACGGGTGCACCTCGACCCGCGCTATCGCCAGACAGCTCAGGGTGAGCGCGAGGGGCAGCGCGAACCACACCGCGACCAGGTCACGGGGCATGTCGCTGGCGTGGCCGGCCGGTACGGGCATCAGCAGCGCGACCGCGCCCACGGCCAGGACGAAAACGGCGGCGAGCCGCACCTGCCGTACCCCCGCCGCCACCGTCGTACGGGCCCCGTCGGGCACCGCGAGGCCCGCGCTGACCAGCCGGTCGGCGAGACCGCGCACCGCGTCCGCGGCCGCCGCGGCGGTCCGCACCGGCGCGATCCGGGACTGCCCCTCGGGCCCGATCGCCCCGATCACCGACTGCTCCATCTCGTCGCGCCCGCGCGGGTCGACGACGGTCGCCCAGCCGGTGCGGGCGAGCAGCAGCCGCCGCTGGCGCGCCATCGACACCATGGTCAGATCGGCGACCCGGCCGGGACCCCCGGACAGGAACGCGGCCTCGTACAGCGTGAGGCGATGTCCGTCGGCCGTGCTCTTTCCGGTCTCCTCTACGGCCGCGGCGCGCACGGCGGCCAGACACAGCCGTGTGCAGGTCGCGCCCGCGACGGCCCAGGCCAGCAGCAGGAGAAGCACCCAGAACATGACGTGTTTCTATGCCATGTACACGGGAATGCGCCATGCCCTTTCCACGATCCGGACGGAGCGTTGTCGGTCTGTGACGTTCCGCTTCAGCCCACGGTCGGCGGCGGGCTGGCCGCGGCGGACGGCAGCGTGTAGGTCGGGGACGGCGAGGGGGACAGCGGCACCACGGTCCCGGGGTCGCTCGTGGGGCCCGGCGGGCCGGGCGAGAAGGTCAGCGGCGGCGTGCTGGCCGCTGCCAGGTCCTGGGCCAGGGCGTCGAAATTGACGTACCCGGTGGCCTCCAGGATCTTGATGTGGTCCAGGACGGTGGTGTTGGCGTCGTCGGCGAGCGTGCGCACCAGCGAGTTGCGGGTGGCGGCCCGGACCTGCGCGACGAGGGAGAACACCCGGCCGTGCGCGAGCCGCAGGATGTTGGCGAACTTCACGTCGTACTGCACGCCCTGCGCCGCGCTCAGCTCCGCCAGCCAGCCCTGCTGCTGGTCGTTGGGCTCGTTCGGCAGGGCGAGGCCCAGCTTCGCCGCCACGTCGCGCACCTGTTGGTCCAGGAAGGTGTGCCCCTCGACCAGGTGCTGCCCGGCGGTCCGTACGGCCTGGGTCGTGCCCTTCTGCTCCGCCTGCTGACCGGCCGGCAGCTCCCACAGCCCGGCCAGCCGCACCTTCGTGATGAACTCGCGGTCCAGCGCGGACAGCGGCCCGTACCGCGTCGACACGGTCTCCGCGTTCAGCACGGCGACACCGGTCCCCGCGCGGTCGGCATACGACCACACCGGGAAGACCAGCGCCGCGAGGGTCGCCGCCAGGCCCGTGATGATGAGCCCGGTACCACTGAAAATACCTCTGCCCGGTACGGGCGGTCGCGGTCGCATGCTGCCTCCCGCGTCGGGGATGGGACTCGCATGCTACTGCGCCCGCTGCGTCAAGTTCCGTATGGGGGCGAAGGGTTGCATCCTGGGCATCAAGGACGAATGGGGGAGCCGTACGTGACGGCATAGCGGTCGCAACATGAATCAAACGGGCGGTGAACTGGCTTCATGGGGCACCGGTGTTAAACCGGGCACATTCCGGGGTGACCCGGGCTGTCGTCCTTATCGCCGAGCCAGTTGGAGTCCCCTGCGCAGCCAGTGCGGCCGGGGCCGTGGCGCGGGTCCGGAGCGGTCCAGCCACCAGCGGCGCAGCTCGCGGCGGGCCCGGCCCTCCTCCAACCGGCCGTCCAGGAGGAGGTGTTCGGCGAAGTCCAGGGCATCGCGACGGTAGCCACCGCGCATCGGGTGGTGCTGGGCGTACCCGAGGAACCCGGCCCGGTATCCGCCGCCGAGGATCAGCGGCAGCTCCGGCGCCACCTTCGCCACCACGTCCGCCCGCTTCGCCGCGAGCGAGCGCGCCTGCACACCCAGCCGCACCCGGTCGAACCCCTCCGGCACGGGCGTCCCCGCGACCAGCGCGGACAGCAACGAGGCCTGAGCGAGCCCGAGCCGCTGCCGGCTCTCACCGAGCCCTGCCGACTCCGGTTCCCTGACAGCCGGAGCGGGTTCGCCTCCCGCCGGGCCCGCGACGCCGGTCCCGGCGCTGGTGTCCCGCACCCGCGCCCCGGCAGTCACCGCCTCCCGTATCGCCCTCAACTCCCCCTCCAGCTCGGCCGGTTCGGGGAAGTTCTCGTCGCGTTCCAGGAGCACCCCGGGTGGGGACACCCGGGAGGTGAGGTCGGTCAGGATGTCGAGGACCGGGCGGGGGACGGGGTGGGCGTGGCTGTCGTGCCAGACGCCGTCCCGTTCGAAGCCGCCCGCGACATGGACGTAGGCGATGGCCTCCAGAGGCAGTTCGGCGAGCGCCTTCGCCGGGTCCTCACCACGGTTGACGTGGTTGGTGTGCAGGTTGGCGACGTCGATGAGGAGTCGTACGCCCGTCCGGTCGGCCAGCTCGTACAGGAACTGCCCCTCCGTCAGCTCCTCGCCGGGCCAGGCGATGAGCGCGGCGATGTTCTCCACGGCGAGCGGCACGGGCAGCGCCTCCTGCGCGATGCGCACATTGGCGCAGAGCACGTCGAGGGCGTCGCGGGTGCGCGGCACGGGCAGCAGATGCCCGGCCTCCAGACCCGGCGACGCGGTCAGCGCCCCGCCCGCGCGGACGAACGCGATGTGCTCGGTGACCAGCGGCGCGCCCAGCGCCTCCGCACGCTCGGCGAGGGCCGCCAGCCGGGCCTCGTCGGGCCGCTCCGCGCCGCCGAGGCCGAGCGAGACCCCGTGCGGGACGACCGTGACCCCCCGGTCGAGCAGCCGCAGCAGGGACTCGGGGAGATGGCCCGGGCAGGTGTTCTCCGCCACGACCTCGACCCAGTCGATGCCCGGCATCCGCTCCACGGCGTCCGCGATCTCCGGCCGCCAGCCGATGCCCGTTCCCAGTACCGTCGCCGTTCCTGGTCGTGTCATGGCCCCGCCTCCTCCGTGCCGTGCCCCCTCGGTGGTGTCGGGGGTATGACCCCGCCGCGTTCCCCCGAACCACCCGCCGCACACCTTCAGAGCAACATTTGAGGTTCGCGGCCGGGACGGCTCACCTCAGGGCGGGATGGTCCGCGACCACCGTGCAGCTGCCCGGCGCGATCTCGGTGAAGCCGGCGTCCCGCACCAACGGCAGCCCGCTCACCGTCAGCTCACGCCACCGCTCGGGCCCCGCCGTCCGAACGGCGAGCGGGAAACCGGCCTCGCGCCAGGCGGCCCGCTCCTCCTCCGACAGCTCCCACCAGGCCAGCTGGGCGCCGTGCCCGGCCTGCGCCATCGCCTTGCCCGCGGACATGTCGAGGTCGGGGTTGAGCCAGATCACCGGGGCCGTCGGATCGGCGCCGAGGGGCGGTTCCGGGTCGTCGAGGTCGGTGCCGGACACCTGGAGCCGCGCCAGGTCCTTCGGCCAGCCGTCCAGCGGGACGGGCGGGAAGACCCGTACCTCGGCCGTCTTGCCGGTGACCGTGACGCCGGGCAGCGCCTCCGCGCGCCGCCACTCGGCGCCCCGCGCCCGCCGCACCACCTTGCGGATCCGCGCGTCCTGCCAGTCCCGCATCACCTGCGCCCACTCCCCGTCCGCCACCGACCGCTCGTCGCTCAGCACGACGAGCACGGCTCGGGCGGCCGTCTCCAGGGCGTCGGTACGGGCGGGCGGTGCGGCCTTCTCCACCCGGACCACCAGGGGCAGCACGAACTGCGGCGCCTGGTCACGGGGGTTCGGCTCGGTCTGGAAGGGGCTCTCACTCACAGGCGCAGGCTACTGGACCCGCCCGGGAGGCCGGATCCCGCACGCCCCGCACCCGCGGTGGGAGAGGGTGGCCCCATGGAACGCGCGCTCCGTCTGACCGCGGTGGGCCGACGCTACGGCGTCCGCGGGCCCTGGGTTCTCCGCGACGTCCACCTGGACCTGCCGCCCGCCGCCCTCACCCGCGTCGAGGGCCCCAACGGCACCGGCAAGTCCACCCTGCTCCGCCTCCTGGCCCGCGTCGACGCCCCCACGGAGGGCACGGTCACCGGCCGCCCCCGCACCGCCTACGTCCCGGAGCGCTTCCCGTCGGCGCTCCCCTTCACCGCCCTCGACTACCTCACCCACCTCGGCACCGTCCACGGCCTGACCCGCAAAGCGGCACGACGCGCCGCGGGCGACCGGCTGGACCGCTTCGGCGCCGCGGCCCACGCCCTCACCCCTATGAGCAGCCTCTCCAAGGGCGGCAGCCAGAAGGTCGCCGTCGCCCAGGCGCTCCTCGCCGAACCGGAGCTGCTGATCCTGGACGAGGCCTGGACCGGCCTCGACACCGAGGCGCGCGCCGAACTGGAACGGGCCGTCGCCGAGCGCACCGCGGCCGGGTCGGCCGTCGTCTTCGTGGACCACGACCCCCGCCGTCTCGCCGGCGCGGCGGACGCCGTCCACACGGTCCGCGACGGCACCCTCCACCGCCGTACCGGGGAACCGGCCGTCGCCGACGGCCCGGGGGCGGACGGCCCCCGGACGGTCGTCGTGGTGCGCGGTCCGGCGCCGCTCCCGCCGGAGGCGCTGCGCCTCGCCACCGCCGAGGAGACGGCCGACGGCGCCCACCGCCTCACCGTCCGCGCCTCCCACTCCGACGTCGTGCTGCGCGCCCTTCTGTCCGCGCACCGGCCGTACCACGTGGTGAGCGTGAATCCCCTCGACGTGAACCCCGCCGACCCGGAAGGCCGCGGATGACCGCCAGGACTGCCCCGACGGTGCGCTACCAGACCGCGCTGCTCCTGCGCTCCCAGCGCTGGCTGCCGCCGTTCCTGCTGTACGCCGCGTTCCTCGGGATCGGGGTGCAGGGCGGCCAGCCGCTGCTGGACTCGCTGGGCTACTCGGCCGCCGCGCTGCTGCCGGTCGCCGCCTGGCTGGTGCGGATCTGCGTCGGCAACGAGCCCCCGGCGGCCCGTACCGTCGTCGCGGCGGCGGTCGGCCCCGCGCGGGCGCATCTGGCCTGCGTCCTCGTCGCACTGGGCACCGCCACGGTCTTCGGTACGGCGGCGACGGCGCTCGTCGGCTTCATCAGCGACCCCGTGGGCGCCGACCACCAGCGGCGCGTCCCCGTCCTCGCCGCCACCGCGGCCGGCCTGCTCGCCGCCCTGACCTGCGCCCTGCTCGGCACGGCCGTCGGCGTTCTCACCTCCCGGCCGGTGCTGCGCACGACCGGCCGGGCGGTCCCGGCGCTGCTCATCGCCGCCCTGCTGGCGCTGGTGGTGTCCGGTTCCCCGGCGCACGCGGCGGTCAGCGGCCTGGTCGGCGGCTCGCACTCGGCGACGGTGCGGCTGCCGGTCCTGCCCCTGGCCGCCGCCGCCCTCGTCACGGCCGCCGCGACGGCGGCGGCCTGCGCGCTCACCTCCCGCAGGTCACCCTGAACAGCAGGTCACCCTGAACAGGCGGTCCGCTGCGCCTCCTGCCACTCGCAGACCGGGCACAGCGTGATCCCCTTGTACGACTCCGGGTACTCCGTGGGCTTCCGGCACAGCACGCACTCGGCGTACGGCGGCCCCTCCGCCTTCGGCGGCTTCGTCGCGTCGATCAGACAGTACGAGTCCTCGCTCATACCTCCAGCGTACGAGCCTCAGCGCCGTCCGCCGGCGGCCCCGATCAGCTCCGACACCTTCACGAACCGGTAGCCCCGGCGGCGCAGTTCCGGTACGGCCTTGCGCACCGCCCGCTCGGTCGTCGGGGCGGCGCTGCGGGTGCAGTGCATGACGACGACCGACCCGGGCCGCACCCCGTCCAGCACCTCCTGGGCCACCGCGTCCGCGTCCGTGGCGAAGGCGTCCCCGCTCACCACGTCCCACTGCACCGCGGTCACCCCGAGGCCGCTCACCGCGCGCAGCGCCGCGCGGTCGTAACAGCCGCCGGGGAAGCGGAAGTACGGCATCGGATCCGGCACGCCCGCCCGGCGGAACGCCGTGTACGCCCGCTCCACGTCCGCCCGCATCCGGTCCTCGGGAAGGTCCGGCAGGCCGTAGCAGTCGCCGGTGAACGCGTAGTGGCTGTAGGAGTGGTTGGCCACCTCGAACCCCGGGTCGCGCCCGATCGAGCGAGCCTGGTCCGGGTACTGCTCCGCCCACCGCCCGGTCATGAACACGGTGGCCGGCACCTTCAGCTCGCGCAGCGCCGCGATCAGCCCCGGATTGTCGAAACGCTCACCGGACGCGGCCCGCGGCCCCTGGTCGGCGGTCATGTCGGCGTCGAAGGTGAGCGCGACCACCCTGCCGTCCGTACGGGCGCCGTTCTCGAAGACGGGGGTGAGCCCGGCGGGGCCCGGCGCGAGGGTCGGGGGCCGGGAGGGAGTGACGGACGGCGGGATCGAGGGCGACATGGAGACGGTCGGCCGGGAGGGCGCCCGAGTGGTGCCGCAGGCCGTGAGGGCGGCGCCGAGGGCACAGAGAGCGGCAAGACGACGTACGGAAATGATCACCGTACGAACGTAGAAGGTGAAGGAAGGGTTCTACGACGGTACGACCGCGTCCCTCCGGCGGGTCACCCGTCCGGGCCCTCCACCTGGGGCGGGGGCGGCTGTGGTGGGCCCTTCTCCGGCTGTGGGTCCTTCTCCGGCGGTGGGCCCTTCTCCGGCTGTGGGTCCTTCTCCGGCGGTGGGCCCTTCTCCGGCTGTGGGCCCTTCTCCAGGAAGCGCAGGAGTTCCACCGGGATCGGCAGGACCAGGGTGGAGTTCTTCTCGGCCGCCACCGCCATCACCGTCTGGAGCAGCCGGAGCTGGAGGGCGGAGGGGGTGGCCTCCATCTGCTGGGCCGCCTCGGCCAGCTTCTTCGACGCCTGGAGTTCGGCGTCCGCGTTGATGATGCGGGCGCGGCGCTCCCGGTCGGCCTCGGCCTGGCGGGCCATGGAGCGCTTCATCGTGTCCGGCAGGGACACGTCCTTGATCTCGACCCGGTCGATCTGCACACCCCAGCCCACGGCCGGGCTGTCGATCATCAGCTCCAGGCCCTGGTTGAGCTTCTCGCGGTTCGACAGCAGGTCGTCCAGCTCGCTCTTGCCGATGATCGACCGGAGCGAGGTCTGGGCCATCTGGGAGACCGCGAAACGGTAGTCCTCGACGTTGATCAGCGCCGCCGAGGGGTCCACGACCCGGAAGTAGACGACGGCGTCGACCCGGACCGTCACGTTGTCGCGGGTGATGCCCTCCTGGGCCGGGATGGGCATCGTCACGATCTGCATGTTGACCTTGCGCAGCCGGTCCACACCGGGGATCACCATGGTGAATCCCGGCGTTCGCACGGTCCCGCGCAGCCGGCCCAGCCTGAGGACCACCCCGCGCTCGTACTGCTTGACGACCCGCGCCGCCACCCCGACATACACGAGGCCGGCGGCGCCGACCCCCGCTGCCACGCCCAGCAGCTCCTGGAGCATGACGACCTCCTAGGAAAGAAAGCCGTGCCGTCTGCTCCTGCAACGATATGCCCGTCGCCCGGCCCGGGGCCACGTCCCGGACCCCGGGCCGGACGACGAGGCTCGCCGGCTAGGCGGTGACCTTCACCGGCTCCGTGCCGACCGCGCTGTGCCGTTCCACCCAGGTTTCCAGGGCCGTACGGCAGGCGTGGTCGAGGTGGTGCAGACCGGAGAGGTCCAGCTCCACCGGGCGGTCCTGCGGAAGGGACTCCAGACTGTCGAGGATCTTCGGCAGCTTCAGGAAGGTCGCGTTGCCCGACAGGTACGCCTGGATGGGACCCGCGCCCTTGTCGACGACCTCCAGCCTGAGGTGCGATGCCTCCCACGCCGTCTTCGCGACGGCGAGCGCCAGACCGACGAGGACGCCCTCGAACATGCTGACCGCGACGATCGACACGGCCGTGACGACCAGGATCAGCGCCTCGCCGCGGTGCTCGCGCCACAGGGACACGATCGAGCGGACCGGGACCAGCTTGGCGCCGGCGTGGACGAGGATGCCCGCGAGCGCCGGGATCGGGATGTAGGCCAGCACACCGGGCAGCAGTGCCGCGAACAGCAGCAGCCACACGCCGTGCAGCACCCGGGACGCCTTCGTCCGGGCGCCTGCCTGGACGTTGGCCGCGCTGCGCACGATCACCGCGGTCATCGGCAGCGCGCCGAGCAGCCCGCAGAGGGCGTTGCCCGCGCCCTGCGCGACGAGTTCCCTGTCGTACTCGGTGCGCGGACCGTCGTGCAGCCGGTCCACGGCCGCCGCGCTGAACAGGGACTCGGCGGACGCGATCAGGGTGAACGCGACGATCGTGCCGAGGAGTCCGATGTTCGCCAGCTCACCGAACGCGGACAGCGACGGCGGCTGGATCGAGCCGAGCAGGCCGTGCACCTCGACGGTGGCCACCGGCAGGTCGAGCAGCAGCGCGGCCAGGGTCGCCAGGCCCACCGCGGCGAGCGGTCCCGGCACGGTACGCACCTTCGCCGGCAGCCGCTTCCACAGCACCAGCACCGCCACGGTGCCGGCGCCGAGTGCGAGCGAGGCCGACGCGGCGCCGGACACCGCGTCCACGAGCGCCCCGGGCAGCCCGGCGATCTTCCCCAGGCCCGACTCCGGGGCCTTGGCGCCGAACATCGAGTACAGCTGACCGGCGATCAGGACCAGGCCGATTCCGGCCAGCATGCCCTCGACGACGGAGACCGAGATGGCCCGGAAGTAGCGGCCCAGCCTCAGGACGCCCATCGCGATCTGCAGGGCGCCGGTGGCGAGGACGATCACTCCGAGGGCGGGCAGGCCGAACTCCCGCACCGCCTCGAAGACCAGCACGGTCAGTCCGGCCGCCGGACCGGACACCTGCAGGGAACTGCCCCGCATGAGCCCGGTGACGAGGCCGCCGACGATGCCGGTGACGAGCCCGAGTTCGGCCGGCACGCCGGAGGCCACGGCCACGCCCACGCACAGCGGGAGCGCGACCAGGAAGACGACGAGCGAGGCGGCGAAGTCCTGCCTCAGGTGGGGATACTTGGCTATGCGCCGGGGGCCGCGGTCGGTCATCGGGGCGCTCACAGGGCTTCGAAGCCGTCGGTGGCCACGCGGTGTTCGAGCACCGCGCCCGTGTGCACCTCGTAGTACCAGCCGCGCACCCGCAGCCGGCCGTCCGCGAGCCGCTTCTCCACACAGGGGTAGGAGCGCAGCCGCAGCAGCTGGGCGAGGACGTGGTTCTGGACGGCGAGGGCGACCGTCGGATCGCTGGGGTCGGCGGCTCCCGGCTCGTCCGCGGCGTGCGCGAGCCAGTCGCGTACGGCGGGAACGGCGTCGAGGTCGTCGCCGCGCACCAGCGCGCCGACCGCGCCGCAGTGGGAGTGGCCGCAGACGACGATGTCGCTGACGCCGAGGACCTCCACCGCGTACTCGATGGTGGCCGCCTCGCCGGTGGGGCGGTCGGAGCCGTACGGGGGCACGATGTTGCCCGCGGTGCGCAGCTCGAAGAGCTCGCCGGGACGGGCGCCCGTGATCAGCGCGGGGACGACCCGCGAGTCGGAACAGGTGATGAACAGGACCTGTGGGGACTGGCCTTCGGCCAGCTTGGCGAACTCCTCAGGGCGCTGTCCGAACGTACGGGCGTTGTCGATGAGGGGCTGCATGACGTGGTGACTCCTCCTGGCGCGCTGTGGGGGCGCGTCGGACGTGCAAACACAGGACAGGTGGGGGAACTGCTGTTCTGTTCTGCTCACTCGGCGGTCGAGGAGCAGGGGAGAACTCTCAGCAGCGGAAGACCTGAAGTGCCGCCGGAGAGTGGGAGTGCGCTGTCGAGGGTCTCGACCCGTGGTCGTACGGTTCGGCCGGCCGGGCCGGCCGGTGTGTCGCGGCCGGGTCCAGCGCCAGCAGAGTGCGCTCGGGCTCCTGGGGAGCGGGGGCGGCGCAGAGGGCGGCGCGGTGGCGGTCGCGGGAGCGCAGTGGATCGGCGGGGCCGCCGGTGTGGTCGCAGCCGCGGATCACGACGAACTCGTCGCGTACGGGCTTGCCCGAGGGTTTGATTCCGGGCTGACCCTTGGCCTCGACCTGACGCATGGTGTGCGCGTGTGCGAAGGAAGACGTAGGTGCGAAGAACGGGAGGGCGAGCAGGACGGCGGCGAGGAGCGCGAGCGCGGTCTTGGCCGTCGTACCTCGGAACATGGGCCCCCTCCCGACAGTCCTCACCTCTAGTCCAGACCAACGATTGGTCAATGGCTGGTCAAGAAACACGGTAACCCTGCAAAGTTGTTTGCAGGGTTAACTGGACGTTGCCAAAAGAAGTGCGCCTCAAAAGCGTGGGTGATCTGGCGCGAACTAACTCTTGACGAGACGGCCGGCGTCACGGGCCAGCGCGGTGAGCCGGGAGATGGCCCGGAAGTACTTCTTGCGGTAGCCGCCGTTCAGCATCTCCTCGCTGAACAGCCGGTCGAAGGGGAGCCCGGCGGCCAGTACCGGGACCTCGCGGTCGTAGAGCCGGTCCGCCAGGACGACGAGCCGCAGGGCCGTCGACTGGTCGGGCACCGCCTGCACATCCGTCAGACAGACCGCCTTCAGGCCATCGGTGAGCGCTCCGTAGCGGCTGGGGTGGACCTTGGCGAGGTGCTCCAGCAGATGCGGGAAGTCGTCCAGCGAGGAACCCGGCGTGGCGTACGCCGCCTTCGTCACCGTCTCGTCGGAGTGCGGCGCCGGCGCCTGCGGAAGGCCGCGGTGGCGGTAGTCCTCGCCGTCGATGCGCAGCGCGCGGAAATGAGCCGACAGGCCCTGGATCTCGCGCAGGAAGTCGGCCGCGGCGAACCGGCCCTCACCGAGCTTGCCGGGCAGGGTGTTGGAGGTGGCGGCGAGTGCCACGCCGGCGTCGACCAGCTTGCCGAGCAGCGTGGACACCAGGACGGTGTCGCCGGGGTCGTCCAGCTCGAACTCGTCGATGCAGAGCAGCCGGTGGCCGGAGAGCGTGCGGACCGTCTGCTGGAAGCCCAGGGCGCCGACCAGATTGGTCAGCTCGACGAACGTGCCGAACGCCTTCAGCTCGGGCTCGGCCGGGGTGGCGTGCCACAGGGAGGCGAGCAGATGGGTCTTGCCGACGCCGTAGCCGCCGTCGAGGTAGACCCCGCGCGGCCCGGCCGGGACCCTGGCCGCCTTCGCCTTCCCGAACCCGAAGAACCCCCGCTTGGCGCCACCGACGGCATGCGCTCCGCCGAGCCCGCCCGCGAAGCCCGCCAGGACCCCGACGGCCTCGGTCTGGCTGGGCTGGTTCGGGTCCGGGAGGTACGTGCCGAAGCGGACGGAGTCGAAGCGCGGCGGCGGCACCATCTCGGCGACCAGCCGGTCCGCGGGGACGTACGGCTCACGGGCGCACAGGGACAGCGGGGCCGCGTCGGCTATCTCGTCGATACCGGCGGCGGGCGTGGAGGACGACACGGTTCCCCATGCTAATCGCCGTGCCAGACTGCCAGGCATGCGACGCCTGTTCCCTGTGACCGACCAGACACCGCCGAGTACCCCCGAAGGAGCGGCTCCGGGCGGGGACGCGCCGGGTGAGGACCACGAGTGGAGCCTCGGCGAACTGGCCGACGCCTACGCGTATCCCGAGGCCGGGGCGGGGGAGCCGCGGGCCTGGCTGCGGGCGAACATGGTGTCCACGCTCGACGGGGCCGCCCAGCACGACGGGCGGTCGCAGCCCATCTCCACCGCCACCGACATGCGGATCTTCGGCACCCTGCGGGCGCTCGCCGACGTGGTGGTCGTCGGTGCGGAAACGGTACGGCAGGAGGGATACCGCCCCGCACGCACGCGTGAGGAGTTCGCCGCGCGGCGGGAGGCCGCCGGACAGGGCCCCGCCCCGGCGATCGCGGTGGTCAGCGCGAGCCTCGCCCTGGACTTCTCGCTCCCGCTGTTCACCTCGCCCCTGGTGCCCACCCTGGTGCTCACCGGCGCCGCCGCCGCACCGGAGCGGATCGCCGCCGCCGAGAAGGCGGGTGCCCGGGTGCTGATCGCGGGGGACGGCGTCGGCGTGGAGCCCGCGCGGGCCGTACGGGAGCTCGCCGCGCTCGGCCACACCCGGCTGCTCACCGAGGGCGGCCCCCGGCTGCTGGGCCAGTTCATCGCCGCCGAGGTGCTGGACGAACTCTGTCTGACCGTCTCCCCGATGCTCACCGCGGGGGACGCGCAGCGGATCGCGGGCGGCCCGTCGGTCGCGGTCCCGCGGCGGTACGCCCTGGTGTCCCTGCTGGAGGAGGACGGGTTTCTCTTCGGCAGGTATGGGCGGCCCCGATGAGGGACAGATGAGGCACCGGGGTGCTGATCCGCATGGGTGTGCGACACCCCGAGCCCCCGAAAAGGCGGAATCTTCCGTTCCGGTTAGCTTGGGGTGGGCAGACTAGGACTCGCAGTTCCCGTGCTGGCACGGGGAAGGATGGTTTCCGCAGGAGAGCATGAGCGCAGGAGAGATGGGGCACTGGTGTTCACAAGCGTTCTGATGATCGAGAAAGCCCTTACGTCCGCCGACGTGGAGTTCGTCACCACCTTGCACGGGGACGAGCCGGTCTCCTTCCACGTGCTGCTGCAGCCGCGCGGCGACCAGGCGGACCGCCTGCTGCGCGCCATCGACGACGTGGCACTCGGGGAACTGGACGAGGCGGCCCGCGAGCGCGATACCCCGGAGGGGGAGGAGGCGAAGGGGTTCGGCGAGAGAGCTCTGGAGGTGTCCCTGGTGGCGCTGCACGCGGCCGGCAGCGAGGCGCGGGGCCGCCTCGTGGAGAACCATCCGCTGGACGCGCTGAAGGAACTGGTCGCCGAGACCGACGCGGACGAGGTGATCGTCCTGACCGATCCCCACTACGTGGAGGAGTTCTTCCACCGCGACTGGGCGTCCCGCGCCCGGCACAAGGTCGGCGTACCCGTGCTGAAGCTGTTCTCGCACAGCAAGGAGTAGGCGTTCGGCCGCTGTCGGACCCGCGCAATAAGGTGGAGCCGCACAGACCCTCGTACCGCACTCTGGGAGATCACGCATGGCACCCGGCCTTCCCACCGCCATGGACCGACCGCACTTCATCGGCATCGGCGGTGCCGGGATGTCCGGGATCGCGAAGATCCTCGCCCAGCGCGGCGCGAAGGTGGCCGGCAGCGACGCCAAGGAGTCCGAGACGGCCGCGGCGCTGCGCGCGCTCGGCGCCACCGTGCACATCGGGCACGCGGCGGAGCACCTAGCCGACGACGCGAGCTGTGTCGTCGTGTCCTCGGCGATCCGCGCGGACAACCCGGAACTGGCCCGCGCCGCCGAGCTGGGGATCCCCGTGGTGCACCGCTCCGACGCGCTCGCCGCGCTGATGGCGGGGCTGCGCCCGATCGCGGTCGCCGGCACGCACGGCAAGACCACCACCACGTCCATGCTGGCGGTCTCCCTGTCCGAGCTGGGCCTGCGCCCTTCCTACGCCATCGGCGGCGACCTGGACGTCCCCGGCTCCAACGCGCTGCACGGCGACGGCGAGATCTTCGTCGCCGAGGCGGACGAATCGGACCGCAGCTTCCACAAGTACGCCCCCGAGGTCGCGATCGTCCTCAACGTGGAACTCGACCACCACGCCAACTACGCGTCGATGGACGAGATCTACGAGTCCTTCGAGACCTTCGCCGGACGGATCGTGCCCGGCGGCACCCTGGTGATCTCCGCCGACCAGGAGGGCGCCCGCGAGCTGGCCCGGCGGCTCGAAGGCGTCCGGGTGATGACGTACGGCGAGGCCGAGGACGCCGACGTACGGGTGCTGTCGGTCGTACCGCAGGGCCTGAAGAGCCTGGTGAGCGTGGTGCTGGACGGACAGGAGCTCACCTTCACGGTCTCCGTGCCCGGCCGGCACTACGCGCTCAACGCCGTCGCCGCGCTGACCGCGGGCGCCGCCCTCGGCGTCCCGGCCGACGAGCTCGCCCCCGCCCTCGCCGCGTACACCGGCGTCAAGCGGCGCCTCCAGCTCAAGGGCGAGGCGGCCGGCGTCCAGGTGATCGACTCCTACGCCCACCACCCCACCGAGATGACGGCCGACCTGGAGGCCATGCGCGCGGCGGCCGGCGACGCCCGCATCCTCGTCGTCTTCCAGCCGCACCTGTTCTCCCGGACGCAGGAGCTCGGCAAGGAGATGGGCGCGTCCCTGGCCCTGGCCGACGCCTCCGTCGTCCTCGACATCTACCCGGCCCGCGAGGACCCGCTCCCGGGTGTGACGAGCGCGCTGATCGTCGACGCGGCACGGGCGGCGGGCGCGGACGTGACACCCGTGCACGACAAGGCCCGGGTGCCGGCCGTGGTCGCGGGAATGGCGAAGCCGGGTGATCTCGTTCTCACCATGGGCGCGGGTGACGTGACGGACCTGGGCCCGCTGATTCTGGACCGTCTTTCGCAGTAGCGTCTTTCGCAGTAAGGGGCTGAGGATCGTGTCGTACGACGTCGAGAAGCCGGACGAGCAGTGGCGGGCGGAGCTGACCCCGGCCGAGTACGCCGTGCTGCGGCAGGCCGGGACGGAACCGGCGTTCCGCGGTGAGTACACCGACACCAAGACCAGGGGCGTCTACTCCTGCCGCGCCTGCGGTGCCGAACTCTTCACCTCCGAGACCAAGTTCGAGTCGCACTGCGGCTGGCCGTCCTTCTACGACCCGAAGGACACCGACGCCGTCGAAATCATCGAGGACCGCTCGCACGGCATGGTCCGCACCGAGGTGCGCTGCGCCCGCTGCGGGTCCCACCTCGGGCATGTCTTCGCGGGCGAGGGCTACGCGACGCCGACCGACCAGCGGTACTGCATCAACTCGATCTCGCTGCGCCTGGAGCCCGGCGAGGAGTAGTCCCGGTCGTCCTCACCCCTGGGGGCCGTGAGTCGTCTTCGGGGCTGCTCCTCCGAGGCCGTCGAGCCGGCTCGCCACGTCGTCGGCCTCCCGGGCACCGATCCGCCGGAAGATCGCGAGAGATCCGCCGAGGTGCTCGCGGGCCGCGTCGGGTTCGCCGTCCTGGCGTGCGGTGTCGCCGAGCCCCAGCAGCGCGGCGGCCTCCTCCAGCGGGTTCTTGATCTCCCGCGCGATGCCCAGGGCCGTGCCGTGCGCGGCCCTGGCGGCGGCCGTGTCTCCCGCCGCGAGCTCCAGGCGCCCGAAGGCGTTCCACACGGCGGCGGTGCCCATGCGCTCGTCGAGCCGCTCGTTGACGTCGAGGGCTTCCCGCAGCCGGGCGCGGCCCTCGCCGAGCCGGCCGGTGGCCACCAGCACCTCGCCGGACTCCTTCAGCGCACAGGCCCGCCCGATGTCCTCGCCGATCTCCGTGTAGAGGGTGAGGGAGTCGTCGAAGGCCCGCGTCGCCTCGTCGTCGCGGCCGAGCCGGTGCAGCGCGACCGCGAGGTCGATGAGCAGTTCGGCCTCCAGGGAGCGGTCCGCCAGCCGGCGGGCGAGGCCGCGTGCCTCCTCCAGGCGCAGTACCGCTTCCTCGTGGTCGCCCCTGAGCCGGGACACACTGCCGAGCTTGGTCAGCGCCTGGGCCTCCACGAGGGCGTCTCCCAGGTCCCGGGCCATCGTCAGGGCCTGCCCCAGCGCCCACTCGGCGTCGTCGTAGCGGTCCATGAAGTACCAGGTGTTGCCCAGGTTCTTCAGGACCCTGATCCGGCTGTGCGGCCGGCCGAGTTCCTCGTAGATCCGCAGGGCGGCGCCGAGGCGTTGTTCGGCGTCCTCGTACCGGTCGCAGAAGTAGTCCAGGGTGCCCAGCTCGACCAGGACGCTCGCCTCGCCCTCGCGGTCGTCGACCGACCTGCTGAGCTCCAGGGCCTGGTGCAGGAGGGCCTCGGAGCTGTCGTAGGAGCCGGTGAGCCAGTCCACGGACGCCTTCTCCACGAGCGCGGCCACCGTCCCGGGGTCGTCCCCCAGGGCGGTCGACGCCCCGAGTGCCTCGTCGGCGCAGCGGGCGGCGGTCGGGTAGTCGCCGTGGTTGCGGTGGGCGGAGGCCAGTTCCAGAAGGGCTCGCGCCTCCGCGTGCCGGTCGTGCGTCGCCTGCGCGGCCCCGCGGGCCCGCCCGTGCAGCTCGGCCGCCACGTCCCAGGGGCCGGACAGCCTCAGGTGCCGGGTCATGGCGGTGGTCAGGGCGAGGAGGCGGGCCGGGTCCTCGGCGGACACCCGGAGGCAGGCCAGCAGATTGGCCCGCTCGTCGGACAGCCAGGTCAGCGCGTGCGAGCGGGCGTCCAGGTCGGGCAGGGGGCCGTCGTAGGCGGCGGCGTAGGCGGCGTCGGCCGGCCCCAGGAGGCGGTCGGCCATGAAGGCCGCGTCCTGGTAGTAGTCCAGCAGCCGGGGCAGGGACCGCCGCAGCGCGTCGGGGTCGACGGTGGCGACCAGGTCACGGACGTACTCGGCAATCAGGTCGTGCAGTTTGAACCGTCCGTAGACGTGCTCGTCCACCAGGTTGACGTCGAACAGGCCCTCCAGCTGACGCTTGGCCTCCCGCAGTGACGTCGCCGTGAGCGCGGCGTAGGCGTAGGCATCGGTGTCGGGCCCCGGATGCAGGCCGACCGCGCGGAAGAAGGCCTGCCGGTGGGACGACAGCGCACGGTAGGACAGTTCGAACGCGGCGGCGACGTGGTGGTTGCGGACGCGCAGGGACGCGAGCCGGTTCACGCCGTCGCGCAGTTCCCGCACGAGACGTTCGACCGTGAGGTTCCGCCGGGTGCGCAGCCGGCCGGCCACCAGATGGATCGCCAGCGGCAGATACCCGCACAGGGCGACCAGTTCACCGGTGGGACTGTCCTCGGACAGGTCCCGGCGCGCGGCGGCCCGGAGCATCCGCTCGGCGTCGTCGGGCGACAGCACGTCGAGCGCGATCGTGACCGGTGCCGGGCTCAGCCCGGACAGCCGGCGCCTGCTGGTGATCAGGACCAGACAGCCGGGTGCCTGCGGCAGCAGCGGCCCGACCTGGTGTTCGTCGGCGGCGTTGTCCAGGATCAGCAGTGCCGACTGGTCGGCCATCCGCCGCCGCCACATCGCCGACCGCTCCTCCTCGGACGCGGGAATGTCCCGGCCCGGGACGCCCACGGCCTTGAGCAGGGTCGCCAGCGCCTCGGACGGCGGCGTCGGAGCCTGGGTGGCGCTGTGGCCATGAAGGTCGATGAACAGCTGACCGTCCGGGAACCGGCCCGCCAGCCGGTGCGCGGCGTGCGTGACGAACGCCGACTTGCCCACGCCTGGCCGGCCGTCGATCGCGTGGACGGCGATCACGGTCGCGGCGCCGGCCGCCCGGGCCACGTGCGAGCGCAGTAACGCGAGTTCGTCGTCGCGGCCGGTGAACGTGTCGATGTCCCTGGGCAGTTGGTTGGCGGCCGGAGGCCTGCGCGCCGTGTCGGCGAGCGCTTCGAGGGCCGTGAACAGGCCGAGCAGATGGGTCCGGCGGCGCTTCTTCTCGTCCCGCGTGGCATCGAGGAACGCGAGGCAGTGCTCGACGTACCCGCTGATCAGCTGTCCGTCCGGAACGTCGGCCCACTCGCCCCGCTCGATCTGCGAGATCCGTCCGACCGACCTGCCGAGTTCCCTGCCGACGTCCGTCTGGGTCAGCCCGGCGTCCTTGCGCAGACGCGCCAGCTCCTGCCCCACCGCGAAGTGGTTGTCCTGTGCCACGGCTCCCCCGGGGTGTGGTCGCGCTGTTCGCCGGAAATTCCAGCGCGAAGCGGTGCGAAGACGTCCAACATACGGCCCTCAACTGGGCCAACGGGCCGGTTCCAGCGGCGAATTCAAGTGATCAAGAGGGATCGGCCCGACCGGTTCGATGCTGTCCCTGCCAGGAACTCAGGACCGTGGGAAGAGGAGCACGACCCGTGAAGGCGAGCGAAGAGCAGCGGCCCTTGTTGGTGAACACCACCTGGTCGCCCCTCCAGGGCGGCGTGCCGACCTGGAACCGAAGTCTGGCCATCGCGCTGGTCGAGGCCGGTTACCCGACCGCGTGCCTCGTCGAGCGGGCCACCGAGGCGGAACACGAGGACGCGCGCCGTCACGGAGTCACCTTGTTCACCGCTGCCCGGACCCCCGCGGGCCCGTCGCTCCTGCTGCCCGCGCGGCCCGTGCTCGATCTGGACCCGAACCTCGTCATCGGCCACGACCGCTTCAGCGGGCCGGCCGCGTGGGCCTACGCCCGGCACTTCGCGCACGCCCGGCTCGTCCACATCGTGCACACCGCGCCGCCCGAGATCGAGCCCTACAAGAACTCCGGCCGGGCCGGCCTGCTGATCGCGGAACGCGAGCAGATCACCCTGCGGATGGCCGCGAGCGCCGATGTCGTCGCCGCGGTCGGACCCCGGCTGCGCCGCTATGCCGCCGACCTGCTGTCCGACGAGAGCGGTCCCGGTCAGGTCCTGCGTCTCGACCCGGGGCTGACCGCCGCGGCGGATCCGGCGCCGGTGCGCAGGCCCCCGGCGAAACACCACGTCCTGGTGCTGGGCCGCACCGATGACGTCGTGCTCAAGGGCCTGGACATCGCCGCCCGCGCCGTGGCGGTCGTCGCCACCCGTGACAGCACGGTGGGCCTGCGGGTGCGCGGTGCCCCGCAGGAACAGTGCGACGCCCTGCACCGCAAGCTGGTCCGGCTCTCCGGCCTGGCCCGGGAACGCATCGACGTCCGCGCCTACACCGTCGACCCCGCCGAACTCCGCCGGGACCTGGTGCGCTCGGCCGTCTGTGTGATGCCCTCCCGGGCCGAGGGGCTCGGCCTGGTCGCGCTGGAGGCGATCGCCGCGGGGACGCCGGTCCTGGTGAGCGCCAAGAGCGGAGCCGCCGAGCTCCTGCTGGAGCTGCTGGGCCGCCTCGCCGAACCGATGATCGTGGACATCCACGACGACGGCCCCCGCGACGCCACCGCATGGGCCGCGGCCATCGAGCACATCCTGCGCGACCTGCCCGCCGCGCTCCGCTACGCGGGCCAGGTCCGCGAACTGCTGGCCGGCCGGCTGACGTGGGGCGACACGGTGGCCACGTTGATGCGCGCGCTGACGACCTCCCCCGCCACGACGCCGAGTTGAGGCGGGGAACTGCCGTGGCAGGGAGCGGTCAGCGGTTACAGCAGCTTGCGCTGGACCATCGCCGACAGCACCAGCGTCCCCGGCAGCAGGGGCAGCCAGACCGTCAGGGTGCGGTAGCCGATGACCGTCGCCGTGGCGAGGGAGAGCGGGGTGCCGTAGCCCGCCAGGGTGAGGACCAGGGCCGCGTCGACCGGGCCGATGCCGCCCGGCGCCGGGACGGCTCCCGCGGCGGTGCTGGCCGCCAGGAACGCGAACAGCAACTGCGGCCAGGACAGGGGCAGATCGAGCGCCTTCCCCACCGAGGCGACCACGCTCGCCTGGAGCAGCGGCGCAGCGGCGGCGCCCAGCCACAGGGGCAGGAACCGGGACGGGTGCGTGTGCAGATACCGCACGTCGGTGAGCGCCGCACGCACGGACTCCAGGACCGGGCCGCGAAACGCGCGCACCACGACGAGGACCGCCCCGGCAGCCGCCGGGATCAGGAGGATGCCGGCCGCGGCCACCAGCATCGTCCGGCTGTCCGGGACGAGCGCGGCCGGGCGTACGGCGCTGGGGGCGAGGAGCAGGAACGCGAGCACCACGGGGGGCTTCGCCAACGCCCTGACCAGGGAGTACAGCGCGATGGAGGCGGTGGCCCGGGGGAGCGCGACGCCCTGGCGCCGGAGGAAGCGGACGGTGACCGCGTGGGCGCCGATGCTGGCCGGCAGGACGTGGTTGGCGGCGCCGGCGGCCAGCTGGGAGGCCACCAGTTTCCCCGGCGGCAGCCGGTCCGGGACCGCGCCCTGGCGGACGCAGGCGGCGGCGACGCAGTTCAGGGCGACGAAGAGGAGGCCGGCCAGCAGCCACCAGGGATCGGCCTCGGCGAGGTGGACGGCGCCCTCGTGCACGGTGTCCCAGTCGACCGCCGCCCACACCGCGAGGTACAGCAGCGGGAGCAGGCTTATGGTGCGGCGGGCGGTGGTGGCCGAGACCAGCGGGCGGCGGGCGGCCACGGGTTGGGGCTGCGGCTGCGGCTGCGGCTGGGGGAGGGGCTGGGGGGGGGGAGGGGAGGCGGGGGTGTCGAGCGGCAGCAGGGTCACGGCGCACGTCGTCCTTCCGCGGCGCCTTGCCGGCGCCGTACAGGCCCTGGGCGGGGAGCGGTGAGCGGGGGCGGAACGGGGAGAGCGGGGAGGGGACGCGGGTGAGTTTCCCCTCCGGTGTGACGACGCGGTGTCCGGCAGCCGACGACGCGCGGGCGGAGTGGCGACCGCGGCGGGCTGAACTGTTGCGACGGGGTGAACTGTGAGAGTTCTGCCCGCAGCCGCCTCCACTCATCCCGTCCGGCCTCCCTGGCCCGGCCCCGCTCGTCCCCACGCCATCCCTGCCCACCCGGCAGGAAGCGGCTCCCGGCACTGCCATGCCGCTGACATCCCGGCGAATCCGCTCTCGGCGCCGACACCCGCCTGACATCCCGGCCAAGCCGCTGTTCCGCACCCGCGCGGTCCGGAAGGGCGCGCGGTCTGGAAGGGCGCGCGGTCTGGAAGGGCCGCCCGCCCGAGGCCCGCCTGTTGCGAAGGCCCGCTCGTCGCGGGGGTGCGCCTGTTCCGGAGGTCTGCCGGTGGCGAGGGCCGCCCGCCCGAGGTCCGCCTGTTGCGAAGGCCCGCCCGTCGCGAGGGCGCGCCGTCCCGAGGAACCGCCCGCTCCGAGGACCCGTCCCGAGGATCCGCCCGCTCCGAGGCCCCGTCCCGAGGATCCTTCCGCCCCGAGGACCCCGTCCCGACGTGCTCGGCCGCGGTGGGCCTACCCCGAAACCGGGCCCCGGGGCAGCGTCAGTGTGAACTCCGTCGCTCCCGGGCCCTCGCCCAGTCGTAGGGTGCCGCCGTGGGCGCGGGCCAGGGAGCGGGCCACCGAGAGGCCGAGGCCGCTGCCGCCGCGGTCGCGGCTGCGGGCCTTGTCGATGCGGTAGAAGCGGTCGAAGACCCGGTCGCGGTCGCCGGGCGGGATGCCGGGCCCCCGGTCGGCGACGCGGACGAGCGCCGTGGACGCGGAGACGGCCACCTCGACCGACACCGGAGTGCCGGGCGGCGTGTGCACGGCCGCGTTGGTGAGGAGGTTGTCCAGAACCTGCCGGATGCGGTGCGGGTCCATGCGCAGCGGTACGGCCGCCGGACCCGGGGTCACCGTGAGCGGATGCCCGGGGTGGCTCGCCCGGAACGCGTCGGCGGCCTGGCCGGCCAGTTCCACCAGGTCGGCCGCCTCCATCCGCAGCGGTGCCTCCACCTCCGCCGCGTCCAGGCGGGCGAGCAGCAGCAGGTCGTCGAGGAGGACGCCCATCCGGGCCGCCTCGGCGCGCAGCCGGGCCAGGTGCTTGTCGCGCTCCTCGGGGGCGTTGGCGGCGGCGTACTGGAAGAGGTCCGCGTAACCGCGTACCGACATCAGCGGGGTGCGCAGCTCGTGCGAGGCGTCCGCGACGAAGCGCCGCAGCCGCTGCTCGGCCTTGGCACGGACGGCGAGGGAGTCGTCGATGTGCTCCAGCATCGTGTTGAAGGCCGTGCGCAGCTCCTCCACCTCCGGGCCGCCGCCCGGGCGGTCCGCGCGCAGCGGGAGCCGGGAGGCCGACTCGGTCAGGTCGTGGGAGGTGATGCCGTGCGCGGTGTGCGCCATGTCGCTCAGCGGTTTCAGACCGCGCCGCAGCATCGCCCGCCCGAACACCACCAGGGCCAGCAGCGCCAGGCCGAAGGCGACGACCTGGACCGTGATCAGCCGGGTGACCGTGTTCTCGATGTCGTCCATGGGCGCGCCGCTGACCAGGACCACACCGGGTTCCACCTCGCAGGCGCGCAGCCGGTAGGCGCCCTCGCCCGAGAGGTGGTCGGTGCGCAGGACCTCGGTGCCGGCGACGGTCTGCGCCCTGGCCAGGGCCGTGAGGTCGTCGACGTCCTCGGGGATGTCGGCGGGGTCCTCGGGCTTGCGCAGCACGGGCTTGCCGCCGCGCACGTCGTACACGGCGTAGTACCAGCGGAAGTACTTCTTGCCGGTCAGCGTGCCGGAGTCC
Organism: Streptomyces vulcanius; assembly: GCF_042653945.1. Taxonomy (NCBI): domain Bacteria; kingdom Bacillati; phylum Actinomycetota; class Actinomycetes; order Kitasatosporales; family Streptomycetaceae; genus Streptomyces; species Streptomyces vulcanius. The sequence goes on along the minus strand of NZ_JBHSFK010000001.1, from coordinate 418,458 downwards.
GCGATGCTCTTGGACTGGGCGACCTGGGCGAGCGCGAGCTGGTCGTTGAGCTGGGCGGACAGATAGTCCCGCATGTAGGTCGTCAGGGCCGTGCCGACGACGGCGAACACCACCAGGGCCAGCACGCCGAGGCCCAGCGCCAGCCGGGTGCCCAGCCGCATCCTGCGGTAGGTCCCCCGCAGCCGGCGGCTCACTCGGCTCACTCGGCCGCCTGCCGGATGACGTATCCGAAGCCTCGTACGGTCTGGATCAGCGGGTCGTCGCCGGTCGGCTCCAGCTTGCGGCGCAGCCGGCTGACCACCAGCTCCACGACGTTCGACCGGCCGCCGAACCCGTACTCCCACACATGATCGAGGATCTGCGCCTTGGTGAGCACGGTCGGTGACTTGCGCATCAGATAGCGCAGCACCTCGTACTCGGTCGGGGTGAGCGTGAGCAGCTTCCCGGCGCGGCGCACCTCCCGGGTGTCCTCGTCCATGGTGAGGTCCGCGACCCGCAGCACCGAGCGCTGGAAACCGGGGCCGGTGCTGCGCCGCAGCACGGTCCGCAGCCGAGCCATCAGCTCCTCCACGGCGAACGGCTTCACCAGGTAGTCGTCCCCGCCGCGGGTCAGCCCCGCCACCCGGTCGGCGACCCCGTCACGGGCCGTGAGGAACACCACGGGCACCATGGTCCCGGACTGCCGCAGCCGGTCCAGCACCCCGAAACCGTCGATGTCGGGCAGCATCAGGTCGAGCACCACGATGTCCGGATGGAAGTCGGCGGCGCGGCGCAGCGCCTCCTCACCGGAGTTCGCGGTGACCGCGTCCCAGCCCTCGTACTTGGCGACCGTCGCCACGAGATCGGCGATCGGCGGGTCGTCGTCCACGACGAGGAGGCGAACTTTTTCCACTCGCCCATAGTGCGTCACCCGGCTCCCGGCGCCAGACCCGCGTCTACTCCCGTGCACAGATCGATAAGCTCTTGAAAGTTGTACGACAGGAAATCGACAGCGCGGCACGGAGAAGCTCTGTGTTCTGAGGAACCGATCTAGGAGTTTCCGTCCGTGACGACCGTCCAATCGCCTCCCGTACCCCCCACGGCGATACGTCCCAAAGTAGTGGCCCGCACCGGCCTGTACGCCGTGCTGGCCGCGAACGCGGCCGTCGTGACCCTCTTCGCAGTCCAGGCGGGCTTCGCCTCCAACGCGCTCGTCGTGATCGGCCGCTTCGCCGGTCTGTACGGCGCGCTGCTCATGGCGTTCCAGCTGCTGCTGGTGGCCCGGCTGCCCTGGCTGGACCGCCGTATCGGCATGGACCGGCTGACCAACTGGCACCGCTGGACCGGCTTCGGCCTGCTGTGGACGCTGGTCGGACATGTGGTGTTCATCACCCTCGGTTATGCCGACTCCTCGTCCATGGACCCGGTCAGCCAGCTCGTCGACCTCGCCGAGACCGTCGAGGGCGTGCTGCGCGCAGCCGTCGCCCTGGTGCTGATCCTGGTCATCGGCGGCGTCTCCGCCCGCTGGGCCCGCCGCCGGCTCGCCTACGAGACCTGGCACTTCATCCACCTGTACACGTACGTCGCCGTGGTGCTGGCCTTCACCCACCAGGTCGCCGTCGGTACGACGTTCACCGCGTCCTCCGCCGCGACCGCCTACTGGTACGCGGTCTGGGGCGTCGCCCTCGGCTCGGTGGTCCTGGGCCGCATGGTGCTGCCGCTGTGGCGCAACTGGCGTCACCAGCTGCGCGTCGAGGCGGTCGTCCCCGAGTCGGACAACGTCGTGTCCGTCTACATCACCGGCCGTGACCTGGACCGGCTGCCCGCCCGGGCCGGCCAGTTCTTCCTGTGGCGGTTCCTCACCAAGGACCGCTGGTGGCAGGCGAATCCTTTCTCCCTGTCCGCCGCTCCCGACGGCACCCGGCTCCGTCTGACCGCCAAGGCGGCCGGCGACGGCTCGGCCGGCCTGCGTCACATCAAGCCCGGCACCCGTGTCTTCGCCGAGGGCCCCTACGGCGCCTTCACCGCGATGCACCGCACCCGCCCCGAGTCCCTGCTCATCGCCGGCGGCGTCGGCGTCACCCCCATCCGGGCACTCCTGGAGGAGATCCACGGCCACGCGGTCGTCGTCTACCGGGTCGGCGGCGAACGCGACGCCGTCCTCTACGACGAGCTGCGCGAACTGGCCGTCGCCAAGGGCGCCGAGCTGCACCTGGTGACCGGACCGCCGGTGCCGGACCGGCTGGCGCCGCGCGAACTGGCCGCCCTCGTGCCGGACATCGCCGAGCGGGACGTCTTCCTGTGCGGGCCGCCGCCGATGATGAACGCGGTGCTGGGCACCCTGAGCGAGCTGGACGTGCCCAAGCAGCAGATCCACTTCGAACGCTTCAGCCTGGCGGGATGAGAGAGACATGAAGCGAGCCATACCCGTCCTGGTCCTGAGCGTGGTGGGCCTGATCCCCGTCTGGCGCTACGAGCCCTCCACGGGCTCCACGTCCACCACGACGCCCGCCGCCGAGTCGACGACGCCTTCCACCTCCTCCTCCGGGACGAGCACGTTCACCGGTACGACCGTGAACACCGAGAAGGGCGACGTCCAGGTCCGGATCACCTACGACGGCGACAAGATCTCGGCCGTGAAGATGCTGAAGCAGCCGAACCATCCGCAGACGACGGCGGCGGTGCCGAAGCTGATCGCGGAGACGCTGGAGGCGCAGAGCGCGGACATCGACACGGTGTCCGGCGCGACCATCACGAGCGACGGCTACCGGGAGTCCCTCCAGGCGGCCATCGACCAGGAGGCGGCTGCCGCGTCGGCGTCCCCCTCGGCCAGTACGTCCCAGACGGTCGCCGGTTCCACCGTGAACACGGAGAAGGGCGACGTCCAGGTCCAGGTGACCTTCGACGGCGACAAGATCTCGGCCGTGAAGATGCTGAAGCAGCCCAACCATCCGCAGACGACGGCGGCGGTGCCGAAGCTGATCGCGGAGACGCTGGAGGCGCAGAGCGCGGACATCGACACGGTGTCCGGCGCGACCATCACGAGCGACGGCTACAAGGAGTCGCTCCAGGCCGCGATCGACGCGAAGGGCGCCTGACATGCACAGGGTCGAGCACGTCATGGGCTTCCCGGTGTCGCTGCGCATCGACGACGAGCGGGTCCCCGAGGGGGCCGCGGACGCCGTCTTCGCGTGGCTGCGGGAGGTGGACGAGCGGTTCAGTCCGTTCAAGTCCGGCAGCGAGGTGTCCCGGCTCGACCGGGGCGAGCTGTCGCTCGCCGAGGTCGGTACCGACCTCGCCGAGGTGCTCGACCTGTGCGAGGAGTACCGCGTCGCCACCGGCGGCGCCTTCGACGTACGGCTGCCCGGCCGGGGCCTGGACCCCTGCGCGGTCGTCAAGGGCTGGTCGGTGCAGCGGGCGGCGCGGCTGCTGACGGACGCCGGGCTGCGCCGGTTCTGCCTCAACGCCGGCGGCGACGTGGTCGTCTCCGGCGGACCCTGGCGGGTCGGCGTACGGCACCCCGAGTTCGCCGACAAGCTCTGCGCCGTCCTCGACCTCACCGACGCGGCGGTCGCCACCTCCGCCCGCTACGAGCGCGGCGACCACATCCTCGACGGCCGCACCGGCCGCCCGGCCACCGGGCTCACCAGCCTCACCGTCGTCGCCCCGACCCTCACCCTGGCGGACACGGTCGCCACCGCCGCGTTCGCGCTGGGCGCGGAGGGCGTGGAGTGGGCGGCGTCGCGGGCGGGCTGCGAGGTGTACGCCGTCGTCACGGGCGGCGGGGTCCTGCGCACGCCGGGCTTCCCGACGGCCGGGGCGGGGGCGGTGGCCGCGTAACCGGTTACCGCACACGACAGCACCCCCGGCCGCTCATGGCCGGGGGTGCTGTGCGTCGTCGTACGGTCAGCCGACGTCGGAGGCGTCCAGGCGGTACAGGCCGCTGTAGTCCGAGACGGCCGTGCCGTTCTTCTTCACCCAGGTGGAGATCTCGGAGTTCGAGGAGCCCTGACCGCTGTCGCTGATCACGATGTAGTGCAGCTTGCCCGCCTTCACCAGGCTCTTCAGCTTGGCGAGGGTCATCGCGTCGTCGCTGCCCGACCAGCCGCCCATGGAGATGACCGGCTGACCCGACTCCAGGATGATCGAGGACGCGGTCTGGTCGGTGGCGACCGCGACCAGCCAGGTGGCGCCGTCCTGGTTCTTCTCCAGATAGCTGATCATCGCGGAGCTGACCTGGGTGCCACCGCCCATGCCACCGCCGCCGCCCGTCTGCCCGCCGTCGGTCTCGGACGCGGTGCCGTTCTCGGACGCGGTGCCGTTCTCGGACGCGGTGCCGTTCTCGGAAGTGGTGCCGTTCTCGGACGTGGACTCGGAGCCGCTGCCCGACGGCGGCCGGCCCGTCGACTGGCCGTCGGAGGTGCTCGAGCTGCCGGAGGAGCTGCTCGTGCCCGGGCCGCCGTCACCGCTGGGCCGCTGGCCGCCGCCCATTCCGCCACCGCCGCCCATGCCGCCCATCCCACCGGTGCCGGGGCCGGCCGTCGGGTTGGTGCCGTTGGTGCTGGAGGTCGCCGCGGAGACCGAGTAGGCGGCCGGGCCGGCCAGCAGGGCGACGACCGCCGCGAGGGCCGCGACGCCCATCAGCCGGTGCCGCCGGGTGAACCGGCCGACCAGCAGACCGAGCACGGCGACCGCACCGGCGACCGCCACCAGGATCTCGGCGACTGTATACAGCATCCCGGATCCGGAGACCCGCTGGAGCAGGACGACCGCCCAGACCGCGCTCGCCGCGACGGCGGCCGGCAGCACCCAGCCCCACTTCGCCGCCGCACGCTCACGGAAGGCGCCGTACAGCATGACCCCGCCCGCGCCGGCCAGGGCCGCGATACCGGGGGCCATGGCGGTGACGTAGTACGGGTGGAAGGTGCCCTCGGCGAGGGCGAAGGTCAGGTAGTGCAGGACGAACCAGCCGCCCCAGAGCAGCAGGGCCGCCCGCTTCGCGTCGGTGCGCGGGGCCCGGCCGCGCAGGACCAGACCGCCGATCAGGGCGATCAGCGCGAACGGGATCAGCCAGGAGATCTGGCCGCCCATGATCTCGTTGAACATGCGGTACAGGCCCGCCTCGCCGCCGAAGCTCGCGCCGTTGCCGGCCGAGCCCACCGACGAACTCGCCCCGAAGATACGGCCGAAGCCGTTGTAGCCGATGACCAGGTCCCAGACCGTGTTGTCGGTCGAGCCGCCGATGTAGGGGCGGGAGGAGGCCGGGATCAGGTCGACGACCACCATCCACCAGGCGCTGGAGACGACCAGCGCGACCGTGCCGACGGCCAGGTTGCGGATACGGCGGCCGAGGGAGGCGTTCGCGGCCCACAAATAGACCAGGAAGAACACGGGCAGGACGACGTACGCCTGCATCATCTTGGTGTTGAACGCGAAGCCGATGGCGACCCCGGACCACACCAGCGGCATCGTGCGGCCGGTGCGCACGGCCTTCAGCAGCGCGGCGGCGCCCAGCAGCATCAGCAGGACGAGGATCGGGTCGGGGTTGGTGTCGCGGGTGATGGCGACCGTGATCGGGGTGAGGGTCAGGGTGAGCGCCGCGACCGTCGCCGCGACCACGCCGAAGTCGCGCTTCACCAGGCGGTACAGGAGCGCCACCGAGCCGACGCCGGTCGCGACCATCGGCAGCATCAACTGCCAGGTGCCGTAACCGAATACGCGGGCGGACAGGCCCATCACCCACAGGGCGAACGGTGGTTTGTCGACCGTGATGAAGCTGCCGGCGTCCAGCGCGCCGAAGAAGAACGCCTTCCAGCTCTTGGTGCCGGAGTAGACGGCCGCGTCGTAGAAGGTGTTCCCGGTGATGGAGGACAGGTTCCAGGCGTACAGGGCGGTGGCCAGGACGAGGATCGCCCACAGGGCCGGGCGGGCCCAGCGCGGGTCGTCCGGGGCGCCGGTGAACAGGCGCCGGACGAGGCCGCTCCTGGAGGGCGGCGCGGACCGGTGGCGGGGACCGTCCTCCTGGACGGCGGCGGGCGGCGGGGCGAGGGTCGTCATGACGCGTACTCCAGGTGAGCGGACGGGACGGCGACGGGGGCGAGGGCGGGGGCGGTGCGCGCGGCGGGCACCAGCGGGGTGCTTCTGCGGCGGGGGACGGCGGGGATCCGGGTGCGGCCGGTGAGGGTGGAACGGAGCATGCGGCCCATGCCCCGGAGGTCGTCGACGGCCGTGCGGACGATGTCGACCCGGCTGTCGGGGTCGTCGGTCCAGTCGACCGGCACCTCGTGGACGCGCAGCCTGTTGCGCTGCGCCAGGACCAGCAGTTCGGTGTCGAAGAACCAGGCGGTGTCCTCGATGTGCGGGGCCAGCGCCCGGAAGACGTCGGTGCGCACGGCCTTGAAACCGCACTGCGCGTCCGAGAAGCGGGCGCCGAGACCGGCTTTGAGCAGGAGGTTGTAGGAACGCGAGACGAACTCCCGCTTGGCGCCCCGGGTCACGGCCGACTGGTGGTGCAGCCGGGTGCCGATGGCGAGGTCGCTGTGGCCGGACAGCAGCGGGGCGACCAGCGGCAGGAACGCCTCCAGGCCGGTGGACAGGTCGACGTCCATGTACGCGACGACGTCGGCCGTGGAACGGGACCACACGTGGTTCAGGGCGCGTCCGCGGCCCTTCTCCTCCAGACGCCGGGCGTGGACGTGGGGGAGCCGCAGGGTCAGGCCGGTCGCCACGCTCCAGGTGGCGTCCGTGCTGGCGTTGTCCGCGACCGTGATGCGGAACGGGAACGGGAAGGACTCTTCGAGGTGTGCGTGGAGACGGCCGATGCTGTCGGCGAGGACGTGTGCCTCGTTGTACACCGGCACCACGATCTCGACCGACCGGCGCCGGACGCCTCCCGCGTTCGTTTCGTTCATGGCCCTGACGATCCGGGGCCTGTCTGGGGGATCCCTTAGCCGCTTCTGAGCGGAAAGTGAGAATCAGCGGACTCACAGGTCACGCACAGAGGTAACGGGGGAAGCACAGGTCGCGCCCGTCAAAACAGCCGCAACACGACCGGTCTAGACTCTTCCCGCAACGACCCGAACTCGCGCGGTCGAGAGCGGGCAGAAATTGCCAGACCCGAAGGGTATTCGGCGCTTTGATACGGATAGATTCAGTCACCAAGCGGTACCCGGACGGCACGGTGGCGGTCGACCGGCTGTCCCTGGACATACCGGACCGCGCGATCACCGTCCTGGTCGGCCCCTCGGGATGCGGCAAGACGACCACGCTGCGGATGATCAACCGGATGGTGGAGCTCAGCGAGGGCACTATCTCCATCGACGGCAAGGACACCCGGCAGGAGCCGGTCAACACCCTGCGCCGTTCCATGGGTTACGTCATCCAGAACGCCGGGCTCTTCCAGCACCGCACGATCATCGACAACATCGCCACCGTGCCCCGGCTGCTCGGCTGGAGCAAGGACAAGGCACGGGCGCGGGCACGGGAGCTGATGGAGCGCGTCGGGCTCGACGCCTCGCTCGCGAAGCGCTACCCCTACCAGCTCTCCGGCGGTCAGCAGCAGCGTGTCGGTGTGGCCCGCGCGCTCGCCTCCGACCCGCCCGTGCTGCTGATGGACGAGCCGTTCTCCGCCGTCGACCCCGTCGTCCGCAAGGGCCTCCAGGACGAACTCCTGCGCATCCAGGGCGAGTTGGGCAAGACCATCGTCTTCGTCACGCATGACATCGACGAGGCCGTCAAGCTCGGCACCATGGTCGCCGTACTGCGCACCGGCGGCAAGCTGGCCCAATTCGCGCCGCCCGCCGAGCTGTTGTCCGACCCCGCCGACGCGTTCGTCGAGGACTTCCTGGGCGCCGACCGCGGCATCCGGAGGCTTTCCTTCTTCTCCGCCGCCGGGCTCGACCTGCTCACCGCGCCGATCGTCGCCGTCGACGCCACCGCCGAGCAGATCGCCCGTGCCACCACCGGCACCCCGTACGTCCTCGTCACCGGCCTGGACGGCAAGCCGCTCGGCTGGAGCCCGCCGGAGGAGCTCACCGCGGGGAGCGTCGACACCGCCCGGCTCCTCCCGTACGGACGGCCGTTCGTGGCCGGCGAGGACTCGCTGCGCGCCGCCCTCGACTGCGCCGTACTGTCACCCACCGGCTGGGCCGTCGCCGTGGACGGCGAGGGCCGCGCCACCGGCGTCATCTCGCAGACCGCCATCGGCGAGGCGATCCGCGGCGCGCACGAGGCCGGTGCGGGCGCGAGCGGCGCGAGCGAGTCGAAGGCCCTTCGATGAACCGCTTCTTCGACATCCCCAGCGACCTCCAGCACGACTGGTTCGGTCTCATCGTGCTGCATCTGCGCGAGGCCCTGCTGCCGGTCCTGGGGGGCCTGGTGCTCGCACTGCCGATCGCCCAGCTGTGCGTGCGGCTGCGCTGGCTGTACCCGCCCGTGCTGTGGGTGACGACCGTGCTGTACGCCGTTCCGTCGCTCGCCTTCTTCGTCGTCCTCATCGACTACACCGGCCAGACCGAACTCACGGTGATGATCCCGCTCACCGTCTACAGCCTGGTCGTCCTGGTCCCGGCGATCGTCGACGGCGTGCGCTCGGTGCCGCAGGAGACGCTCGCCGCCGCGACCGCGATGGGCTTCGGACCCGTACGCCGTTACATCCAGGTCCAGTTGCCGATCGCGGTTCCCGCGATCATCGCCGGGCTGCGGGTGGCCACGGTCTCCAGCATCAGCCTGGTCAGCGTCGGCATGCTGATCGGCAACCAGGGCGCGCTCGGCAACCTGCTGCACGACGCGCAGATCTACAACCGACCGGAACTCGCCTGGAACTCCGTGATCACCACGGCGGTCCTGGCGGTCCTCCTGGACGCCTTGCTGGTCGGCGTGCGCCTCCTGCTGACCCCCTGGATGCCGAGCGGGTCGGGCACCACTCGTACCCGCAAGGAGGCCGCGGCCCGGTGAACGTCCTCAACTACGTCAACGACTTCTTCAGCGACAGCGCCCACTGGCAGGGCTACGACGGCATCCCCACCCGGCTCCTCGAACACCTCGGGTACTCCCTGGAGGCACTCGGCCTCGCCGCCCTGATCGGACTGCCGATCGGCCTGGTCACCGGGCACTACGGACGCGGCGGAAACGTCCTCTCCCTGATCGCCACCGCGGGCCGGGCGCTGCCCACCTTCGGCCTGCTGGTGCTCATCGTCATGATCGAGGGCTTCGGCCTGCTGCCCGTGATGATCCCGCTGGTCGTCCTCGCCGTCCCGCCGATCCTGGTCACCACCTACGAGGCGGTGCGCTCCGTCGACCCGTCCCCGGTGGACGCGGCGCGGGGCATCGGCATGGCGGAACCGAGGATCCTGCTCCAGGTGGAACTCCCGGTCGCACTCCCGCTGATCCTCGGCGGTCTGCGCTCGGCGGCCATCCAGATCGTCTCCACGGCCACCATCGCCGCGTACGTCGGCCTCGGCGGCCTCGGCCGCTACATCGTCGACGGCCTCTACCAGCGCAACTACGAGAAGGTCGTCGGCGGCGCCACCCTGGTCGCCCTCATGGCCCTCGCCACCCTCGGACTGTTCTGGGCGGCGGCCCGGGCGGCGGTGTCACCGGGGGTACGCCGCAGCAACTAGCCTGCCGCACCTACCGAGAAGGCCCTCCCGCGTCACGTGTCACATGACGCGGGAGGGCCTTCTCGTGTCACTTCTCCGTGCGGGCCAGCGCCTGTTCGAGGACGACCAGCAGCGCGTCCCGCACCGAGCCGCGCTCACGCGCGTCGAAGACCAGGACCGGGACACCCTCGGAGACGTCGAGGGCCCAGCGGACCTCCTCCAGCGTGTGCGCGACCGAACCGTCGAAGGCGTTCACGGCGACGGCGAACGGGATCTGCTTGTGCTCGAAGTAGTCGACGGCGGCGTAGCAGTCGTCGAGCCGGCGGGTGTCGACGATGACGAGACCGCCGACCGCGCCCTCCACGAGGTCGTCCCACATGAAACCGAAGCGCTCCTGCCCGGGCGTGCCGAACAGATACAGCTTCAGGGTCGGGTCGATGGTGATGCAGCCGAAGTCCATCGCGACCGTGGTGGTGGTCTTGCGCGGGGTGTGGCTGAGGTCGTCCACCCCCGCCGCGACCTCGGTGATGGCCGCCTCGGTGGTCAGCGGCTCGATCTCGGAGATCGAGCCGACGGCGGTGGTCTTGCCCACGCCGAAGCCGCCCGCGATCACCAGCTTCACCGGCAGCGGCGGGCGTACGGCGGCCTGCCCGGCCGGATGATGCCGGACGAGCGGTTCAGTCGGAGTCACGGAGTACCCCCCGGGAGTCGGGGATGGCCCTGAGGCCATCGATAACCCTGCGCAGGACGGACGCGTCATGGGTGACGCCGGAGTCGGGCACGTGCACCGACAACTGCCCCGCCGACCGCAGGTCCTCGGCGAGAACACGCACCACGTTGAGGTGCAGCCGCAGCCTGGCCGCGATCTCCGCGATGGACTGCGGCACCCGGCAGGCGGCGACGATGTCGTGCTGCTCGAACGCGAGCCGGTCGAGCGCGGCGAGCCCGCCGGTGGTGGCCACCAGCTGGGTCTCGACGGGCATCGTCCGGCCGGACGCGGTCTCGCCCGCGCCCGCGACCCTGCCGGCGGTCACCAGGAAGGGCCGGACGGCGGGTGCGGGGCTGACCGGGCCGGCCCGGACGAGGGGATCGTCCTCGTCGGCGCCGCTCGGGGTGCGGCCGTCCGCCATCGATGTTCGCTTCCTCTGCAGTCGCCGGCGGTCAGCGCGTCCTGGTGACGCCGACGCTGTTCTTCAGCTCCAGTACGAGCTGCGGACTCAGCGCGGCGCCGGCGCGGTTGGCGAACACCGTCATCTCGTAGGCGATGTTGCCCAGCTTGGCCTCCTTGTCGGTGACCACGCCGAGCACGGCGCCGCTGCCGATCGCGGAGACCAGCACATGGCCGCCCTCCAGATCGATGATGACCTTGTTCAGACCGCCCAGGCCGTAGTTGCCGGAGGCGCCCGCGGCCAGGCTGGTGATGCCGGACACGATGGCGGCCAGCCGCTCGGAGTCGGCGTGCTCACGCAGTTCCGACACGGCGATCAGCAGACCGTCGGAGGACACCGCGATGGCGTCCACGACGCCCGCCGTCTCGGTCGCGAAACGGTTGAGCAGCCACGTGAAGTCGGCTGCGGCGGTCCGCAGGTCGGTCGGCGTGGCGTCTGAGGTGGGGGTCTCACCTGTCGACGTGCTCACTGCTCGGCTCCTTCCGGAAGGTGGTTCTGGTGGTGCGGGGGGTTCCGGTGGTCGTCCGGGACCCGTCGGTCGTTACCGTCGTGCCGGTCGTGTCCGTCGAACTGGTCGTGCTGCTGCCCGCCGTTCCCGTCATGACGCTCACGCCGGTCGTACGGGGCGCTCGGACGATCGCCGGGGCTCGGGTGCTCGCCCGTGTCGAGATGGGCGCGTCGCACGGCCGCCTCGAACTCCTCGAGCTCGCTGCGCACCTCGTCCGCGTCGGCGGGCTTGGCGGGCTGCCGGGCGGCCTGGGCGGAGGCGTCCACGGTCGTCCGCAGCGTGGCTCCCCGGACCCGGCGCCGCAGCGGACGGGGACCGTCGTCGCCCGAGGCGAAAACAGCCGCCGGGCCGCCCGCGCGGGCGCCGGACGCGGTCTCTCCGACACGGGTACGCGGGACGGACGGCGCGGTACCGGGCTGTACGGTTCCGGGCCGCGCCGCTTCCGCGCCGGGCGCCGGAGCGGGGGTCGTGCGCGCCGGGGGCTGCGGTGCGCCGCCGGTGCGGCGGGGGAGCGTCGGGGGCTCGGGCGTACGGCTGTGGGCCGAACGCTCCGCCGCCGCGCGGTCGCCGTTCGCGGTGGACCCCGCAGCTCCGTAGCCGGTGTCCGCCGAGGCGCCGGCGGACGTGGCCGAGTGGTCCTGGGAGTGGTCATGGGAAGCGGCGACGATCGTACGGTCGTACGAAACCGTTTCCGAGCCTGTTCCCGAGCCCGTTGCCGCGCCGACCGCGTCCGCCGTCGCCGCCGGTACCGGTGCCGGCTCGTCGGGCTCGGCCCAGGACGGCTGGTCGCGGCGCGGCACCCGGCGGGGCAGCGAGGCGTCGTCCTCGGCCGTGCCCACCGGGACGGAGGACGCGCGGGAGGGACCGGCGGCCGGAGCCGACGGGGCGGGGAGCGGTCCACCGGCGGTGTGCGGGGCACCGGACGCCGCACCGATCCCGCTGAGGGTCAGCAGCAGCGTGGCCGGGATCCGCACCTCGGAGGTGACACCGCCGCCCGGTGTACGGGACAGGGTGACGTCGATGCGCCAGCGGCGGGCCAGCGCGCCGACCACGAACAGGCCGAGCACCTTCGTCGGGACCAGGTCGAGGCGTTCGCGGCGCACCAGGCGGGCGTTCTCCTCGGTGAGGCGCTCGGCGCTCATGCCCAGGCCGTGGTCGGAGACGGTGATCGACGCGCCGTCCGGGTCGGAGCCGACCCGGACCTCGACGGGGCTGCCCTCGGGCGAGAACGACACGGCGTTCTCGAGGAGTTCGGCGATCATCAGCGTCAGGTCGCCGATGATGTCGGGCTCGATCATGGTCTCGGTGCCGGCGTGCAGCCGTACCCGCTGGAAGCCCTCGATCTGGCCGAGCGCCGCGCGCACCACGTTGGTGAGTTCGGTCGGGCCGGAGTCCAGGACGGTCTCGCGGATGCCGGCCAGCAGCATCAGGCTGTCGGCGTTGCGGCGCAGCCGGACCGCGATGTGGTCGATGGAGTAGAGACGCGCGAGCAGCGCCGGGTCGGTCTCGCCGCGCTCCACCGCGTCGATCAACGCGAGCTGGCGGGTCGTCAGGTTGGAGACACGGCGGCCGACGTTGCCGAACATCTCGGCGACGTTGCGACGGCTGAGCACCTGGCGTTCCAGCAGCGCCGCCGCGGTGGTCTGCACGTTGTTGAACGCCTCGGCCAGCTCACCGATCTCGTCGTCCGCGGTGACCGGCAGCTCGCGCAGCCGGGGTGAACCGCTTTCCTCGGCGTCGTCGTCGGCGACCCGGGCGAGCTCGCGCCCGGCGATGTCGGCGACCTCCTGCGCGGCCCCGGTCAGCGCCAGCACCGGCCGGACCACGGAACGGCGCACCAGCACGGCGAACGTGATCCACATCGTGAAGCAGAACAGCGCCAGGCTGAGCAGCAGGACCGCGCGCCACTGCGCGCTGCGGGCGGCGTCGTCGGCCCGGTCGGCGATCTGGTCGATGAGCGAGGTGGTGATCTTCAGCCGGGTCTTCGCCTGCGCGCTGAAGTCGGGGTACGAGTCGAGCGCCTCGCGGAACGCGGCACGGATATCCGCCTGGGAGTCGGCCTGCAACGCGCTCGGGTCGACGGCCAGTTCGGCGTAGTACTGGCTGATGGCGGCCTGCGAGGTGTTGTGCTCGATACCGCCGAGCCGCTCGGACTGCGCGTCACTGGCGAACCGGTCGAAGCGCTCGGCCTGGTAGGTGAACAGCTCGTAGGAGCCGACCGCGCCGGTGAACTCGATGAGCGCGTTGCTGTCGCCGGTGCGGGCGGAGAACACGCCGGTCTCGTAGGCGCCGTGGGCGGCGTCGGCCCGCAGCAGCGAGTCGAGCAGGTTGCCGGTGAAGGTGCTGGCCAGCGAGGAGTTGCGGTCCAGGCCCAGTCCGTCGATGAGGGCCTTGGAGGCGCCGGTGTAGGCCGGGTCGATGTTGTCGGCGGGCAGATAGCCCTGCTCGATGGTCTCCCGCAGGCCGGTCAGGCCCTCGACCTCCCGCAGCGCCTGCGCCTCGGTGTCCGGCAGCCGGCCGCCGAACGCGTCGACCACCTTCTTGACCTGCGCGTCCACGGCGCGTTGCGTCTGCCGGTAGCCGTCGGTCGAGGGGGTGCCGCCGTCGAAGGACGCCTCGTGCCGCACCGAGAGCAGGATCGCCTGCTGGTGCTCGTCCTGGAGGTCGGCGACCAGCTTCGCCACCTGGGCGCTGTCACGCACCAGCTGGGCGGCCTCGCGGGCATTGTTCGACTCCTGCACCAGGTCGACGATCAGGTACGTCAGCAGCAGCGCGATGACCGACAGCGGGATACCGACGAGGATGTTCAGCTTGCGCTGGAAGGGCCATCGGTCGGCGAATCCCCGCAGCCCCCCGCGCGCGGAAGGCGGTGGCGGTGCCGGGGTTGCCGACCGGGCAGGCGCGTCCACTTGTTTCGTGGACACCGGGCCTCCTTCAAGGGGGTGTTGCGGGCGTGCCGCTGCACGCGTGTGGCCGAATGTGAACGAAACGGCACCTCGGCGGCCCCCGCACACCGCCGTGGCCGACGCCAACTCCGGCGACGATATCGCTTCTTTGATCGACCGGGCACGTTGCCCAGTGTCAAGAATCCATTACGAAGCGCCCGCGAAAACCCCAGGAAGCGCTTCCAAACAATGCACAAGTGACCATGAATCGAATCCAATCGGTAACAGGTCTGCACTTGACTGATGAAGAACCGGGTGGATTGGATCAGGCCATGGAGTTTCGGCGTCTCGCCGGCCGTACCGCGGCCTCGGACCGCCTCGGCAACCTCGGCGGACGACCCCGACGTCTCCACCACCTCGCTTCCACATCTCCACATCTCCACCTCGCCAGTTCCTCATCGCCCCCAGAGCTCGGAACGGAACAACGGAACCGTGACTTCCAACGCCCACAGCAGCAGGTCCAGGTCCCTCAGGAACACCGGTGCGGCGGTCGTCGCGCTCGCCGCGACGACCGCTCTGCTGGCGGGATGTTCCTCCTCCTCGGACGACAACTCCGACCCGCTCGCCGGAGACAAGGCGGACGGCGGCACCGTCGTCGTCGGCTCCAACAACTTCGCCGAGAGCATCCTGATCGCCGACATCTACGGCGAGGCCCTGAAGGCCAAGGGCATCAAGGTGTCCTACAAGCCCAACATCGGCAGCCGCGAGACCACGTACGGCCTGCTCAAGAACGGTTCCATCACCGTTCTGCCGGAGTACAACGGCTCGCTGCTCGCCTACCTCGACCCGAAGGCCGAGCAGAAGTCCCTCGCGACCGTGAACGCCGCCGCGAAGGCCAAGCTCGACTCCAAGCTGACGCTGCTGGAGTCGTCCCCGGCCGAGGACAAGGACTCCGTCACGGTCAACAAGGCGACCGCCGACAAGTACAAGCTCACCTCCGAGTCCTCCCTCGCCGACCTCAAGGACATCGCCAAGGACCTGGTCCTCGGCGGCTCGCCCGAGTTCCAGACCAGGCAGCAGGGCATGCTGGGCCTGAAGTCGGTGTACGGCCTGGACTTCAAGTCCTTCAAGGCGCTCGACGCCGGCGGCCCGCTGACCCAGGCCGCGCTGAAGCAGAACACCGTGCAGGCCGCGGACATCTTCACCACGGACCCGACGATCACCAAGGAGAAGTTCGTCGTCCTCCAGGACCCGGAGAACCTCTTCGGCTTCGCGAACGTGACGCCCCTCGTCTACAAGAGCGGGCTCTCCGAGGAGGGCGTCGCCGCGCTCAACGCGGTCTCCGCCAAGCTCGACACGACGACGCTCCTCGACCTGGACTCCCAGGTGCAGCTGGAGAGCAAGGACCCGCTGGACGTCGCCAAGGCCTGGCTGAAGTCGGCTGGCCTGGACTGACCCGCCCGCCCTCACCGTCGCCGGGCCGATCACGTCCGCCGACGGTGAGGCGGTGTCCGCCGGGCCCCTCCCGGACACGGCACCCGCATCAGGCGGCTCGTCCTGACCGCCACCCCCTCACCGTCGCCGGGCCGGCCGCGCCCGACGACGGTGAGTCTGTGTTCTCCGGGACCGTCCCGGGTACGGCACCCGCGCCACGCGGTCGTCCTGACCGCCGATGCCCATGACCGTCGTCGGGCTGATCGCGCCCGCCGACGCCGGGGCCGTGCCCGCGGTGGCCTCCGCACGCATCCCAGGAGCCTGGGCGCACCGCCCGGTGTTTCGCGCCCGGGGCGGCCCCACGGCGGCGGCGAGATGCCCGGCCGACGCGCAGCGCCCGGCGCCCGCCGCTCCGGACGCGTCCCCCCGGCCTTCTGGCCGCCCCCGGTGATCGACGAGGGCGGTGGCGGTTCAGTAGCCGACGTAGAACGTGGCGTCCTGGAGTTCCGTGGAGGTCGAGACCGGGTCGATGCGCAGGACGTAGTTCGAGTGCCGGATGTACCGGGTCGGGTTGTTGTACGACCGGAACGACGACCAGCCCGAGTCCGCCAGCCCCGCCGTACGGTAGAAGGTCGCGTCCGCCGCGAACGTCGACGTGCCGTCGTTGACGTCGAGTTGGAGCTGGTAGTTGTAGTGCCGCAGGTAGCGGGTCGGGTAGTTGACGGACTGGAAGGAGATCCCGGTGCTGTCGGCGAGGCCGGGGACCAGCTTCCACTCCGAGTCGGTGTACCGGTCGAACGGGTAGGTGTCGATGCGGCCGACGTAGTTGGCGTGCCGGACGTAACGGTCCGGGTAGTTGTACGACTTGAGCCGGTTCCAGGCCGGCGCACCCCAGTAGGCGACGAGGTTGCTGTACTGGGCCGAGGTGATCGTCGTGATGCCGCAGTGCTTGGAGTTGACCGGCTGGGTGTACGTCTTCTGGTCGAGCGCGGTCCAGGTGCCCGCGGAGAGGTCGGTGGACTGCCACGCGTAGAAGACGCCGTTCGGCGTGTACGTGTCCCCCCAGAGCCACCAGGTGCTGGAGGCAAGGGACTTGACCAGCGTCGGGGCCTCGGTGCCGCCGTGCGCGACGCCCGTCGTGAAGGGCGTGAAGCTGCCCGGGTCGAGCGAGGTGGACCGCGCGCCCACCAGCGTCTGGTCCTTCTTGAAGTAGAGGTAGTTGACGCCGTTCACGCCCACCGCCATGTCGCCGTCGATCACGTCGTAGCCGGGGTCGAAGAAGACCTGGGGGGCCGAGGCGGTGACGAAGTCGGTGGTGTAGTTCGCCATGATGACGTTGTGTCCGCTGTCGTTGACGGCGGAGTAGATCAGCGCGTACTGCCCCCGGCCCGCGTCCCAGAAGGCCTCCGGCGCCCAGCTGTGGGTGTTCATGTCGTGCAGCTTCAGCCGGTGGTACCCGGTGAACGTGCGCAGGTCGGTGGAGTTCCACACGTGCACGTACTGGCTGACGTACGACCAGTCGGTGCCCTTGAGGTCGGTGGCGAGCACCACGTACGTACCGTCCTGCTTGCGCAGGATGAACGGGTCGCGCAGCCCCAGCGCGCCCTCGGTCGGCGTGACCACCGGGTTGTTCTGGTTGAGCGGCATCCAGCGCAGCCCGTCCGTGCTCACGGCGAGATGGAGGCCGTAGTCGGTGCCCTCACCGAGGGAGGTCGACTCGGTGAAGTAGCCCATCACGTACGCCGAGTCGGCCGCGTGGGCCGCCGGGGTGCCGAGGGTCAGGGCCAGGGGGACGGCCGCCGCCGCGCCGAGGATCAGGCGGCGGGAGGGGTTGGGGGTCATGTGCTCTCCACGGGTGCGAGCGCGAGTGCGAGTGCGCGAGTACGAATACCTGCGGTCGATATTTCGAACCTGGTTCGATGAGCCGGTCAGAAAGTAGGGGCGCAGGAGGAACAGGTCAATCACTGGGACAGCCTTGGCGGGTTTCCGCCTTCCGGTTGTGTACGCCCCATGAAAAAATCCGGCGATTCCAGGAGAGAACCGGCCTAGTCTCGGTGGCTGTGAACAGAAGACACCGCAAGAAACTGACGAAACGCCTTTTCACGGCGGTGTACGACGACGACGGCGCCGGCGTCGACCGGCTGCTGCGGGCCGGGGCCGACCCGGCGGCCACCGACCGCGACGGCACAACTGCCCTGTACCTGGCCTCCGTTCAGGGCGCCGCCGGCATCGCCCGGCGCCTGCTCGCGGCCGGCGCCCCGCCCGACGCGGAGAGCGCGGGCCCCGGTGCCGAGGGAACTCCCCTGTGCGCGGCGGCCTGTTGGGGCCACACGGAGACGGTCCGCGCCCTGCTCGCCCACGGCGCCGACCCCGGCCTGAGGGAGGACCACGGAACCGGACGGACCCCGCTGGGCTGGGCCACCGACGGACCGCACCCCGAGACGGCCGCGGTACTGCGGGCGGCCGGAGCCCGCTGAGGGGTGTGTGCCGGCCAGTCAGGCGCAGCGCGCGGTCGCGGTCGGCGGTGAGGTCGAGCGTCCGGGGGAGCTGTGCGACGTACGCCCGGAAGCCGCGGTCGCGGGGGTGCAACTCCATGAGCCGCTCGATGACGAGACAGAACCCGCGCCACGGGTCTTCCTGCGCTCCCTCGGCGCGGAGCCGACGACCTACGGAACGGGGCTCGTCGAACGGGTCCGCGCGCCGGCACCCGACGGGGTGGACGCGGTGTTCGACTGCGCGGGAGGGGCGCTGCCCGATCTGATCGCCATCGCCGGGGACCCGGCGCGCGTGGTGACGATCGCCGGCTTCGGCGCGGCGGCCCACGGCGTGCACATCTCGTCCAGGAGTAGGAGACGGGAGCCTGCTACGGGGGCGGGACTCAGCGGGCCGGGCTGGGGCGGTGCCCGACGTCGGCGATCAGCCGGTCGAGCAGCGCGATCAGCACGTCCCGGCACGAGTCCCGCTCCCGCGCGTCGCACAGCAGCACGGGGACGTGCTCGGGCAGCGCCAGCGACTCCCTGATGTCCTCCGCGGGATAAGGGTGTTCACCGTGGAAACCGTTCACACCCACCACGAACGTGATCCGCCGGCGCTCGAAGAAGTCGATCGCCGCGAAGCTCGACTCAGGCCTGCGCACGTCGACCAGGACCACCGCTCCCAGCGCCCCGATCGCCAGGTCGTTCCACATGAACCAGAACCGCTGCTGACCGGGGGTGCCGAAGAGATACAGCACCAGGTCCTCGCCGATGGTGATCCGGCCGAAGTCGAGGGCCACGGTGGTGGACCGTTTCGCCTCGATGCCCCTCAGGTCGTCGACGTCCAGACCGGCGACGGTCAGCGGCTCCTCCGTGCGCAGCGGCGCGATCTCGCTGACCGCCCCGACCATGGTGGTCTTGCCGACGCCGAAGCCACCGGCGATGAGGATCTTCACCGTGTCGGGAGCCGCGACCGCCCCGGCGGTGGAATCAGATCCGGCCAAGGCCGTCCCTCACTTTCTGCAGCAGGTCCAGGTCCGCGGCGCCGGAGACGGGACGTGGCGGCCGGGCCGTGATCAGGCTCGCCTCCAGCAGGTCGCAGAGCATGATGACGACCACGCTCACCGGCAGGTCGAGATGGGCCGCGAGCTCCGCCACGGCCATCGGCCGGGCGCACAGCCGCAGGATCCGGCCGTGCTCGGGCTGCGGCCGAACGGCCCGCTCCGGCGGCGGGTCCACCGCGGTCACCGTCGTGATCAGGGTGAAGTCGGCGCGGCTGGGCCGCGTTCGTCCACCGGTCAGGGTGAACGGCCGGACAAGCCGGCCCGCCTCGTCGCCTCCGCTCACCTCACCCGCCGTGGCGCACAGCCGGACCGACGCCGGTCCGCGGTGCCGCGCTCAGGTGCTCGCCGATCTTCTTCACCAGCATGTTCATCTGGTACGCCACCACGCCGACGTCCGCGTTCGAGCCCGCCAGCACGACGAGGTGGGCCCCGGGGCCGGCCGACGTGAGGATCAGGAAACTGTTGGCCATCTCGATCAGCGCCTGGCGCACCGGGCCGCCCCGGAAGTCCATGCTGACGCCCTTGCTGAGGCTCATCAGGCCCGACGCGGTCGCCGCCAGCCGTTCGGCGTCCTCGCGCAGGAATCCGGTGGACTTGCTCACCACCAGTCCGTCCTCGGAGAGCACCACGGCCTGGTTCACGTCGGCGACCCGGTCCACGAGACCGGTGAGCAACTGGTCGAGCTGGGTGTTCGTGGCGGGGAGCGAGCTTGTCATCGCGGCTTCCTTCATGAGCGGTCGGCAGGGGGTGTCGGGGTCTGGGCGGCACCGGCGGCGGTCACGGGGGGCCGGGAGCCTGCGCGGCAGCCGTCTGAGCGGTGGACGGCTGCTCCGGGACGTCCGGAACATCCGGGACGTCGGGGACGGACGGGTCGGACGGGTCGGACGGCGGCGTGTCGTCGTCGCGTGCCCGCAGGGTGCCGCGCTGGAATCCGGCGAGGGAAGAGGCCGCGCGCTCCGCGCTGAAGTCGTCGGGGAAACCGTCTTCCTCCACGGGCCCGCACTCCTCGCGCAACTCGGCGGCGAGACTGGTCTGCGGCACCCGCCGGGGCAACGGGGTGAGACCACCGGCACGCGCCCGTCCGGTCCCGTTCCGAGGCGTTACCGCCACGGCCGCGGGCACCTGGCCATCCGCCTCGGCACCGTCACGGGCTTCACCCGCACCGCCGGGGTCGCGGGTCTCGTCGGCGTCGGCCGCGTCGGCAGCAGGGGTGCGTGCCGGGGCCGGCGCCGACGGACGTCGTACGGGGAGAGCGGGCCGTTCGGAGTCGGACCCGCCGGGTCCCGGGGACGGGGCGGCCGAGGCGGCGGCCGTCTCCCGTGCCGCGTCGGATGCCTGCCGCGCACCCTCCGCCGGCTCGGACGCCGGCACAGCCGTATCCGATATCCCGTCGGCGGTATCCCGCGGACCGTCGGCCGTATCCCGCAGGCGGTCCGCAGTATCTCGCGGACCGTCCGCCATCCCCCGTAGACCGTCCGCCGTCGCCCGCAGCACGTCGGACGTGACCTCCATCGGCGGCGGGGCGGCCGTGGGCCTCGGCCTGCCGGTGCGGGCGTTCTCCGGGGAGCCGGCGTCGGGTGCCTCCGGGACCACGATGTCGTGCGGGACCAGGACGATCGCGGTGGTGCCGCCGTACGGCGAGGAGCGCAGGGTCACGGCGATGCCGTGCCGCGTGGCGAGCCGGGCGATCACGAACATGCCGAGGCGCAGGTCGTCGGCGAGCGCCACCACGTCGAACTTCGACTCCACCGCCAACTGCGCGTTGAACGAGGCGTAGTCATCCTCGGACATGCCGAGCCCGCGGTCCTCGACCTCGATCGCGAGGCCCTTGGCCACGAGTGAGGCCCGTACCCCGACCGGGCTCGGCGCCGGCGAGTAGGCGGTGGCGTTGTCGATGAGCTCGGCCAGCAGATGGATCACGTCCGCCACGGCGGGCGGCGCGATGCACACCTCCTCCTCGGTGTGCACCTCCACCCGCCGGTACTCGGCGACCTCGCCGACGGCACTGCGCAGGATGTCGATCAGCGCCACCGGCTCGGACCAGCTGCGCCCCGGCCGGCCGCCGCTGATGATGACGAGGTTCTCCTCGTAGCGGCGCAACTGGCTTGCCGTGGAGTCGAGTTCGTACAGGCCGTTGAGGACGTCCGGGTCCTGGTGCCGGCGTTCCAGCGCGTCGAGCTTGCTCAGCTGGAGGTTGACCAGGTTCTGGCTCTGCCGGGCGATACCGAGGATGACCTTCTGGAAACCCCTTCGGGTGTCGGCGAGTTCGACCGCAGTGTGCACGGCGGTGCGCTGCGCCGTGTTGAACGCCGCGGCCACCTGGCCGAGTTCGTCACCGCCGTAGTCCAGCGGCGGAGTCGCCGAGTCCACGTCGACAGTCTCTCCCCGGTCGAGCCTCGCCACCACCTCCGGGAGCCTTTCGTGCGCGAGACTCAGTGTGGCCATCCGCAGTCCGTGCAGCCGCCGGGACAGCGAGCGGGTGATCCGCCAGGACATGCCCACGCACAGCAGCAGGGCGACCAGGCCGCCGGCACTCAGCACACCGGCCTTGAACAGCAGGCCCCGCGCGTCCTGCGCACTGCTGGTCAGCAGGGCCTCGGTCTGCTGCCGGATGAGCGCCGAGTACTGGTCGGAGACATCGACGAGCGCGGCCCGCCACTGCTTCTGCACGTCCGGCAGCGGGACGTCGCCGTTCCCGGTCTGGTTCGACCGCGCCGCGAGCACCTTGTCCTCGACGGCCTGAAGGTTCTGCCACTGGTAGCTCGTGAGGATCTTCTCGGTCTCCTCCTTCGCGCGGCCGGTGAGCGAGGGCACGATCTGGTCCTGCACCAGCCAGCGGCGGGTGTTCACCAGCTGGGCGAACGTCGCCCACGCCTTCTCGTCCATCCGTCCCTTGGGCCCCGCCAGCGTGAGGTGCAGATCCTCCTCGGAGACCAGTTCGGCCGCGTGCTCAAGGGAGACGAGCGGACCGGCCTGCGAGGTGAGGTCGCCGTCGTCGACCTGGGACAGCTCCTGGAAGCCGTGGATCTGGTCGTCGATGATCGAGGTGTACTGGTCCAGCGCCTGCGCGGCGGTGATGTCCGTGGGGTCGTCGACCTGGCCCCGGTAGTACTCCAGGCTGCCCACCGAGGCGACGACCGAGTAGAGCCGGTCCCGGACGCGGCCGGGGGCCTGCTGGATGTCGTCCGCCCGGCTGACCAGTTTGGCGACGGCCGCGTCGGTCTTCCCGCGCTGTGCGTCCAGCGCTGCCCGCGAGCCCTCGGGCCGCGAGGCCAGCCACACGGCCGACAGACTTCGCTCCTGCTGCAGCGCGAGTGTCGCCTCGGTACCCATCGCGCCGGTCGACCGGCTCAGTTCGGTCTGGGTGCGCAGCCGCAGCCCCTCCGAGAACATCTGGATCGTCGTCACGCCCCACATGGCGGCGAGGGTGACGCTGGGCACCAGTGCCAGCAGGATCAGGGAGAGACGGATCGAGCCGAGGCGGCGGGCACCTGTCCGTGGAGACATAGTCGTCCTTGGGCGGTCAACGGGGGGAAGGGGAGTGGGCGGATCAGGGGAACTGCCAGGTCAGCGGGTGCCGTTGGCGGCGAATCGGGCGATGTCGGCGACGTTGGTCTTCGTGACGAAGGCCGGACCCGTCAGGACGGGTGACACCCCGCCGCCGCTGATGTTGCCGTTGGTCTTGTAGAGCCAGAGCGAGTCCACGGCCAGATAGCCCTGGAGATAAGGCTGTTGGTCCACCGCGAACTGCACCTTGCCGTCGCGGACGGCCCCCACCAGGTCCTTGTTGAGGTCGAAGGTGGCGACCTTGGCCTTGCTGGCGGCCTGTCCGGCCGCCTTTACCGCCGCGAGCGCGAACTGCGCCCCGTTGGCGATGACTTCGTCGACGTCGGGCTCCTGCTGGAGGCGGGCCGTCACGACGGCGGTCATCGCGTCCATGTCCGTCCCGTCGACGTAGAGGATGTCGGTCTCGCCGGTGAACGTCTTCTTCACGCCCGCGCAGCGCGCCTCCAGGGCGATGTTGCCCCGCTCGTGGATGACGCACAGCGCGTGCTTCGCGCCGAGTTGGTCGAGCCGCTCGCCCACGGCGCGGCCGGCGACGCTCTCGTCCTGGCCGAAGTACTCCAGCAGGCCCGTCGACTGCCAGGCGTCGATGCCGGAGTTGAGGCCGACCACAGGTATGCCGGCCGCCTTGGCCTCCGCCACCGGAGCCTTCATCGCCGCCGGTTTGGCCAGGGTCAGCGCGATGCCGTCGACCCGTTCCCGGACCGCGTCCCGCACCAGCGAGACCTGCGCGGCGGCGTCGGCGTCGCTCGCGTAGCTCAGATCGACGCCGTCCTTCGCGGCTGCCGCCTCGGCGCCCTTGCGCACCAACTCCCAGAAGGCGTCACCCTTGGCGCCGTGGGTGACCAGAGCGATCTTGAGCGGGCCGCCCGAGCGGCCCGCGGTGCCCTTGTCCGAGCCGGACGCCGTGCCGCCGGAGCAGCCGACGAGCAGAAGGCAGCAGACGGTGGCCAGGGCCGTCAGGGCCGTGGGGACGGCCGGGCGCCCGGATCTGGGGGATCCGGGGGAGCCCGGGACGGGGAGGGGAGTGGTCATGGGGGGCTGCACCTCGCTGTGCGGCAGAGCAATCTTTGGCTCGGAGCCAACCGTGTGTGACCGCCGGTAGTCAAGTAAACAACCACATGGGGTGAGGCGCTGCTGCCGCATCGTGATGTGTGAGAGCGTCAAGGTAACGATCGGCCAAAATCCCTGACGACGGCTCAGGGCTTGCGTGCCACCGCTCCGTACATCGCGATGTCCTCGTCCCGGACCACCTCGGTGCCGGTGCCGTCGGGACGCCAGCGGTGGACCTGGACGATCCCGGGGTCGACGAGGTCGAGACCCGCGAAGAACTCCGCCGCCTCCGCGTGGGTACGCAGCCGCATCGGCATCCCCCGGGCCGCGTACTCCCGGGCCACCCGGCCCACCTCGTCGGGCGCGAATTCCGCGGTACCCACGGACATCGCCAGATAACTGCCCGGGGGCAGCGGGTCGAGGAGACGGCGGACGATGCCCACGGCGTCGTGCTCGTCCAGCAGGAAGTGGACGATCGCGATCACGGTGAGGGCGACCGGCCGGCCCAGGTCCAGCGTCCTGCGGAACTCGGGCGCGGCCAGGATCGCCGCCGGGTCACGCATGTCCGCCTCCAGGTACGCCGTGCGGCCCTCGTCCGTGCCGCCCAGCAGATTCCGCGAGAGCGAGAGGACGAGCGGGTCGTTGTCGACGTACACCACCCGTGCGTCGGGCGCCTCGGCCTGGACGATCTCGTGGATGTTGGGGGAGGTGGGGATGCCGCTGCCGATGTCGAGGAACTGGCGTATCCCGGCCTCCCGCGCGAGATGGCCCACCGCGCGGTTCATGAAGTCGCGGTTGGCGCGCATGTGGACGGGGAGCGCGGGCCACTCCCGCACCATCGCGTCGCCCGCCTCGCGGTCCGCCGGGAAGTTGTCCGTGCCGCCGATGATGTAGTCGTAGATCCGCGCGGAGTGTGCCGTCTCCGTATCGATGTTCAGCTCCATGGGCCCCAACTTTCCACCGCTGGGCGGTTGTTGAACCCCGAAGCGCTAATTCTTCACCAACAGCCGTCGCCGGTCCGGGTGTCCGTCCTCGCGGATGCCGGGCCGGCGGCCGGCGGCCGGCGGGCACCCGCGAGGACAGCCCCCGGGTCTCAGAGGTCGAACTCGTGCGGCGGCAGGTCGAGGGTGAAGCAGGCCTCGCGCACGACGCCCTGCTCGGTCTTGTCGAAGTCGCCGTCCGCGCCACCGATCACGATGCCGATCTGGATGACCGCCCGCGCCTCGGCCGGCTTCTTCTTCGCCTTGGCGATCTCCTGCAGCACGCTCACCTTGCCGAACTCGAAGTCGGTCGTGAGCTTGTTCAGGTTCTCCTCGAAACGGCGGCGCAGATCGTCGGCCGGGAAGTTCTTCAGCACCTCGTTGGTGGCGATCAGCTGCGCGACACGCTGCCGCTCGGCCGGGTCGATGGTGCCGTCCGCCGCCGCGACCAGGGCGCACATGGCCATGCTCGCGTCACGGAAGGCCCCGCTCTTCAGGTCGTTCTTCTTCGACTCCAACTGTGTCTGCATCGTCGACGCGGACTCCTTGATGCGGTCCCACAGGGCCATGCGCACTCCAGATGTAGTTGCTTCTACAGCAACGTAGAAACTATCGGGCCGACGGGGAAGTTCCCGCTCGGTTTCCGCGTCCTAGAATGAACCGCTTCCGCCGGACCGCGCAGAGGGGGGTAGGCCACCGTGGCGTTCGAGGATCCCTCCGCCGAGGTGCTCGCACACGCGGCCGAGACCTTCGGGCTGCTCGCCTCCCCGGCCCGGCTGCACATCGTGTGGGCGCTCGCCCAGGGCGAGAGCGACGTGAGCGGACTCGCCGAACGCGTCGGCGGCGCGCTCCCCGCCGTCAGCCAGCACCTCACCAAGCTCAAGCTGGCCGGCCTCGTCCGCTCCCGCCGCGAGGGCCGCCGACAGGTCTACTTCGTCGACGACCCCGACGTCGTCGATGTCGTACGCCTCGCCGTGGGCCGCCTGACCGACCGCGCCGACCGCCCGGGTGCCCGCCTCCGTGGTCTCTGACGGTGGCCCGGTCGACGGCTCTGACGACGGCTCGGCCGACGGCACGGCCCTGCAGGTGCTCCGCCGCCTGGAGAGCGGCCCGCGCGGCCTGACCGACGCCGAGGCGACCGCCCGGCTCACGGAAACCGGCGAGAACACGGTTCCGGAAGCCCGTCCGGCCTCCTGGCCCCGGCTCCTGCTGCGCGGACCGCGCGACCCCTTCACCGCCGTACTGCTCTGTCTCGGCCTCGTCTCCGCCCTCGTCGCCTCCTGGGGCACCGCCACCGTGATCCTCGCCCTCGTCGCGGTCAGCTGCGCGCTGCGCGCGAGCGGCGAGCACCGCGCCGGCCGCTCCCTGGCCGGGCTGCGCGAACTGGTCGCGGGCACGGCCACCGTGCTGCGCCGTACGTCCGACGGCACGCCGCCCCGGTCCCGCGAGATCCCGGTCGCCGACCTGGTGCCGGGCGACGTGATCCGGCTCGGCCCCGGCGACCTCGTCCCGGCGGACGTACGGCTGCTGCGCGCCCGCGGCCTCACCGTGCACCAGGCCGCCCTCACCGGGGAGTCGGCACCGGTGGCGAAGTCCGCCGCGGACCCCGTGGGCGGCTCCGGCGCCGAGTCCCCTCTCTGCTTCCAGGGCAGCGACGTCGCCTCGGGCAGCGCCACCGCCGTCGTCCTCGCCACCGGGGCGCGGACCCGCTTCGCCGTCGCGCTCGCCGGGCCGGTACGGCGGGGGCCGAGCGCCTTCGACCGGTCCGTGCACGGGATCTCCTGGGCGCTGATCCGGTTCATGCTGCTCACCCCGCCGCTCGTCCTCATGGCGAACGCCGCGCTGCGCGGCCGGGGTCTGGAGACCCTGCCCTTCGCCGTCGCGGTGGCCGTCGGCCTCACCCCCGAGATGCTCCCGGTGATCGTCACCACCTGTCTGGCCCGGGGCGCGGCCCTCCTCGCCCGCGACCACGGGGTGATCGTCCGGCGGCTGCCCGCCCTGCACGACCTCGGCGCGATCGATGTCCTCTGCGTCGACAAGACCGGCACTCTCACCCGGGACCGCCCGGTCGTCGACCGCTCCCTCGGCCCCGACGGCCGCGCCGGCCCCGAACCGCTGCGCTGGGCCGCCGTCAACGCCTGGTGGACCCTCCAACTCGCCGAACTCCCCGCACCGGACACCCTCGACGAGGCCCTGCTGGAGGCGGTGGCCGAGCCCGAGGCGTACGACGGTGTGGACGTCGTCCCGTTCGACGCCACCCGGCGCCTCTCCACCGCCGTGGTCCGAGGGCGCCGCCCCGGTACCCACGTCCTGGTCGTCAAGGGCGCCGTGGAGGACGTACTGGACCGGTGCGTCCTGGAGCCCGGCGAGCGGACCCGGCTGGACGCGCTCGCCGCCCGGGAGGCGGACGACGGGCTGCGGCTGCTGGCCGTGGCCACCGCCGAACTCCCCGCCCGCGCCCGCCCCTACACCCCCGCCGACGAACGCGGCCTCACCTTCCGCGGCCTGGTCGCCTTCCGCGACGCCCTCGCCCCGGACGCCGCCGAGGCCCTGAGCGGCCTCGCCGCCCGCGGCGTCGCCATCCGCGTCCTGACCGGCGACCACCCGGCCACGGCAACCCGCGCCTGCCACGAACTGGGCCTGACCCCACACCTGGCCCCGGACCTGCCCCCGGACCTGGAGCCGCGCCGGAATCGACACCGGGACCCGGGCCTGGACCCGCGCCCGGACCCGGGCGGCCCGGACCCGCGCCCGGATTCAGGCCGTCAGGCTGCCACCGCCACCGCCACCGCCACCGCCACCGCCACCGCCACCGCCACCGCCACCGTCCACGCCCGTTGCACCCCCGCCGACAAGGCACGTGTCGTCGCCGAGTTGCGGGCCGCCGGGCATACCGTCGGCTTTCTCGGGGACGGGGTCAACGACGCCCCCGCGCTGCGCGCCGCCGACGTGGGCATCGCGCCGCGCGCCGCCTGCGCCGTGGCCCGGGAGAGCGCCGATGTCGTCCTCGGCGAGAAGGACCTCGGCGCCGTCGGCCACGCGATCACCGCCGGCCGGTACAGCAGCGCCAACATCGCTTCCTACCTGCGCGTCACCCTCTCCTCCAACCTCGGCAACGTCCTGGCGATGCTCGCCGCAGGCCTGCTGCTGCCGTTCCTGCCGATGCTCCCGGCCCAGGTGCTCGTGCAGAACCTCTGCTTCGACGCCGCCCAGCTCGCCTTCGCGTACGACCGTCCCGGCGCCGCCGCGCTGCACCGTCCGACCGAGCTGCGACCGCGGGCGTTCCTGCGGTTCCTCACCGGTTTCGGGGCGCTCAACGCGGTCGCCGACCTCGCCACCTTCGCCGTTCTGGCGCTCGCGCTGAACGGCCCGGACGCCGTCGACGACCGGGCCGTCTTCCACTCGGCCTGGTTCACCGAGAACCTGCTGACCCAGGCCCTGGTGATGGTGCTGCTGCGCACCCGCCGCGGCGCCCCGGGGACCGGACCCGTCGCCCGGGCCGCCGCCCTCCTCGGCGCCGTGGGCCTGCTGCTGCCGCCGAGCCCGCTCGGCGCACGGCTCGGCATGACCGCGCTGGCGCCGCCCTACTACCTCCTGCTCACCGCCGTCCTCGCCCTTTACGCCCTGTCCCTCCGCCTGCTGACGCGCCGCCGCCGTCAGCCGTAGGCCAGGTTCGAGCAGGGGTTGTCGTCGGCCGAGCGTGCCCCGTCGGCGACCTCGGTGGGCAGCGCGGTCGGTGTCGCCGCCGCGGACGAGGTGGTGGACGCGGCCGTGTCGGCGTACGACTGCCCGAGGACGACGCTGATCCCGGCCGAGGTGACCAGCTCCAGCTCGGCGCCCGGGAACACCTTGGCGACCGTCTCCGCCCGGCTCTCCTCGCCCGCGCCGTACTCGACCAGCGTGGCCGTGTGGTCCTGGGCGGTCGCCGTCGCCGTACCGGTGACCGTGAAGCCGTCGGCGGTGAGCTCCGCCGCGCCGCGCGCGCCGAGGCCGGTGACGGTGGTGCCGTTGTAGACGGCGACGTCGACGCCCGCGCCGGAGACGGCGGCAGGGGTGCTCGAAGGGGAGGGCGAGGGGCCGGGAGAGGTGGTCTTCTTCCCGCTCGCGTTCTTGCCGTCGATCGTGCGGTCGGCCCTGAGCGCGGCGAACAACTCGTCGGCGTCGGGCTGCACGACTGCGACGCGCGCACCCTCGTAACGCCAGGGGAGCGTCACGAACTTCGTGTTGTGCAGGTCGATGTCCTTCAGCGACATCGCGAAGGAGATCAGCTTCTCGGCGGAGCCGAGGCCGGCGTCGACGGTCAGGGACCTCGTGGCGGCCTCGGCGAGCGGGAGCAGCTTCGTCGGTGTCAGGCCGTTGCTCTTGACCTCCTTCAACAGGCTTGCCACAAATGCCTGTTGGCGCTTGATACGGCCTATGTCGGAGCCGTCGCCGATGCCGTGCCGGATACGGACGTAGTCCAGTGCCTTCTTCCCGGAGACGGTCTGCTCGCCCTTCCTGAACAGCAGTTGGCCCCGGGTGGCGCGGCCCGGGCTGAGGTCCTTCTCGTAGATGTCGTTCGGCAGGCACACCTTCACCCCGCCGACCACCTGGGTGAGGGAGGCGAAACCCTTGAAGTCGACGACGACCGTGTGGTCGACGCGCATGCCGGTGAGTTTCTCGACGGTGTTCTGGGTGCACGCGGGGTTGCCCTTGTCGGTCGAGCCCACGGAGAACGCCGCGTTGAACATGGTGTCCTGCTGTGTCCCGGTCCAACTGCCGTTCGGCAGCTTGCAGGGCGGGATGGTGACCAGGGTGTCGCGCGGGATGGAGACGGCCAGGGCGTGCCGGTGGTCGGCGTAGACGTGCAGCAGGAACGTGGTGTCCGAGCGGCCGACCGCGTTCTTGTCGCCGCCGCCGAGGGCCGCGTTGCCGTCGGTGCGTGAGTCGGAGCCGATGACGAGAACGTTCTCGCCCTTCGAGGAGCCGGCCGCGGGCCGGTTGTCGGAGAGCCCGCCCGAGTCGAACGTCGTGATGCTGCCGTCGAGCCGCAGATAGAGCCAGCCCGCTCCGGCCGCCGCGAGCACCAGCAGGGACAGGC
This sequence comes from Streptomyces vulcanius, assembly GCF_042653945.1. Lineage (NCBI taxonomy): Bacteria > Bacillati > Actinomycetota > Actinomycetes > Kitasatosporales > Streptomycetaceae > Streptomyces > Streptomyces vulcanius. The sequence goes on along the minus strand of NZ_JBHSFK010000001.1, from coordinate 388,669 downwards.
ACAACGTGAACCCGAGGCGGATCCGGCGAGCGCGTCTGCGCCGGCGGTCGCGCGCGGTGGGACGCGGGCCGGTGCCTCTGCTCCCGTCCCCGCCGGCCGTGCCGCCCCTGGCGCGGCGCCTCGGGGGCGCTGCCCTGCGGTTGCTGGTGACGGTCATCGGCGGCCCCTCTTCGCATCGCGCCATGGGTTGTACAGTTGCGCAATGTAGCAACCATCGCTGATGGAGCCGATTGAGAGGTCGTGACCATGCTTCGCAACGGACTGGAGCCCTGGCACCTGCTGCTGGTGGGGCTCGTGGTCATCCTGGTGTTCGGCTCGAAGAAGCTGCCGGACACGGCACGCGCCCTCGGCAAGTCGATGCGCATCCTCAAGAGCGAGGCCAAGGCGATGAAGGAGGAGGGTGCCCCGGCCGCCCCGGCGGAGCCGCCCGCGCCCGCGGACTGACCCCCGCCCGCCGACAACCGGTGGGGCCGGGCGCCCCGCTCTTCGCGGGTCGTCCCGGCCCCACCGGTGTCGTTCGGCCGTGTCGGCCGTGTCTCAGGCGGGCTCGCCCGCTCCCGGCAGCGGGGGGCGCAGTGCCTCCGCCGCCCGGGCCGCCTTGCGCCGCTTACGGCGGCTCACCCGCGGGTCCTGGTCGGGCAGCCACCCGAAGGTCAGACAACTGCCCACGATGCCCAGCAGCAGGCCCACCATGAAGCCGCCGAGGTTCGAGGTGACCCAGGTGCCCAGGGAGAGCAGCACGGCGATCACCGAGTAGAACAGCCGCTGTCCCGGGTTGAAGAGGGTCAGCAGGCCGCAGACGATCATCAGGGTCGGCAGGAGGTAGCCCGCCAGACCCTGCATACCGATGTGCAGAATGACCGGAAGGGGTGCCTTCATGGTCACCAGGATCTCGGCGCCGCCCAGCGTGAGGAGCAGACCGCCCGGGAAGGGTCTGCGCCCCCGCCACGTGCGGAAGCTGCTCCGCCACCGTTGCGGCCGGTTCATCGCGGGCAGCCGCCGCTGCCGAACCGCATGTGCAGGTCGGGCAGCTTGAAGACGCCGGCGGTGGCAGCGTAGTTGTGCTGGTACAGGTTGTTGATGACGACCGTGTCGGCCTGTTGGCCGTAGACACCCTCAGGGCCCTTCACGCCGCCCTTGTTGAAGGTGCTGGCGTCGCCGCCGATCTCGATCCCGTGGAACTCGGCGTCACCCTTGATCACGTCGGAGTCGATGGCCAGGTGCTCCACGTGCACCGGCGTGCCCTCGCCACCGGCGGTGAGGACGAGCTGGATGCCGCCGAGGTCGACGCTCTGGCACATGTTGGTGATGTCGCCGTCTTTGACGATCGAGGTGACCACCAGGACACTGCCGTCGGTGTCGCCCTGGTTGGGGCTGCCCGGGATCATGTTGTCCAGGGCTCCGAACTGCTCGAAGCCGTCTCCGTCGAGCTTGTCGGCGGTGACCACGAACGGCATGCCGGAGATGGAGAACTGCACCCCCAGCGCGCCTTCGGCGGTCAGGACCGCCAGTGTGGCGGCGACCGCGGCGGCCGGCACCGCCATGACTGCGGCCCGGCGCAGCCGGACCCGGCCGCGTCTGCCTGAGGAACCGTTTTCCGGGTTCCCGGGTGTGTTGTCGGCGGACGACGTGACGTCCGGGGACGAGGCCATGTCTGCTCCCATGCGCTTGAAGTGGTGCGGGTCGGGCTTCAGTGGCGCGTTGTCCTGGCGCGGACAGCGGCTGCCGCGCACGCCTCCTCGCAACTCCCGGAAGCCGCGAGGGCTTTCTCGTTACGCAGCAGTAGCCGTCGAGGAAGTTACCGATGGTTACACCAACGGGTCAAGGGAGATGTGGAAAAACAGTGTTCATTATGTACCGCCTGTGGATCAAGTCCGCCGTGCAGTCCCCCGCATATATCTGTCATACCGTCAACTTGCGTGCGGTGTCTTGACGTTGACTGACGAGTAGGTCTAGAAATCTCCCTGGCTCAGCCCGGATCCGCGGCTCGGCCCGGATCCGTGGCGCCGGATCCGTAGCGCGGCGACCGCCGCGCTCCCGGACCTCCAAGTACACAACGGGCGCATCCGCCCGAGTCCGATCCCTCTTACGGCACCGGCACGGCCGCTTCCCCCCGCGGGCCGCGTCCGGTCGCCCCTTCCGTCCGGCCCGGCCGTAGTCACCTCCCAGTGCCTCCGGCCGGTCACCGGTCGGCTGCCGTTGTCGGTCCGTCACGTACGGAGAAGGCGTAACGGGCCGGCAGCGGCGGACGCCGCTCCCGCGTCGCCCCACGCCTGAACGGCACCTCTCGATCGATCGACTCCCCCGAAAAGCACTGCACTCACCTGCACTGCACATGAGAAAGAGGCACCCGCATGCGCATTCGCTCCCTCCTCGCCGTCGCCGGAACCGCCGTCGCCCTCACCCTCCCGGCGGTCACCCCGGCCTCCGCGGCCGGCGCGGTCCTGACCACCGCCAACGGCGACATCGCCGTCGGTGACGTCCTCAACGCGTCGCTGGCCAGCGGCACCACCGCCACGCTGTACTCCAGCGCGACCGGCACCAGCGGCCTCTCCTGCGCCACCTCGGCGTTCAGCGCCACGGTCACCGACAACCCGGCCGCGCCCGGCACCGCCACCGAGTCGCTCACCGCGCACTCGTTCAGCAGCTGCACCTCGAACGTCCTCGGCGTGACCGCCGTCACCAGCATCACCGTCAACAACCTGCCGTACACCACCGCGGTGGGCTCCGACGGCACCGTCACCGTGACCCCGGCGAGCGGTTCCACCATCCAGACCACGGTCGTGCTGCGCACCCTGCTGGGCAGCATCACCTGTGTCTACCAGGCCCCCAGCCTGTCCGGCACGGCCAGCAACACCGACAACAGCATCACCTTCACCAACCAGGCGTTCACCAGGACGTCCGGCTCGTCGCTCTGCTTCGCGGCCGGCTACTTCACCGCCAAGTACGCCCCGGTGACGGACGGCACCGACGCGGTCGTCGTCAACTAGTCAGCCCAGCCGGGTCAGTTCAGCAAGGCAGTTCAAGCAAGGCAGTTCAGCGCCTGCGCAGACGCAGCGCGAGGGCGGCGCCGCCGGTGAGCACCAACACCGCCGCGGCGCCGCCCGCCAGCATGGACGAGGACGGCCCGGAATCGGCCCCGGTGGCCTCGGCCACCGGGCTGCTCGCCGGAGTGGCCGCGGCGGAGGCCGACGGGGACGCCGGGGCGGTGGCGGGTGTCGGCTCGGCCGACGGGGAGGACGTCTCTCCCCTGCCCGTGCCCGTGCTGTTCGCCGTGCTCTCCTCCGTGATCTTCTCGGGCTCCTTCGTGGTGCCGCTGCCCGCCCCCGCCGCCTGCTTGGGCTCCGGGAACACCACGTCCGAGCACGAGTAGTAGGTGTCCGACGTACTGCTGTTCTGCCAGATCGTGTACAGCAGTTGACGGCCCGTCCGGTCGGCGGGCAGCTTCGCACTGAACCGGTAGGCGCCGTTCGTCAGCGCCGGGTCCTTCACCTCGGCGAACGGACGCTCCGGCAGCTCGCTCCAAGTGAGCGGCTTCGACGGGTCGTAGCCCGGTTTCGTCAGGAACAGCTTGAACGTGCCGGTGTGCGGGATCGTCGAGACGTACGTCATCCGCAGCGTCCCGCCCGGAGTCAGCCGGGTCGACGGCCAGTCGGCGCGGGCCAGGTCGAGGCCCTTGTAAGCGGCCAGGCCGCCGCTGCACAGCTTCCCGTCCGGGATCGTCTGCCGGTCCCGGCCGTTCACGTCGGCCACGCGCAGGTTGTCCCAGGCGGCGAAGGACGTCCCGTTGGCGGCGACGGCCGCCTTGCAGGCCGCGGACCCCGACTGGGCCCCCTCGGGCGAGCATCCGTACACCCGGCTCACCGGGTCCGTGGGCGCCCCGTGCGCCTGCGCGGGCGCCGCGGCCCACAGGCCCAGCAGGAACGGGCTCAGGGCGGCAGCCGCCAGACGGGCGGTGCGGTGTGCGGTCATCCGGGACATCGGGGACGTCTCCTCGGCCGGCGTGGGAACGGTCTGTCCGGTCCAGTACGGGAATCGCCCCCGGCGCGTTCAGCGCGCGACCGCGCGGCCGGTTCACGTCCCTCAACGGAGTCAAGGGTGGGTTTTCGGCCGGATCGAGGGTTTCCCCTGTATCCGGACAACCATTCCTTTGCCTATCGTTCCACCACAGCTGACCCACAGGTAACCCCTGGTGGAGTCGGCTTCCCCGCCTGGCCGGCCCTCGCGATGAACCCCCCGCCGCTTCGACGCCGAAGCGATTCGACCGCCGCTCCGCCCTGCCCGGAGCGAGCCACGAAAGGCACCCGCCCATGCGCACCTCGCCTGCTCTGCGGCGCAAGCTGATATCCGCCGCGGCAGTCTCCGCGGCGCTGCTCACCGCCGCGTCCACCGCCTCCGCCGTCGCCGCCGACTCCGCGGAAACCGTCTCCCCGGCCTCCGCCGTGCCCGCCGCCCAGACCGAGGCCGCGCCCGGCACCCCGGCCGAGCGGCTCATCGTCGGCTACAAGTCCGGTGCCACCGAGGCCACTTCGAACTCGGCCGCCGAGGCCGACGCCGCAGCCAAGGGCAAGGAGGCCGGCGAGGACGTCGACTTCCAGCGGCGCCTCGGCACCGGCGCCGCCCTGGTCGACCTGGGCGCGGACCTCACCAGGGCGGACGTCGCCGACGTCGTGGCGCACTACCAGGCGGACCCTCAGGTCGCCTACGTCGTCCCGGACCGCCTCAACAAGCCCAAGGCCGACCCGAACGACACCGAGTACGCCAAGCAGTGGGACCTCTACGAGTCCACCGCCGGCATGAACGTCCCGGGTGCCTGGACCACGTCGACCGGCACCGGTGTCACCGTCGCCGTCATCGACACCGGCTACGTCGCCCACACCGACCTCGCCGCGAACATCGTCGGCGGCTACGACTTCATCGCCGACACCGCCGTGTCGGTGGACGGCAACGGCCGTGACAGCAACCCGGCGGACCCGGGCGACTACTACGCCGCCAACGAGTGCGGCTCGGGCATCCCGGCCTCCAACTCCTCCTGGCACGGCACCCATGTGGCCGGCACCATCGCCGCCGTCACGAACAACAACAAGGGTGTCGCGGGCATCGCCTACGGCGCGAAGATCTCCCCGGTGCGCGTCCTCGGCAAGTGCGGCGGCTACGACTCCGACATCATCGACGCCATCACCTGGGCGTCCGGCGGCACCGTCTCCGGTGTGCCCGCCAACTCCAACGTCGCCAAGGTCATCAACATGAGCCTGGGCGGCGACGGCGCCTGCACCTCGGCCACCCAGAGCGCGATCACCGCGGCCGTGAACCGGGGCACGACCGTCGTCGTGGCCGCGGGCAACGAGAGCGACAACGTCGCGAACCACTCGCCGGGCAACTGCAGCAACGTCATCTCGGTCGCCGCGACCAACCGCGCAGGCGCCAAGGCGTCCTACTCCAACTACGGTTCCCTGGTGGACATCTCGGCGCCCGGCGGCCAGACCAGCACCGGCACCGCCAACGGCATCCTGTCCACGCTGAACTCCGGCACCAAGACGGCGTCCAGCGAGTCGTACGCCTACTACCAGGGCACCAGCATGGCCACCCCGCACATCGCGGGCCTGGTCGCGCTGATGAAGTCGGCGAACTCCGCGCTGACCCCGGCCCAGATCGAGTCGGCGATCAAGACCAACGCCCGTGCCCTGCCCGGCGCCTGCTCGGGCGGCTGCGGCGCGGGCCTGGCCGACGCGGCGAAGACCGTGGCGGCGGTGAGAGGTTCCGGCGGCGGATCGACCGGCGGCACCACCTTCTCCAGCACCACCGCGGTCGCCGTCCCGGACAACGGCGCGGCGATCGAGTCCTCCATCGCCGTCAGCGGCCGCAGCGGCAGCGCCCCGAGCGCCCTGGCGGTCGGCGTGAACATCACGCACACCTACCGCGGCGACCTGGTGATCGGCCTCGTCGCCCCCGACGGAACGGTCTACCCCCTGAAGGCCGCGAGCTCCTCCGACTCCGCGGACAACGTCAACACCACCTACACGGTGGACGCCTCCGGCGAGACCGCCAACGGCACCTGGAAGCTGCGCGTCCAGGACACGGCCGCGCAGGACACCGGCACCCTCAACAGCTGGCAGCTGACCTTCTGAGCGAACGGGCGGGCGGGCCGGCCGGTGTGGGTACACACCGGCCGGCCCGCCCGTTCCTCGTTCCCGGAATCAGGAGGCCGCCCGCTCCTCCAGTGAGGCCAGCACCCGCGCACCCCGGTCGGCCCGGGCGTCGAGGCCCGGCAGCAGTCCGGGCACCGCGATGCTCGGCAGGATGTGCGCCCACATCACCGCCAGCCGGTCGGCGAGGTCCGCGCGGTCCGTCAGCGCCCGGGACATCAACTGGATGCCGGTGAAGGACCCCACCAGCAGTTCCACCGTCTCCGAGGGCTTCACGGTCGGCAGCAGCTCGCCCCGGTCGCGGGCCAGTTCGAGCAGTCTGGTGAGCGCCTGCGCCCACTGCCGGAACGGCGCGCCGTGGTCGATGCCGGACGGCGTCTCCTGGTCCACCGCCAGCCGGACACTGCCTCTCAACAGGCTGTTGTACAGCAGCCGTTGGCCCACCACGAACGTCATGTCGACGATCTCCTGCAGCTTGCACGGCTGCGGCGGCACCGCGCCGAACGGGACCTGCTCGTCGAGCACCGCCCGGGCGAGGGCTTCCTTCGACGCGAAGTGGAAGTACAGGGCGCCCTTGGTGACTTCGGCGCGCTCCAGGACCATGGCGATGGTGGTCGACATGTAGCCGTGCTCGTCGAAGACCGCGCCGGCCGCCTCCAGGATCGCCCTGCGCGTCCTGATGGCGCGCTCCTGTTTTGCCATAAGAGCCCCTTAACGGCACCGAGTTGGCCGATTCCGCGATCGCCCCGCGGCTTCGGTCCGATCATAGGATGCCGTCGACTGATCTCATTGAAAACAAACCGGTCGCCTCGTACTCTAACGCTTACCGGAGCGGACGGTTCGCCGTCTGCCGTGGCCTTCGGGGGACCGTAGGGAGAGACATGACTCGACCTCGGCAGCTTGCCGACGCTCCGTCCTTCACCGCAACCGTGCCGTGCCAACTGGTGCATCGCGCGGCCGTCGCGGAGACCCTCCTCACCGGCTGGCGGAGCACCGGCGCCGACCGGTTCACCGTCTCGGCGCAATGGCCCAGGGCGCATGGATTACACGTGTCCCCGGACTGGTCCGCGTACGACCCGCTGCTGGTCGTGGAGACGATCCGGCAGGCGGGCACGCTCGTCTCGCACACCGAGTACGGAGTGCCCCTGGACCACCAGTTCGTCCTCCAGGAGTTCCAGGTCGGCACGGTCGCCGGGCAGTTGGCGGTCGGCCCGCTGCCCGCCGAGCCGGAGGTGGAACTGGTCTTCACCGACGTCCAGTACCGGGGCAGGCGCCTCGCCGGGGCCCGCTACACCGCGCGCGTGCTGCGGGACAGCGAGGTCGTGGGCGCCGCGGACGTCGCCTTCACCTGTGTCGCCGTGCCGGTCTACCGCAGGCTGCGCGGCGGCCGTACCGCCGGCGCGGTGACCGTCGTACCGCTCCCGCCCGGCCTCGCGCCGGAGGCCGTGGACCGCGCGCTGCCGACCGACGTGGTCCTCGCTCCGGCGGACGGGACGGGGCGCCGGCAGCTGCGAGTAGATACCGCACACCCCGTTTTCTTCGATCACCCGCTTGATCATGTGCCCGGCATGCTCCTGCTGGAGGCCGCCCGCCAGGCCGCCCGCCTCCGAAGACCCGACGGCCCGTCACCGGTGGCGTACCGCGCCGTCTTCCACCGGTACGCCGAGCTGGACGTACCCATCTGGATCGGGGCCACGGGCGAACCCGGATCCGATGTGCAAGTCGTGGGAACGCAGGGGGAGTCGACCGTCTTCGAATGCCTGGTGGGTACCGGCACACCGTGAGCTATTGTGTACGAGGGGTAAGAAACAAACGGCGTGACCTGTTCTTTACCGGCCCGGGAGAGTCCACTCGATGGCGAGGCAGTTACGCGCGGAGCAGACCCGCGCGACGATCATCACGGCCGCTGCCGATCTGTTCGACCAGCGGGGCTACGAGTCGACCAGCCTCAGTGAGATCGTCGAGCACGCCCGGGTCACCAAGGGCGCTCTCTACTTCCACTTCGCGGCCAAGGAGGATCTGGCCCACGCCATCATGGAGTTGCAGTCCCAGGCCTCGCGCCGGGTCGCGGTCGAGATCGACGACCGCGGCTACCCGGCGCTGGAAGCACTGATCCGCCTCACGTTCGGCCTCGCGCGGCTTTCGGTCGAGGGCCCGATCGCCCGCGCGGGGCTCCGGCTCGCCACCGGGGGAGTCCCGGTGAAACCGCCGCTGCGCCATCCCTTCGCGGAATGGCTGGAGTTGATGAGCCGTCGGCTCGTCGGCGCGGTCAGGGAGTCCGACATCCACTCGGACGTCGACATCGACGCCATCGCGCACTCGCTGGTGTGTTTCTTCGTCGGCACGCGCGTGGTGGGCCGCTCCCGCGAACCCGCGACCCGGCTCCCGCGCCGCATGGCCGAGATGTGGTACGTCCTCATCCGCGGTCTGGTCCCGGTCCCGCGCCGCCCCCGCTATCTGAGCCTGGCGGCCCGCCTGGAGCGGGAGATCATGATGGGCTGACCGGTACGGCGGTGGGAGAAGGGGTGCCTCGGGACCCGCGATACGGTGATCCGTATGCCCGACACCCCCGCCCCGCCGCCCGAGATCCTCGGCGACGAGCCCGGCTCGTTCCCCCGCAGTGTCCTCGCCGAACGGCACCCGGCGATCATCCGGCAGGTACGGGACGCCTTCCCCTACGACCCCGGAGTGCACCGCGCCCTGGACGCGCTGCTGGCGAGCTGCCTCGAGGGCGTACTGGAACCGCTTCCCGCGGACGCCCACGACGGGAGGCTCTGGCGGGCGTGGGGACTGGACGACTGGTCGGGCCGGCCCTGGTTCGACGCGCCGTGGCTGTGGTCGGAGAGCTACTTCTACCGCCGGCTCCTCGAAGCCGTCGGCTACTTCGGCCCCGGCCCCTGGCAGGGCATCGACCCCTTCCGCCCCTCCAAGCTCGCCGAGCTCGACGCGCCCGAGACCGGTGAGGAACTGGCCGTACTCGATCGCCTCGAAGCACGGCCGGCCGAGGAGCGGGCCCACGCCCTGCTGCACGGCTCGCTCTGGGGCAACCGCGCGGACCTCGGCTTCCGCCTCTCGGACGCAGACGCCGAGGAGCGGGCCGCCGTACCGGCACTGGTCGCCGACGACAGCGAGACGCTGTGGTCACTGCTGCCGGCCGCGGACAACGCCTCGTCGACCGTATGCATCGTCGCGGACAACGCCGGCCGCGAGCTGATCCCCGACCTCCTGCTCGCCGCCCACCTCCTCGCCCACGGCCGGGCCTCCCGGGTCGTCCTGTACGTGAAGCCGTACCCGTACTACGTCTCCGACGCCACGCCCGCCGACGTGGTCGACGCGCTCCGGAAGCTGACGGGCGCGCCGGGCGCCGCCGCCGGGTACGGGAGGCGGCTCTGGGCCGCGCTCGCCGACGGCACCCTCACGGTGCGCGTCCACCCCTTCGCCGCCGCCCCGCTGCCGTTCGAGCGGATGCCGGACGACCTGCGGACGGAGTTCGCCGCGGCGACCCTGACCCTCGTCAAGGGCGACCTCAACTACCGCCGTCTGGTGGGCGACCGGCGATGGCCCGCGACCACCCCCTTCGCCGACGTCACCGCCCACTTCCCCGGCCCGGTCGCGGCCCTGCGCACCCTCAAGTCCGAGGTCGTCGTCGGCCTGTCCGCGGACACCGAGGCCGCACTGGACGCCGCGGAGGGCCGGCGCTGGCGCACCGGCGGCACCCACGCGCTGATCCAGGTGCGGGGGTGAGCGCGGCAGCTCCTGGGCAAGTCCTCGTTTCGCGCCCGATTCACGCGATGGTGTGATCATGTGCGGCCGGGTGGATGGCCGTCCGAGGCCCCGGGTAGGGGCCCGGCCATGACTCAGCCGTTCGAACTCCCGCACTTCTACCTGCCGCACCCCGCGCGGCTGAACCCGCATGTCGAACAGGCGCGGGCCCACTCGACGGAGTGGGCGCGCGACATGGGCATGCTGGAGGGGTCCGGGATCTGGGACCAGGCCGATCTGGAGGCGCACGACTACGGCCTGCTCTGCGCCTACACTCACCCCGACTGCGACGGCCCCGCGCTGTCGCTGATCACCGACTGGTACGTGTGGGTGTTCTTCTTCGACGACCACTTCCTCGACATGTACAAGCGCACCCCCGACCGCGCCGCGGGCAAGGCCCATCTGGACCGCCTCCCGCTGTTCATGCCGCTGGACCTGGCGACGCCCGTGCCCGAACCGCTCAACCCGGTCGAGGCGGGCCTGCGGGACCTGTGGGCGCGCACCGTGCCGGCCATGTCGCAGGACTGGCGGCGCCGTTTCGCCGTGGCGACGGAACATCTGCTCAACGAGTCGATGTGGGAGCTGTCCAACATCGACGAGGGGCGGATCGCCAACCCCGTCGAGTACATCGAGATGCGCCGCAAGGTGGGCGGCGCCCCCTGGTCGGCGGGGCTCGTGGAGTACGCCACCGCCGAGGTCCCCGCGGCCGTCGCCGGCACGAGGCCGCTGCGGGTGCTGATGGAGACCTTCTCCGACGGCGTGCACCTGCGCAACGACCTGTTCTCCTACCAGCGCGAGGTCCAGGACGAGGGCGAGAACAGCAACGGCGTGCTCGTCCTGGAGACCTTCTTCGGCTGCACCACCCAGGAGGCCGCCGACACCGTCAACGACATCCTCACCTCCCGGCTGCACCAGTTCGAGCACACGGCGTTCACCGAGGTGCCCGCGCTGGCGGTCGAGAAGGGGCTGCGCCCGGACGAGGTGGCCGCCGTGGCCGCGTACACCAAGGGCCTGCAGGACTGGCAGTCCGGCGGCCACGAGTGGCACATGCGCTCCAGCCGCTACATGAACGACCGGGCCGTTTCCGTCGCCCCCTGGCAGAAGCTGACCGGCCCCGGCACCTCCGCCGCCGACGTGGTGGCACTGCTCGCCTCGGCCGCCGCCGAGCGTCTTCGCGGGTACGCGCACGTGCCCTTCCAGAAGGTCGGCCCGTCCCTGCTGCCCGACTTCCACATGCCCTTCGCCGTCGAGCTCTGCCCGCACCTGGAGGCGTCCAGGCCGCGGCTGACCGCCTGGATGCACGCCATGGGCATGCTGGAGGAGGGCGTCTGGGACGAGGACAGGCTCGCCGCGGCCGACCTCCCCCTCTGCTCCGCCGGCCTCGACCCGGACGCCACCCCCGAGGCCCTCGACCTCAGCGCCGCGTGGCTCGCCTGGGGCACCTACGGCGACGACTACTACCCGTTGTACTTCGGCGCCCGCCGCGACCTGGCCGCCGCCCGCGTCACCACGGCCCGGCTGTCGGCCTGCATGCCCGTGGACGGCGAGCCGGTGCCCCTCGTCCCCGTCAACGGCATGGAACGCGGCCTGATCGACCTGTGGGCCCGCACCACCACCGGTATGACCCCCGACCAGCGGCGCACCCTGCGCGCGGCGGTCGACAAGATGACCGAGGCCTGGGTGTGGGAGCTGTCCAACCAGCTCCAGAACCGGGTTCCCGACCCGATCGACTACCTGGAGATGCGCCGCGCCACCTTCGGCTCCGACCTCACCCTGAGCATGTGCCGGATGGGCGCGGGACCCGCGATCCCGCCCGAGATCTACCGCACCGGCCCCGTCCAGGCGCTGGAGAACGCCGCCATCGACTACGGCTGGCTCATCAACGACGTCTTCTCGTACCAGAAGGAGATCGAGTACGAGGGCGAGATGCACAACGCGATCCTCGTCGTGCAGACCTTCTTCGGCTGCGACTACCCGACCGCGCTCGGTATCGTCGACGACCTGATGACCCAGCGGATGCGGCAGTTCCAGCACATCGTGGCCCACGAGCTGCCCGTCCTCTACGACGACCTCGGCCTCTCCGCCGGTGCCCGCGAGGCCATGGGGCACTATGTGACCGACCTCCAGAACTGGATGGCGGGCATCCTGCACTGGCACCGCGAGGTCGACCGCTACAAGCCTGCCCACCTGGCCCGCCGCACCCACGGCTTCCTCCCGGACCGCGCCCCGGCCGCACCGGTCCGCGTCGCCTAGCGCGCCGCCACGGCGGACTCCGCCACGGCCCGCACCGGCTCCGGCACGTCCGTGCGCCGGCGCGGGCCGCCCAGGTCCCCGGGCAAACCGGCTCGCGCCGCCCGCGCCGTCCGGGCAGGATGCTCCCGTAGTCACCGTGAACTTCAGGTGGACAGTCAGAGAGGGAGACCCGGATGACCGGCACCGCGCCCGCGCCCTTCACCACCGACGACTACCGGGCCCGTATGGCACGGGCCGCGCGCGAGGCCGCCGACGCCGGACTCGCCGGACTCCTCGTGGCACCCGGCCCCGACCTGGTCTGGCTCACCGGCTACACACCCCCCGCGGCCACCGAACGGCTCACCCTGCTGGTCCTCGCCCCCGGCCGGGACCCCGTACTCGTCGTCCCGACCCTGGAGGCCCCCGACGCCGCCAAGGCCACCGGGGCCCCCGCCCTGACCCTGCGGGACTGGACCGACGGCAGGGACCCGTACGCGGTCACCGCCGGCCTTCTCGACACCGACGGGCGCTTCGGGGTCAGCGACAACGCCTGGGCGATGCACCTGCTGGGCCTCCAGCGGGCCCTGCCCGGCACCTCGTACGCCTCCCTCACCGAGGCCCTGCCCATGCTGCGGGCCGTCAAGGACGCGGCCGAACTGGAGCTGATGGCAGCCGCGGGAGCGGCGGCCGACCGGGCGTTCGAGGAGATCCGGAAGGTGCCCTTCGCCGGCCGCCGGGAGCGGGAGGTCGGCGCGGACCTCGCCGGCCTGCTGCGCCGGTTCGGGCACTCGCAGGTCGACTTCACCATCGTCGCCTCCGGGCCCAACGGCGCCAACCCGCACCACGAGGTCGGCGACCGCGTCATCGAACGCGGCGACATGGTCGTCCTCGACTTCGGCGGGCTCAAGGACGGCTACGGCTCCGACACCTCACGCACCGTGCACGTGGGCGAGCCCACCGACGAGGAGCGGCGGGTCCACGACCTGGTCCGCGCGGCCCAGGAGGCCGGCTTCCGGGCCGTACGGCCCGGCGTCGCCTGCCAGGAGGTCGACCGGGCCGCCCGCGCGGTCATCGCCGACGCCGGGTACGGCGAGTACTTCGTCCACCGCACCGGCCACGGCATCGGCGTCACCACGCACGAGCCGCCGTACATGATCGAGGGCGAGGAACAGCCCCTGGTGCCCGGAATGTGCTTCTCCGTGGAGCCCGGCGTGTACCTTCCCGGGCGGTTCGGGGTGCGTATCGAGGACATCGTCACCGTCACCGAGGACGGCGGCCGGCGCCTCAACGACACCACCCGCGAGCTGGTGACCGTGGACTGACTCCCCCGACCCGAACGGCAACGGCGCGACCATGACCCAGGCACCGACACCCACCGCGGACACCGTCCGCCGGATCGTCCGCGCGCTCCTCGAGCAGGGCGCCCCCGGCGGCCCGGGCCCCGATGTGCGGCCCGTCGCCGACGACGGCGGGCCCTGGACCTGGTGGGTCGGCACCCGCCATGTGCTGCGCCTCGCCCGCGACCGCGAGGCGGACCTGCGCCGGCGCCGCGAGCTGCGGCTGCGCGACCTCGTACGGCCGCATGTGCCGGTCGCCGTGCCGACCAGCGTGGCGCACGGCGAATGGTCGCCCGGGCTGGTCTACACCCTGGACGCCTTGGTGCCCGGCGGCACCGCCGAGGAGCACGACGTGTCGGCCGTCGGCGAGGCCGACCTCGCCGGACTGCTAGGCGGACTAAGGGAAGTGACGTCCCGTCAGGCCGAGACGCTCGGGGTGCCACGAGCCGCTCCGCGCTCCCTCGACGCGCTGCGCCGCATGGCCGTGGCGGCGGCACAACGTCTCGCCCGCGCCGACGAGTTCGACCCCCCTCGCCTCGACCAGCTCACCCCGCCCGGCGCGGTCCAACTCGCCGCGCAGCCCGCCATCGCCGTGCTCGTCCACCACCAACTCCGCGGCGAGCACCTGGTGGTGAGCGCCGACGGCCGGGTGCGCGGCGTCCTCGACTGGACGGACGCGGTGCTCGGGGACCCCGCCGAGGACATCGCCGGGCTCGCCCTCGCCGTCGGCTCCGGCGCCGCCGTCCGTGCCGCCACCCTCGCCGGCTACGGCGCCCGCCCCTGTCTGCGCGGCCTGTGGCTCGCCCGCTGCGACACCGTCGTCCACCTCGCGGACCGCCTCGAAGGCCACGGCACCGAGCCGCTGCCCCTCCTGCGCGACCGACTGCGCCGGGCCTGGGAGGCGATCCTGCTGGAACGGGTCACGGAGCTGCGAGAGGACGACCAGTAGCGCGTAGCGCGGGTCAGTCCTGTTCCAGCACCACGCACGACTCCGCGGGCACGCGCAGCAGGCCGTCCCCGCCCGGCGCCCGGACCGGCTCCCACGCCGCCAGGACCCGGGCCGGACGGGGGCCCAGCGGGATCGCCGCGGGCTCCTTGCCCAGGTTCACGGCCACCCGTACGTCCCCGCGCCGGAACGCCAGCCAGCGGGCCGAGGCGTCGTGGGCGACCTTGATGTCGGAGAGGTCGGGATCCGTGAGATCGGGCTGGCCGTGCCGCAGGGCGATCAGCTCGCGGTACCAGGCCAGCACGCGCGCGTGGGGCTCGCGTTCCGGCTCCGACCAGTCCAGGCAGGAGCGGTCGCGGGTCGCCGGGTCCTGCGGATCGGGTACGTCCTCCTCGGCCCAGCCGTGCGCCGCGAACTCCCGCCGTCTGCCCCGCCGTACGGCCTCGGCGAGCTCCGGGTCGGTGTGGTCGGTGAAGTACTGCCAGGGCGTGCCCGCCGCCCACTCCTCGCCCATGAACAGCATCGGCGTGAACGGCCCCGTGAGCGTCAGGGCCGCCGCGCAGGCGAGCAGCCCGGGGGAGAGGGCCGCCGCGAGGCGGTCGCCCTGGGCCCGGTTGCCGACCTGGTCGTGGGTCTGGGAGTAGCCGAGGAGGCGGTGCGCGGGCACCCGCGACCGGTCCAGCGCCCTTCCGTGGCGGCGGCCCCGGAAGGCCGAGTACGTGCCGTCGTGGAAGTAGCCGCCGGTGAGGGTCCTGGCGAGGGCGGCGAACGGGTCCCGCGCGAAGTCGGCGTAGTAGCCCTGGGACTCGCCGGTGAGCGCGGTGTGCAGGGCGTGGTGGAAGTCGTCGTTCCACTGCGCGTGCAGCCCGAGCCCGCCCTCCTTGCGGGACGTCACCAGGCGGGGGTCGTTGAGGTCCGCCTCGGCGATCAGGAACAGCGGCCGGCCCGTCTCCGCGGCGAGGGCGTCCACCGCCGCCGACAGCTCCTCCAGGAAGTGGTACGCGCGTGTGTCCGCCAGCTCGTGCACCGCGTCGAGCCGCAGCCCGTCCAGCCGGAAGTCCCGCAGCCACGCCAGCGCGCTGCCCACGAAGTACGCCCGCACCTCGTCCGAACCGGGCGCGTCCAGGTTCACGGCCGCACCCCACGGCGTGTGGTGGCGCTCCGTGAAGTACGGCCCGAACTCCGGCAGGTAGTTCCCGGACGGCCCCAGATGGTTGTGTACGACGTCCAGGACCACGCCGAGCCCCAGTTCGTGCGCCCGGTCCACGAACCGCTTCAGCGCCTCGGGCCCGCCGTACGGCTCGTGCACCGCCCACGGGCCGACCCCGTCGTACCCCCAGCCGTGCCGGCCCGGGAACGGACACAGCGGCATCAGCTCGACGTGCGTGACGCCGAGCCCGGCGAGATGCTCCAGGCGCCCGGCCGCCGCGTCCAGGGTGCCCTCGGGGGTGTAGGTGCCCACGTGCAGCTCGTACAGGACCGCCCCCGGCAGCGGCCGTCCCGGCCACGGCACGCGCCACGCGTACCGGCTCTGGTCGACGACCGCGCTCAACTCGTCGGGCCCTTCCGGCTGGCGGCGCGAGCGCGGGTCCGGGCGGACCGGGCCGTCGTCCACCGCGAAGCCGTACCGCGAACCGTCCGCGGCCTCCGCCTCGCCGGTCCACCACCCCGCCCGCCCCGGATCGCGCTCCAACGCGCGCGCGACGCCGTCGCACGTCAGCGTCACCCGCTCTGCCTGCGGTGCCCACACCTCGAACTGCACGGACGCGTCCCCTTCGTCTGCTCACCGTGAGGTAGCCCGACCATCGTGCTCCAAACGGGGGCCGGCCGCCTCGGAACACCCCCATCGTGCGGGGTGTCGTGGGCCACGCGCGCGGGGTGCGCGTCCCGGCCGTCCTGCCTTGGGCGTTTTCCCGTTTTCTGGACACCCGGGGTTCACTGACCGACAATCACCTGCGTGACGTCGTCATTCGAGTTCAACACGTACCCCGCGCGGCTCTCCGACGCGGAGCGCGACAAGGCGCTGAAGGTGCTCCGGGACGGCGTCGCCATGGGCCGCCTCTCGCACGACACCTTCGTACGCCGTATGGAACTCGCGCTCGTCGCCCGCCGCTCCGACGAACTGGTCGCGCTCACCGCCGACCTGCCCAAGGAGAGCCGCCTCTCCCGCGTGGTCTTCGGCACCGTCGAGGCCGTCTCCGGGTTCACGATCCGGCTGCGCCTGGCCTGGCAGGCCGAGCGGCTGCCCAAGCTGCTGCTGCCGCACCCCGGCACCGAACAGGTGCTGCGCATCGGCCGCGACCCGGCGAGCGGCCTGCGGCTGACCCACGAGAGCGTCTCGCGCGTCCACGCCGAACTCAGCCGCCAGGGCGGCATGTGGGTGCTGCGCGACCTCGGCTCCACCAACGGCACCACCGTCAACGGACGCCGTGTCACCGGCGCGGCCGTGGTCCGCGAGGGCGACCAGGTCGCCTTCGGGAGGATGGCGTTCCGCCTCTCGGCGAACTGAAGCCGCGCGGCACCCATGGGTCGCGGTGTTGACGTACCCCCGCACCATGACTCACTGTCGTACACCAGACACGCCCGGTGAACCGACGGCGCCGCCCTGTGGAGGTGTGCCCTGCCGCCCCTCCTGCGCTACCCGACCGTGGACGAACTCGCGGCCCGCGCCGCCACGCTCGCCGCCCGCCGACCCGGGGACGCCCGGCTGCGCCGCGTCGGGGAGTCCCGCGCGGGCACACCCATGTGGCTGCTCTCCGTCGGCCGGGGCGACCGCCAGGTGCTCGTCGTCGCCGGACCGCACGCCAACGAGCCCGTCGGCGGCGCCACCGTCCTCAGACTGGCCGAACGGCTCCTCGCCGACCCCCGGCTCACCGAGGGTGCCGACGCCACCTGGAACCTGCTGCTCTGCCTGGACCCCGACGGCCTGCGCCGCAACGAGGGCTGGCTGTCCGGCCCCTACAGCCTCGGGCGCTACTTCCGGCACTTCTTCCGGCCCGGCTTCCTGGAACAGCCCGAGTGGCTGCCCGACGGCGCGGCCGGTGCCGCGCTGCCGGAGACCCGGGCACTGCTCCGCCTCCAGGACGAACTGAAACCTTTCTTCCAGTGCTCGCTGCACGGCGTCGACGTCGGCGGCGGCTTCGTCGAACTCACCCGCGACCTGCCCGGCCTCGACCGCCGCATGGCCCACGCCGCCGCCCGGCTCGGCATCCCGCGCGAACTCGGGGCGTACGACACCCTCTACTGGCCGGGGCTCGGCCCCGCCGTCTACCGGATCCCGCCGCCGCACCCGCGCGACCTCGCCGCCGCCATCACCGAGGCCGCCGTCGAGTCCACCTGGTACCACCCGCACCGGCACGGCACCGTCACCGCGGTCGTCGAGGCGCCCATGTGGGGTGTCGCCGCCGTCGAGGACGGCTCCCCGCCCGCAGACCGGGACGGGGTGCTGCACGCCGTCAGCGACGCGCTGCGCCGCGACGGACAGGTGCTGGAACGTATCCTCGCCCGGGTCGGACCGCACACCGCGGACACCCCCGAGGCGGCCCGGCTGCTCGCGCCCGTCGACGACTACCTGCTGGTCTGCCCCGGCCTCGCCGACGCCTGGGACCCCGACACCGCCGACCCCGCCCGGCCGCTGCCGCCGCTCAGCACCGCCCATCTGACCGCCCTGCGCATCGCGGGCCGGCGCATCGCCGTGCGCACCGCGGGACTGCTGCACCAGCTCGTCACCGGAGCGGGACGCGACCCGGCCGGCGTACTGCCCGAGCTGGACGCGCTGATCGACGGCTGGTGCGCCGACTACCAGGACGACTGCCAGGCACGCTGGATCCCGGTGGCGCGCCAGGCCGAGTACCAGACGCGCGTGGTGCTCGCCGCGTTCGAACTCGCCGGGCGGCACGGGGTTTCCGCGCGATCGGGTGACTCGGACTGGGGGACCCAGGCCGCCGTGCCGATGCACCGGGAATGAACCACTTCCTCGCCACGTCCCTCCGCGCGGCCCGCGTCGCCGTCGCCACCGTCCTCCTCGCCGCCGCCGGCGCCGCCCCGGCCACGGCGCTCTCCCGGGACTCCTCGCTCCCCGGCAACTGGCTCCAGCTCACGCTCACCCATGGAACCTCCCAGTCCAGAGAAACCAACAGCACCCTGCTCCTCTGCGATCCGCCGCAGGGCCACTCCCGCGCCGTCGAGGCCTGCGCCGACCTCGCGCGGGCGGGCGGCGACGTGGGCGCGGTCCCGGGGAACCCGGGCGCGATCTGCGCGATGCTGTACGCCCCGGTGACCGCCCGCGCGGAGGGCCTGTGGAACGGCCGGTCCGTGCGGTACACCAGAACCTTCGCCAACGACTGCGAGCTGGCCGCGCTGACGGGCGCGGTGTTCGCCCTGGACGAGACGGAGGTCGAGGAGGTGCCGGAGATCCGGGGCTGAGCACGGGAAAGCCGCGTAGGACACGCGCGCGTGTCCTACGCCGACCCCTCGCGCGCGTGCAGGGCCGCCGCGACGACCGTGCGGGACTGGTGCTCGACCTGGTCCTCCAGGGGCACCCAGCGGGCGTGGAAGCGCTCGGCGAAGGCGTCGCTCCAGGTCTCCACGAGCTGCTCCAGACGCGGCGCCGCGTGGTCGTCGCTCTCCTGAAGGACCCGCCGCAGCATCGCCGCGGCCCGCAGCGGCAGCCGCCGGGCGAAGGCGTCCACACTGCCGACGTACGCCATCGTCGTGTCGGCCGGCGGGGTGTGCGTCCAGTCCGCGGCCAGCCCCGGCACCAGCTCCAGCGCCCACTTGGCCGCCCTCAGCAGGGGCCCGTCGACGCCTTCCAGCCGCGGCAGCGCCTCCGCCAGGACCCGCTGCACCTGCCCGGTGTCCCGCAGCAGCCGACCCGCCAGCCGCCGGATCTCCGCGGCCGGCGCGGGATGCGGGGCGGGATCGTCCACCAGGTCGCTCGCCCACATCGGCACCTCCACGACCGCGGTCAGACCGCCGTAGCGGTGCGCGTGGTACCAGGTGCTGTGCCGCGCGTCGTCGGGCATGCTCGGGTACGCCACCCCGGCCGCCGCGTCCGGCATCACATGCACGCCCGGCCCCGAGGACGGCCAGCCCGCCGCGTCCGAGGCGCCCGTCTCCACCGGGATGCGCAACTGCGCCGCGGACTTCCCGAACGGCTCGGCGAGCCCCGGGATGTCCTTCGTCAACTGCACCCAGCTGCCGCCCAGATCCGTGCCGTGCAGGGTCACCTGGAGGTAGGGCCGCAGCTCGTCGATGACCCGGGTCAGCGCCCGCGTCTCCGGCGGCAGCCGGTCGGGCGGCAGCACGGCGGGCGACCACTCCGGCTGCTCCGGGCCCGCGGGCCGGAAGAACCCCAGGTGGTACTCCAGCAGACTGCGCGGCGCCGGGGTGACGTGCAGACTCGCCCCGTCCGGGTCCGCGCACAGCAGGAAGTGCCACGAGGTGCCGCTGCGCAGAACCCGGTCCTGCAGCACCCGGTCGGCCAGCGCCAGCAGGGTCGAACCGCCCGTCGGCTCGTTGGCGTGGGCGCCCGCGACGACCAGCACGGCACGCCGCGCGTGTCCCACGGACAGCAGGTACAGGGGCCGTCCCGCGCGGGAGAGCCCCACCTGGCGCACCGCGCACAGACCGGGCCGGCGCGCGGCCAGCGCCCGGGCGAAGGAGTTCAGTTCGGTCACCGTCGGATAGCTCAGCACCGGCAGGAGACTCACCCCCGTCACTTCCGCCCGGCTTCGCCCTCCGCAGTACCCCACGGAGCCTCTGAACTGTCAAGAATCCCTCGGGGGAGGCTCCAGAAGCCCTTGAGGGGCGCTCGGAAGCGCACTCCGGCGGTACGGCCGTCCCCGCGCCCCCTACGCTCCGGGCACCGTCCCCGCCCGCTCCAGCAGCGCCACCGGCAACCGCGCGAACAGGTCCGCCACGCGCGCGTGCCCGGTGAACTCCCGCTCCGGAGCCAGTACGTCGCGCCAGGTGCCCGGCGGCAGCGGCAGCCGGGTGTCCCGCCAGCCCCCCGCCTCCGCCAGCCGCAGCGACAGACGCGTCACGGCCGTCACGACCTCGCCCGAGCGCGCGAACGCCAGACAGTGCCCGGCGGCCGGTCCCGCCGCCGTCAGCGGCTCGTACGTCGCCGCCGTCCCGAAGACCTCCGGTCGCCGACCGCGCAGCCGCAGCGCCGCCGCGGTCACCGCGCCCTTGTCGCCCGGATCGTCGGGCGGGAACCGTACGGGGCGCCGGTTGTCCGGGTCCACCAGCGCCCGGTACTCGGCCTCCGTGCCCTGGTAGACGTCGGGCACGCCCGGCATCGTCAGGTGCACCAGCGCGGTACCGAGCACATTGGCCCGCACCTGCGGCTGAAGCGCCTCCCGCAGCGCGGCCACCCGCTCGCCCGGCCCCCCGCACGGCCCCGCCGCCACGAACGCGGCCACCGCCTCCTCGTACGGCGGCTCCTGCTCGGTCCAGCTCGTGTACAGGCTCGCCTCGCGCGCGTGCTTCAGCAGCGCCTCCTGGACGCGCTCCGGGGCCGCCGGACCGAGCCCGAAGACCGTCTGCCAGGCGGCCCAGGCCAGCTGCCCGTCCGCCACTTCCTCCTCCGCGCACGTGACCTGCTCCAGGACGTCCGCCCAGCGGTCCGGGCACTCGGTGAGCACGGCCAGCGCGGCCCGTACGTCGGCGCTGCGCTTGGTGTCGTGCGTCGTCACGACCGTCCCGCCGGCCGGCCAGTCGCGCTGCACGCGCGCGCAGTACGCGTGGAACTCCTGCGGCGACACCCCCGGCCTGCCCGGCTCACCGCCCACCTCGGTCGCCGCGAGCAGCGGGACGTACCGGTAGAACGCCGTGTCCTCCACCGACTTGGCCCGCAGCGCGGACGCCGTCTGCGCGAACCGGACCCGGAACTCCACCTCCGCGGCACGTTCGCCCTCTCCGACCACCAGCCCCCGCACCACGTCCACCGCGCCGGCCTCCTCCGCCACCGCGAAGGCGCCGCGGGCCTCTTCCGCCGCCCGCTCGGTGACCAGGGCCGCCGCGTCGCCCGAGACGTACGGCCGGTAGACCTCCATGCGCACCAGGAGCTCCTCCAGGGCCGTGCGCAGCGCCCAGGGCGCCCGGTCGCGCAGGGCGGGGTCCGGGGACGTCGCGCAGGCCCGGGACGCCACCCGGACCAGCCGGTCCAGCTCGGTCGCCAGCTCGTGCGAGAGCACCCCGTACGCCGCCCGCCGCACGGTCGCCGCCCAGTCGCCCCCACGGTCCGTCTGCGGGGCCGCGAAGCGCCGGTAGAGGTCCAGGAGCTCCCGGGCGCCCGCGGGGTCCGTGAAGAGGCCGTCGACGCGGCGCAGGGCGTCGTAGCCCGTGGTCCCGGCGACGGGCCAGGAGGCCGGCAGCGGTTCCTCGTCCGCGAGGATCTTCTCCACGACCGTCCACCGGCCGCCGGTGGCCCCGTGCAGCCGCGCCAGGTACGCGTCGGGGTCGGCGAGCCCGTCGGGGTGGTCGACCCGCAGCCCGTCGAGCACGCCCTCGTTCAGCAGCCGCAGCACGGTGGCGTGCGTGGCCTCGAAGACCTCCGGGTCCTCCACCCGCACCCCGATCAGCTCCGAGATGCTGAAGAAGCGCCGGTAGTTCAGCTCGGTGCGGGCCAGCCGCCACCACACCGGCCGGTACCACTGGGCGTCGAGCAGCTTCGGCAGCGGCAGCCCCTCGGTGCCCCCGCGCAGCGGCAGGACATGGTCGTAGTAGCGCAGCACGTCACCGTCGACACGCAGGTGCTCCAGCTCCGTGCCGACGGGCCCGCCGAGCACCGGCACGAGCAGCTGTCCGCCGCCCGCCTCCCAGTCGATGTCGAACCAGCGCGCGTACGGCGACGCCGGCCCGTCCCGCAGCACCTCCCACAGGGCGCGGTTGTGGCGCGGGGCCATCGCCATGTGGTTCGGCACGATGTCCACGACCAGGCCGAGCCCGTGCTCCCGCGCGATGGCCGACAGCGCCCGCAGCCCCTCCTCGCCGCCCAGCTCCGCCCGTACGCGCGCGTGGTCGACGACGTCGTAGCCGTGCGGGGACCCCGGTACGGCCTCCAGGACCGGGGACAGATGCAGATGCGAGACCCCGAGCGAGGCCAGGTACGGCACGGCCGCACCCGCCGCCGCGAACGGGAACTCGGGCTGCAGCTGAAGCCGGTAGGTGGCCGTGGGCGGGACGGGAGCCGGGCGCGCAGGGGTCATGACCTCCTACGTACCCGCCCCGCCGCGTTAAGTCCCGCAACACGCGCTAGGCGGGCCTCTGCAGCACCGCCATGCTCCGGTCCACCAGGGTCAGCCGGTCGCCCGCCTGCACCTTGCGCCCCGCCCCCTGGGCCGTTGCCGCCGGGTCCGCGGTGTCCACGACCACCTGCCACTGCCGCCCGTGGTCGACCGGCACCACGAACTCCAGCGCTCTCGGCGAGGCGTTGAACATCAGCAGGAAGGAGTCGTCGCTGATCCGCTCCCCGCGCGGGCCGGGCTCCGAGATCGCGTTGCCGTTGAGGAACACCGACAACGCCGACGCCTGCGCCCGGTCCCAGTCCCGCTGGACCATCTCGCCGCCCTCGGGCGTGAACCAGACGATGTCCGACAGCTCGTCGTGGGTGCCCTCCACCGGCCGTCCGTGGAAGAAGCGGCGCCGCCGGAACACCGGGTGCTCCTTGCGCAGCCACACCAACGCGCGCGTGAAGTCCAGCAACTCGCTGCCGGCCTCCTCGGAGTCCGGCCAGCGGACCCAGGCCAGCTCGCTGTCCAGGCAGTACGCGTTGTTGTTGCCCTGCTGGGTGCGCCCGAACTCGTCCCCGTGGCTGATCATGGGAACGCCCTGGGACAGCATCAGGGTCGCCATGAAGTTGCGCATCTGGCGGGCCCGCAGCGCCAGCACGTCCGGGTCGTCGGTGTCGCCCTCCGCGCCGCAGTTCCACGACCGGTTGTGGCTCTCGCCGTCCCGGTTGTCCTCGCCGTTCGCCTCGTTGTGCTTGTCGTTGTACGAGACGAGGTCGTGCAGTGTGAAGCCGTCGTGGCAGGTCACGAAGTTGATCGAGGCGAGCGGCCGGCGGCCGTCGTCCTGGTAGAGGTCGGAGGAGCCGGTCAGCCGGGAGGCGAACTCCGCGAGCGTGCGCTGCTCGCCCCGCCACAGGTCGCGCACGGTGTCCCGGTACTTGCCGTTCCACTCCGTCCACAGCGGCGGGAAGTTGCCCACCTGGTAGCCGCCCTCGCCCACGTCCCACGGCTCGGCGATCAGCTTCACCTGGGAGACGACCGGATCCTGCTGCACCAGGTCGAAGAACGACGACAGCCGGTCCACCTCGTGGAACTGCCGGGCCAGCGTCGCCGCGAGATCGAAACGGAAGCCGTCCACATGCATCTCGGTCACCCAGTACCGCAGCGAGTCCATGATCATCTGGAGGACGTGCGGGGACCGCATGAGCAGCGAGTTCCCGGTTCCGGTGGTGTCCGTGTAGTAGCGGGCGTCCTCCGCCAGCCGGTAGTACTTCTCGTTGTCGATGCCCCGGAAGGACAGCGTCGGCCCCAGGTGGTTGCCCTCGGCCGTGTGGTTGTAGACCACGTCGAGGATCACCTCGATCCCCGCCTCGTGCAGCGCCCGCACCGCCGACTTGAACTCCAGCACCTGCTGCCCGCGGTCGCCCCAGGAGGCGTACGCGTTGTGCGGCGAGAAGAAACCGATCGTGTTGTAGCCCCAGTAGTTGTTCAGGCCCATGTCGACCAGCCGGTGGTCGTTGACGAACTGGTGCACCGGCATCAGCTCCAGCGCCGTCACCCCGAGCCCGGTCAGATGCTCGATCACCGCCGGGTGCGCGAGGGCCGCGTAGGTGCCGCGCAGCTCCTCCGGCAGCCCCGGATGGCGCATCGTGAGCCCCTTCACATGGGCCTCGTAGATCACCGTGCGGTGGTACTCGGTGCGCGGCAGCCGGTCGTCGCCCCAGTCGAAGTAGGGGTTCACCACGACCGACGTCATGGTGTGCGGCGCCGAGTCGAGGTCGTTGCGCTTGTCGGGGGAGCCGAAGGGATAGCCGTACACCTCCTCGCCCCAGCGGATCGCGCCGCTGACCGCCTTCGCGTACGGGTCCAGGAGCAGCTTCGCCGAATTGCAGCGCAGCCCGCGCGCGGGCTCGTACGGGCCGTGCGCGCGGAAGCCGTAGCGCTGCCCGGGCATGATGCCCGGCACGTACGCGTGCCGCACGAAACCGTCGCTCTCGCGCAGCTCCACCGCCGTCTCCGAGCCGTCGTCGTGCAGCAGACACAGCTCTACTCGGTCCGCGGCCTCCGTGAAGACCGCGAAGTTCGTGCCGGCGCCGTCGTACGTCGCACCGAGGGGATACGCCTCTCCAGGCCAGACCTGCATGAAACGACTCTTTCAGGTGTGCCGTCGCGCCGCAGGCGCCTTGACGTCGAGTCTCCCCGAAAGTGAGGGAACCACCTGTGACTTACATCCCTCTTACCAAACGACAGACGCACCGGCCGATATGCGGACCGTGCGGGACCACTGGGGCAAAGACACGTACTCCCGGGCAACAGGGGGAGTAGGGGGAAGATGTGCGCACGACAGTTCGGCGTCACCTGGGCAAGGTGGTGGCGGGTACGGGCATCGCGGTCGCCGCGACGGCCGTGATGATCGGGATCACCCTGCCGGGCACGGCCGGGGCGGACGACACGGGAGGCGGCAAGACCGGACAGGCCGGACAGACCACGGGGCAGGCGGCGGCCGACGGCCAGGGCGGCGCCGCCGTGCAGCCCGGAGTCGTCGAGCAGGCCCCGGACGAGGGCGAGAAGGGCACGGGCAGCGACCCGCTCACCGACGACGAGACGAAGCGCGCCGCGCGTGTCGCGCTCAGCCGGCAGATGTTCAGCGCCGGCAAGGACGTCGAGGGCGACCGCGGCCCGCAGCTCCTCGGTGTGGACCTCGCCGCGCCCGACGCGGACGAGGTGGACTCCTCCGACGCCCCCCGGCGCGCCGACGTGACGTACTACGACTACAAGAGCGACACGGTCGTCACCCGGACCGTCAACCTGGACACCGGCAAGGTCGAGAACACCGGCACCCAGCGCGGCGTACAGCCGCCGCTCAGCCGTGACGAACAGACCGAGGCGGCCCGGGTCCTCATCGCCGACCCGCTCGGCGCCGGTCTGAAGGCCGACTACAAGGACGCCACCGGCAGCGAGCTCACCTCCGCCGGCCAGTTGCAGCTCGCCAGCATGGTCTACCACTCGGTGCCCGGCGCCCAGCCCGCGGCGCTCGACAAGTGCGGCGAACACCGCTGCGTACGGCTGCTGCCGAAGGTGAAGAACGGTCCCTGGATCGACGCCCGGTCCCTGGTGATCGACCTCAGCGCCGGCACGGTCTCGAAGCTCCAGGGCTGAGCCCGCCCCCGTCCACCCTTCCCACCTCCTGCCGAGGAGTCATGCCCACATGCACGTGAACAGCCTCAGCCGTACCCGCAAGGGAGCGGCCGTCGGCCTGTCCCTCGCCGCGCTCGCCGCCGGGGCGACCGCCGGGGCCGGCCCCGCCGCCGCCCAGCCGAAGGCGGCCGCCGCCGCTGCCGCCGACTGCAGCGCGGCCTACCGCATCGAACAGAAGCTCTCCACCGGCACCACCTGGCGCATGTGCTGGCGCTACGAGGCCAAGTCCGGGCTCGTCCTGGAGAAGGTCAGCTACCAGCCGCCCGGCGAGGCCAAGCCGATCCGCGTCCTCACCAGCGCCAAGATCGCCCAGATCCACGTGCCCTACGACGACGGCAAGAACGAGTACAACGACGTCACCGACTACAACTTCGGCGGCGGCCTGCTGAACCTGGCACCCGCCGAGTGCCCCGGCGGCACCATCAAGACGGTGAAGGTCCCCGAGTCCTTCAACCCGAACCCGAACGTCAAGGGCCTGTGCACCACGACCCGTTCACGTGGCCACGCCTACCGCATGCAGGCCGACACGGGCAACAAGGTCTACCAGGCCCAGGGCAAGGACCTCCTCGTCTACACGGTCAACCAGGTCGGCTGGTACGAGTACATGACCGAGTGGCGTTTCTCCGACGACGGCACCATCAACATGAACGTCGGCGCCACCGGCAGCCTCTCGCCCTACGACTACGACGCCGGCGACGGCCGCGGCTGGCCCATAGGGAAGGGTGCCAAGGCCAAGGCCACCAGCCACAGCCACAACGTGTTCTGGCGGCTCGACTTCGGCCTGGACGCCAACTCCGGCAACAAGATCGAGCAGTACGACTCCGTGGTCAGCGCGCCCGCGAGCGGACAGCAGGGCCCGACGGCCAAGACCACCCGCACCGCCGTCACCAAGGAACTCGCGGGCGACGCGAAGAACATGCGCTGGTGGCGGGTCGTCAGCAAGACCGGCAAGAACAAGGACGGGCACGCGCGCAGCTACGAACTCGTCCCGGGCGCCACCACCAAGTACCCCGGACGCAGCTTCACCAAGCACGACGTCTACTTCACCGAGTACAACAAGTGCGAGATGTACGCCACCAACAACCCCCTCAACTGCGGTACGGGACACCCGAAGACCGTGGACAAGTGGGTCAACGGCCAGACCCTCAAGCACCCCGTGGCCTGGGTGAACGTGGGCTTCCACCACATCGCCCGCGACGAGGACCAGCAGCCCATGCCGGTCCACTGGCAGGGCTTCTCCATCGCCCCCAGGGACGTCACCGCGATGAACCCGCTCACCCCGCCCGCGCTCGCCAATCAGAACGGACGCCCGCCGGCCGACGGAAGTTGAGAACGACCTGTCCATCCGGCTGCACCACCTACCGCTCCCGGAGTACCCTTCCTTGATCGTTGGGACGGGGAGAGCTCGGGGGAGCGGAAGGCGGTACTTGGGTGGGCGCGGGAGGGCTGGAGCTGCCCCCTGGTGACGAGGGTCACGAGGGGAGCTCCACAGAGGTCCCGCCCGGAACGGTGTCCCTGGCCCGCCCGATGGAGACGAACTCCATCGGGCCGGAGCTGGACTGGGACGCCGACGCCTGGCGCGAGGTACGCACCCGCGCCCAGCGGGCCGGCCGGGCCTACATCTGGCTGAACCTGGTCGAACAGCGGCTGCGCGCCGTGGTCGCGGCCGTCCTGCGGCCCATCTACGAACCCGTCCACGGCGACGAATGGGTGGTCGCCGCGGCCGGCCCCGCCGGACAGGAGTGGGTCCAGCGCGCGGTCGCCGTCCGCGAAGTCAGCCGCCGCAAGGGCTACTTGCTCGACCCGGCCGACGACAACGTCATCTCCTTCCTCACCCTGCCCCAGCTGCGCGAGCTCATGGTGCAGCACTGGCCGTGCTTCGAGCCGTACCTCGACGACCGCCGCGACGTCGAACTCGCCCTGGACGAACTGGAGGTGACGCGCAACGTCGTCTCCCGCAACCGGGCCCTGTCCGAGACCGTCCTGGCCCAGGCCGAACGGGCCTCCGCACGCCTCCTGGAGATGCTCGGCACCGGCGGCGACGTGCCCTCCGCGCGCCGGCTGCCCGTCGACGCGGTCGAGGACCTCGTCGGCGACCGCTACGCCGACGTGGTGGCCGTCCACTCCGACCGGGTGCGGCTGCTGCGGCAGTTCCCCGCCGAGGACATCTTCGACGGCTCCCGCCGCATCGACGCCATCGGCATCGGCCTCAACCTGATCGTGCAGAACTTCTCCGGCCGCCGGCTGATCCGCCTCGCCGAGGCCGGCGCCCGTATCCGGCTGCTCTTCCTCAACCCCGCCTCCAGCGCCGTCAAGCGCCGCGAACGCGAACTCGGAATGAAACGGGGCGAACTGAGCCGCGCGGTGGAGATGAACATCCTCCACATGCGCCGCGTCCGCTCCCGGCTGCGCGACCCGGACGCCTTCCAGATCCAGGTGTACGACGAGACGCCCCGGTTCACCGCCTACCTCGTCGACGGCGACGGCACCGACGGCATCGCGGTGATCCAGTCGTATCTGCGGCGCATGCGCGGCATGGAGGCGCCGGTGCTGGTGCTGCGCGGCGGCCACCGGGTGGTCAAGCCGGGCGAGGTGGACGAAGCGGGGCTCTTCGCGGCATACCGTGAGGAGTTCGAGCTCGCCTGGGCGGATTCGCGGCCTGTGTCCTGAAGCGCCCGCACCCGGCATCCGGAGGGTGCTCCTCCGATTGTCAGTGGTGCATGCGAAGGTGGAGACCACTGGGGGAAAGCACCACCGAGAAGGGGGACCACCATGGCCTGGTACCGGGAGCTGCTGATCGGCTTCGACCTGGAGACGACCGGGACGGACCCGCGTGAGGCACGCATCGTCACAGGCGCCGTGATCGAGGTCAGGGACGGACAGGTCCTGGGACGCAAGGAGTGGCTGGCCGACCCGGGCGTGGAGATCCCCGCGGACGCCGTCGCCGTCCACGGGATCAGCAACGAACGGGCCACGGCCGAGGGCCACCCCGCCGACCGGGTCGCGGACGCCATCGCCGACGCCCTGACCGGCTACTGGAGCACCGGCGTCCCGGTCGTCGCCTACAACGCGGCCTTCGACCTCACCCTGCTCTCCGCCGAACTGCGCCGCCACGGCCTGCCCTCGCTGCGCGACCGCATGGGCGGCCAGGAGCCGGCGCCGGTCGTCGACCCGTACACCATCGACCGCTGGGCCGACCGCTACCGCCGCGGCAAGCGCAACCTGGAAGCGGTCTGCGCCGAGTACGGCGTCACGCTCGACTCCGCGCACGACGCCACCGCCGACGCCCTCGCCGCCGCCCGCCTCGCCCGCGCGATAGCGGTCCGCCATCCGAAGGTCGCCGGCCTCGGCCCGGCCGAGCTGCACCGCCGTCAGATCGAGTGGTACGCCGAATGGGCGGCGGACTTCCAGGACTTCCTGCGCCGCAAGGGCGAGACGGACGCGGTGGTGGACGGCGCCTGGCCGGTCCGGGAACCGGCGGACAGCCCCAGCCTGTAGAGCCTGTAGGACGGCGTCTTCAGAAGGGGTACCAGCGCACCGACGCGTCCCCGTCCCGCAGGGACGCCACGCGGCGCTCGAACTCCGCCAGCGCCTTCGGGTTCACGGGCGCGTGCTGGGCGACCCAGGCGCAGCTCGCGGTCTCCCGGGCCCCGCGCAGCACACCGCAGCCCTCCCACTCGCGCACGTCCCAGCCGTAGACCGCGGTGAAGGATTCGTAGGCGTCGGCGGGCAGGCCGTAGCGGTCGCGGGAGAGGGCCATCACCACCAGGTCGTGCTCACGCAGATCGGCGGAGACGGTCTCCAGGTCGACCAGGACCGGACCGTCGGGCCCGATGTGCACATTGCGCGGCAGCGCGTCACCGTGGATCGGGCCGGGCGGCAACCGGGGGACGAGCGCGGCGGCTGCCGTCGCGAAGCCGTCGCGGCGCTCGCGCAGAAACGCCGCGTCCGCCGGGTCGATCGCGTCGCCCGCGAGCCGCAGCCAGCGCTCCACCCCGGAGAGCAGGTCGCGCGGCGGCAGCCCGAAGGACGGCACCGGCAGGGCGTGCACCAGGCGCAGCAGTTCGGCCAGATCCCGGGGCTCGGCGGCCCGTACCGGATCGGGCAGCCGGTGCCACACCGTCACCGGGTGGCCCTCGACGAGCAGTGCCTCGGGCCCGGCCGCCCGCACCGCCGGGACCCCCGCCTCCACCAGCCAGGCGGCGACGGTCAGTTCGCGCCGCGCCCGGTCCAGGAGCGCGGCGTCGCGGCCCACCTTCACCACCAGGTCACCGGCGGCGAACACCGCGTTCTCGCCCAGGGAGAGAAGCCGCGCCTCCCCGGCCGGGCCGGGCAGCACCCCCGCCCCGGCCAGTACGTCCCGCGCCCTCGTCTCGTCCATCGCCCGCCTCCGCACCGCCGCCCCGGGATGGCGCAGGGATTCGGCCATCCGCCGGTCAGTCTCGCATTCGTCCAGGTGGCGCCGTGTGCGAGGGGCCTTGACGGGGCACACCGCCGTCACGACCATGACGGGTGCTCGCCGACCACGACGGGCGCGCCCGCGCCCCGGAGCCGCCGGTGGCCGCGCCGGGCCGCCCGGCACCGCCGCGGGAAAGGGGCCGTTCCGTGTCGCTGGCGACCGAGAGCAGACGGAGCGTCCGCCGCGCGTCCGGCGCCGGCCCACCGCGCCGCGCCCCCACCGGACACGGCGCGTGGTTCCTCGTCCTGCCCGCGCTGATCCCCGTGCTCGTCCTGAGCGTCGGCCCGCTGCTGTACGGGATCCTGCTGGCGTTCACCGACGCCCAGTCGGGCCGCACCGCACCCACCCGGTGGATCGGCGGCCTCAACTTCTCCGACCTGCTGCACGACACCCTGTTCCTGGAGTCGTTCCGGATCGGACTGGTCTGGGCGGTCGCCGTGACCGTCCCCCAGTTCCTGCTCGCCCTCGGCCTCGCCCTGCTCCTCGACCAGGACCTGCGGCTGCGCGGACTCGCCCGCGCCCTCGCGATCGTCCCCTGGGCGATGCCGGAGGTCGTGGTCGGCATCATGTGGCGGCTCGTCTACAACCCGGACGCCGGCATCCTCAACGAGACCCTGCGCGACCTCGGCCTCGGCGACGGCCGGGACTGGCTCGGCGGCCTCGCGACCGCCCTGCCCGCGGTGGTCGTGGTCGGCGTGTGGGCGGGCCTGCCGCAGACCACGGTCACCCTGCTCGCCGGCCTGCAGAACACCCCGCGCGAACTCCACGAGGCCGCCGCCGTCGACGGCGCGGGCGCCTGGCGCCGCTTCCGCACGGTCACCTGGCCCGCCCTCAGACCCGTCGCCCTCGCGATCACCGCCCTCAACTTCATCTGGAACCTCAACTCCTTCGCCCTGGTCTACGTCCTGACCAACGGCGGCCCCGGCGGACGCACCCGACTGCCCATGCTCTTCGCCTACGAAGAGGCCTTCCGCTACGGCCAGTTCGGCTACGCGGCGGCGATGGGCTGCGTGCTGGTCGCGGTGGTCTCCGTCTTCCTGGCCCTCTTCCTGGTGGGCCGCATCAAGGGAGGTTCCGTGGGCGGTTCCAAGCGAGGCTCCATGCGAGGTTCCGTGGGAGGTGACGACGCGTGAGAACCCGCCCCGCGGCCCGCGCCGCCCAGTACGCGGCCCTGCTGGCCTACCTGGTCTTCCTCGCCTTCCCCCTGCTCTGGCTGCTGTCCACCGCGTTCAAACCGCCCCGCGAACTGGCCGACCTGCACCCCACCTGGATCCCGCGCGACCCCACCCTCGCCAACTTCCGCCAGGCCTTCGACGAACAGCCCCTGCTCCGGGCGGGGTTCAACTCCCTGCTCGCCGCGCTCGCCGCCGCCCTGATCGCCGTGTGCGTCGCCACCCCGACCGCGTACGTCATGGCCCGGCACCGCACCCGCCTCGCCCGCGCCGCGTCCGGCTGGGTGGTGGTCAGCCAGGCGTTCCCCTTCGTGCTGGTGATCATCCCGCTGTTCCTGGTGCTGAAGAACCTGCGCCTGATCGACTCACTCGCCGGCCTGGTCATGGTGTACGTCGTGTGGGCGCTGCCGTTCGCTCTGTGGATGCTCGTCGGATACGTCCGTGCCGTCCCCGTCGAACTGGAGGAGGCGGCGGCGGTCGACGGCGCCGGACGGCTGCGCACCCTGGTCTCGGTGACCGCGCCGCTGCTCGCACCGGGGATCGCGGCGACGGCGATGTTCGCCTTCGTCACCGCGTGGAACGAGTTCTTCTTCGCGCTGGTGCTGCTGAAGACGCCGGAGAACCAGACACTGCCGGTCGTCCTGACCCACTTCATCGGCGCGGAGGGCGTCGCCGACCTCGGCCCGCTGGCCGCCGCCGCGTTCCTCGCCACGCTTCCCTCACTGCTCCTCTTCGTGGTCCTCCAGCGGCGGATCACGGGCGGACTGCTCGCCGGGGCGGTGAAGAGCTGATGCGCAAACTGGCTCTCCTCCTGTCCGTGCTCCTCCTGGCGGGCTGCTCGTCCGGCGGCGGTACCCGTGACGACGGCCGGATCACCCTCCGCTTCCAGTCCCTGGCCTGGCAGGAGGAGTCCGTCGCGGTCAACAAGGAACTGGTGAAGGAGTGGAACGCCACCCACCCGGGCGTCAAGGTCGAGTACGTACAGGGAAGTTGGGACAGCGTCCACGACCAGCTGCTCACCTCCTTCGAGGGCGGCGAGGCACCCGACATCATCCACGACGCCTCCGACGACCTCGCCGACTTCGCGTACGGCGGCTACCTCGCCGATCTGACCGACCTGCTGCCCGCCCGCCTCACGTCCGACATCCCGCGGCGCAGTTGGGACACGACGACGTTCGGCGGGGGTGTCTACGGCGTGCCCTTCCTCCAGGAACCGCGGGTGCTCGTCGCCAACGCGACCTGGCTGAAGCGGTCCGGGGTGCGCATCCCGACCCCCGAACACCCCTGGACATGGGCGGAGTTCGCCGCGGTCACCAAACAGCTCAGCGGCGACGGCAGGTACGGCGTCGCCTGGCCGCTGAAGGAGCCGGTCTCCGCCACGCTCAACCTCTCCCTCTCGGCGGGCGGCGGGCTCTTCCACCGGGGCGCGGACGGCAGGGTGACCGTCCGCTTCGAGGCCGGCGACGAGGTCGTACCGCGCACGATCCACGAGCAGGTCGGCAGAGACCGCAGCGCCTCGCCCACCACGCTCGGCAGCGGCGGCTCGGACACCCTGCCCGGCTTCTTCGGCGGCCGGTACGCGATGGTCCCGCTCGGCTTCTCCTACCGGCAGCAGATCGTCCAGCAGGCCCCGAAGGGCTTCGACTGGCAGGTGCTGCCCGCCCCGGCCGGCGCCGGCGGACTCGCCCAGGGCGTCAGCCCCCAGACCCTGTCCGTCGCCGAGGACAGCCCCCACAAGAAGGAGGCGGTCGCCTTCGTCGACCACCTGCTCCGGCCGCGGAACATGGTCCGGCTGGCGCTCGGCGACTGGATGCTGCCCACCGGCACGGCGGCCCTGAAGGACCCCGCCCTGCACACCGCGAAGGACGACTGGGCCACCGGCACCGCCCTCGCCGCCGAGTTGCGCCCGGCCCCCGCGCAGTCCGTCCGCGGCTACCCGGAGTGGAAGGACAAGGTGGCCACCCCCGCCTTCCAGGAGTACTACAGCGGCGCCATCGGCCTGGCCGAGCTGCGCACCCGCCTGGAACGGGACGGAAACCTGGTGCTGGCCCGCTACCAGCGCTGACCCGGTCACGTCTTAATCAGTTGAACGAGACGTCTCGTCTCGCTTACGGTCGGGGCATGACCAGTCGCGCGCACATCGCCATGTTCTCCATCGCCGCCCACGGCCATGTGAACCCCAGCCTGGAGGTGATCCGCGAACTCGTCGCGCGTGGACACCGCGTCACCTACGCCGTCCCGCCCGTCTTCGCCGAGAAGGTCGCCCGCACCGGCGCCGAGGTCAAGCCGTGGCACTCCACCCTGCCCTCGCCCGACGACGACCCCTCCGCCTGGGGCAGCACCCTCCTCGACAACGTGGAGCCCTTCCTCGCCGACGCGATCCAGGCGCTGCCCCAGCTGATCGAGGCCTACGACGGGGACGAACCCGACCTCGTCCTGCACGACATCACCTCCTACCCGGCCCGCGTCCTCGCCCACCGCTGGGGCGTCCCCGCGATCTCCCTCTCACCCAACCTCGTCGCCTGGGAGGGCTACGAGGAGGAGGTCGCCGAGCCCATGTGGGCGGAGCCCAGGGAAACACCCCGGGGGAAGGCCTACTACGCCCGTTTCCACGCCTGGCTGGAGGAGAACGGCATCACCCTGCACCCGGACCCCTTCGTCGGCCGGCCCGACCGCTCGATCGTCCTGATCCCCAGAGCCCTCCAGCCGCACGCCGACCGGGTCGACGACACGGTGTACAGCTTCGTCGGCGCCTGCCAGGGCGACCGCTCGGCCGAGGGGGAGTGGACCCGGCCCGCCGGTGCCGAGAAGGTCGTCCTCGTGTCGCTGGGCTCGTCCTTCACCAAGCAGCCCCGCTTCTACCGGGAGTGCGTCCGGGCCTTCGGTGAGCTGCCCGGCTGGCACACGGTGCTCCAGGTCGGCAGGCACGTGGGTGCCGACGAGCTGGGCGCCGTACCCGACAACGTCGAAGTGCGGTCCTGGGTACCGCAGTTGGCGATCCTGAAGCAGACCGACCTGTTCGTCACGCACGCCGGCGCCGGCGGCAGCCAGGAGGGGCTGGCCACGGCGACGCCGATGATCGCCGTACCGCAGGCCGTGGACCAGTTCGGCAACGCGGACATCCTGGCCGGACTCGGCGTCGCCCGGCGCCTGGACACGGAGGACGCGACCGCCGGAGCGCTGCGGGAGGCAGCCCTCGCGCTCGTCGACGATCCCGAGGTGGCCCGCCGACTCACCGCCCTCCAGGCGGACATGGCGAAGGAGGGCGGCACTCAGCGGGCAGCCGACCTGATCGAGGCCGAACTGCCCAAGTAGGGAGACAAGGTCGAGGGCCCGTTGACTCCCCCGGAAGTCAACGGGCCCTCGGTACAAGGCGGGTCAGACCCGCAGCGGCGCGCCCTCGTCGTTCTGTGCGGTCGCGGCCTTCGCCGGCGCGATCGCCTCCGGCGACTCGTCGTGCGTCATGTCCGGGAGCCAGCCGAGCCACTTCGGCAGGTACCAGTTGCGCTCACCGAGCAGCGCCATCACCGCCGGGAGCAGCACGCCCCGGATGATCGTCGCGTCGATCAGCACCGCGGCTGCCAGGCCCACGCCCATCTGCTTCATGGACTGCATGGACAGCGTCCCGAAGATCGCGAAGACGGCGACCATGATGACGGCGGCACTGGTCACGACACCGGCCGTGGTGACCACACCGTGCTTGACGGCCTCGTTCGTCGACAGGCCCCGCACGTGCGCCTCGCGGATCCGAGAGACCACGAACACGTGGTAGTCCATCGACAGGCCGAACAGGATCACGAAGAGGAACAGCGGCAGCCAGGTGACGATCGCGCCGACGCCCTCCGCGCCCACCAGTGAGGCGCCCCAGCCGTGCTGGAAGACGGCGACCAGGATGCCGTAGGCCGCGCCCACCGACAGCAGGTTGAGCACGATCGAGGTGATCGCGATCGTCAGCGAGCGGAACGACAGCAGCATCAGCAGGAAGGCGAACACCACCACGAAGGCGAAGACCGGGGCGACCGAGCCGAGCAACTGGTCGTTGAAGTCCTTGTTGCCCGCGACCTCACCGGTGATGGGCGCCTGGACCCCGTCGACCTTGCCGAGTGTCGCCGGCCGCACCTCGTCGCGCAGCTTCTCCAGGCTCGCGCCCGCCTTGTCCTGGTCGGAGCCGCCGACCAGCGGGACGTAGACGAAGGCGACGTTCTGCGCGTCGTGCAGCTTGATCTCGACCGGGCCGCGCGAGGCGCCCGAGCTGACGGCCTCCTCCTTGAACCGCTGCAACGCGTCGCGCACGTCGGAGGCGTTGATGTCGTCGGCCTTGACGACGACCGTGGCCGGCCCGGTACCGCCCGGGAAGGCCTCGTTGACCCGGTCGTACGTCTGCACGATGGGCAGCGAGTCGCCGAACTCCTGGTCCAGGGTGAGGTTCTGGGTCTTCATGCCGACCGCGGGCGCGGCGACGGCGAGCAGCGCGCCGGCCGCGACCAGCACGGAGACCCACGGCTTGGCGAGCACGCCCTTCAGGACCGCCGACCAGAACCGGCTGCCGTTGTCGCCGCTCTTCCGCCGCCTGTTCAGGAACGGGATACGGCCCTTCTCCACCCGGTGGCCGAGCAGCGACAGCAGCGCGGGGAGCACGGTCACCGAACCGACCATGGCGACCGCGACCACCATCAGGGAGGCCAGGCCCATCGCCTCGAAGGTGGCGAGCCCGGTGAACAGCATGCCCGCCATCGCCACGCACACGGTGACACCGGAGACGATCACGGCCCGGCCGCTGGTCGCGGCGGCGATCCGCAGAGCGGTCTCCGGGTCCCGGCCCGCCTCCCGCTCCTCGCGCTCACGGCGCAGGTAGAACAGGCAGTAGTCGACGCCCACGGCCAGTCCGACCAGCAGCATCACGGAGCTGGCGGTGTCGTCCATCGGCTGGAAGTGGCTGACGATCGCCATCAGACCCGTGGTCGCGATGATCGCGGTGAGCGCGAGCGCCACCGGCAGCAGCGCCGCCACCAGCGCGCCGAAGGCGATCAGCAGGATGCCCAGCGCCACCGGCACCGCGGAGAGCTCGGCCTGCTGGAAGTCGTCGCCGAACGCGTCGTCGTACTGCTTCATCATGCTGGCGCCGCCGATCTCCTCGATCCGCAGCGACGAGTGCTCCTTCTGCACCCCCTCGACGGCCTTCAGGACCGGTTCGACCCGCTCGCCGGCGGTGTCGGAGTCGCCGCGCATGTCGAACTGCACGAGCGCGCTGCGGCCGTCCCTGGAAATCGTCTTCGTGTCGTACGGCGAGGTCACGTCGGTGACCTTGCCGGTCCCCTCGACGGCCTTCACGACCGCGCCGACGGCGGCCCGGAACTCGGCGTCGGTGGCCTTGACCGAGCCGTCCTTCGCCTGGACGAGCACGGTCTCCCCGGCCGGCTCCTCGATCCCGGCGTCCTCGATGATCCTCGCGGCGGTGTGGGTCTCGCCCCCGAGCTGGTCGCTCTCCTTGACCTCGACCGTGCCCACCGCCGAGCCGATCCCCATGGCCAGGACGACGAACAGCACCCAGATGCCGACGGCGGCCCATCGATGGCGTGCGCTCCAGCCGCCGGCCCGGGCCGCCAGGCCCCGTACCCGCGTGTCTTGGTTCCCCATGACGGGCTTGCCCCCTACGTACCGCGGTGACAGCCCCCTGCCGCCACCTTCCTCTTCGAAGGTATGGGCGGCGTAAGCCGGTCTCGTCCTGCTCCCCGGTGAGGTCCGGGCGGCCCGACTCCTCCCCTCGGAGCGGTCCCGCCTCACCGCTGGGGAGGACGTGGCCCCTTACATCTATTCTGTGATCTAGGGGCGCCCTCTCGGGGTGGTGCCCCTCCACGCACGGCCGTCGTGCCCACCCCCACGGGGCACGACGGCCGCCTATGGTGATCGGATGACGACGAAGTACGCGGCCCTGCTGCGCGGCATCAACGTGGGCGGCAGCCGGAAGCTCCCGATGGCCGAGCTCCGCACCCTGCTCGAGGGGCTCGGACACGGCGACGTGCGCAGCTACCTGCAGAGCGGGCAGGCCGTCTTCTCCTGCGACCACGGCGACGAGGAGAGCCTCGGCGCCGAGCTCACCGCGGCGATCGAGAAGCAGTTCGGCTTCGCGGTCGATGTGATCGTGCGCGACCACGCCTACCTGAAAGCCGTCGCCGAGGACTGTCCGTTCCCGGCCGCCGACCTGGAGGCCAAGCAGCTCCACGTCACCTACTTCTCCGTGCCCGTCGAGGCCGGGCGCTACGCGGAGATCGACCGGGCCGCCTTCCTGCCGGAGGAGTTCCGGCTCGGCGACCGCGCGCTGTACCTGTACGCCCCGGACGGCCTCGGCCGCTCCAAGCTCGCCGAACTGCTGTCCCGGCCCCGGCTGAACCGGGGGCTAGTCGCCACCACGCGGAACTGGAACACCGTGGCCAAGCTGGTCGAGTTGACCGGGCCCTGAGCGGGGGCGCCACACGCGTGTGCGAGGCTCGGGGGATGCGCTACGTCATCATCGGGGCAGGGGCGGTCGGCGGCACCGTCGGAGGGCGGCTGGCCGAGTCCGGACAGGAGGTCGTCCTCGTCGCGCGCGGCGCGCACGGGGCGGCGCTCAGGGCGCGCGGGCTGCGGCTGCGGGTGCCGCAGGGCGAGCTGTCCTACCGCCTGCCCGTGGTGGCCGGACCGGACGAGCTGGGCGCGCTGCGCGCCGACGACGTCCTCGTGCTCGCCGTGAAGACACAGGACAGCGAGGCGGCCCTCGACATCTGGGGCCCGGCCCCGGTCGAGGGCGGCGGCACCGCCGCCGAGCGGCTGCCGCTGGTCTGCGCGCAGAACGGCGTGGAAGGCCCGCGCCTGGCGCTGCGCCGCTTCCGGCACGTGTACGCCGTCTGTGTCTGGCTGCCCTCCACCCATGTCGAACCCGGCGTCGTCTCCGCCGCCGGCGCCCCGCTCACCGGCATCCTCCACCTCGGCCGCTACCCCCACGGCACCGACGACACCGCCCGCCGGATCGCCGCCGACCTGGAGAAGGCGCACTTCGAGGCACCGGTCGTACCCGACGTGGCGCGCTGGCAGTACGCAAAGCTGCTGTCCAACCTGGGCAACGCGCTGGAAGCGGTGAGCGGACTGGGTGGCGATCCGCAGGCCGAGGCGCTCTTCCGGCGGGTCCGGGCGGAGGGCGAAGCCGTGCTCGACGCGGCCGGGATACCGTATACAGGCGCCGAGGAACAGCGGGCCGTACGCGGCGACAAGGTCACCCTCGTCCCCCTGGACGGTGTCACGCACGGCGGCGGCTCCTCCTGGCAGTCGCTGAGCCGGGGCGCCGGCACCATCGAGGCCGACTACCTCAACGGCGAGATCGCCCTCCTCGGCCGGCTGCACGGCGTACCGACCCCGCTGAACGAGCTGCTGCAACGGCTCGCCAACGAGTTCGCGCGAGAAGGGCGGGCGCCCGGATCCCTGCCGGTGGCCGAGTTGGAGCGGCTCGCCGACGCGGCTGTCGCGTTTGTTCAAGAGACCTGAGGGGCCGCTCCCTAGCGTGAGGGGCATGAGCCAGGAAACGTTCGAAACGACCGAGACACACCGCCACATGACCGAATGCGCCGCCGAGGCGTCACGCGTCGGGCGCGGTGTACCGGCGGCCCGGCTGGGCGACCCGACGCACTGCCCCGACTGGGACGTCCGCGCCCTGGTCAACCACTGGGTCCTGTACACCTCCCACGGCCTGGAGCACCGCGCCCTGCGCAAGCCGCTCCCGGACGAACTGACCGCCCGCGACTTCACCGCCGACCCCGACTGGGCCCAGGCGTACGCCGATCAGCTGGACCGTGCGGTCGCCGCCTGGGCGGACCCCGCGGTGTGGGAGGGCGAGGTCGACCTCGGCGGGGCCGCGATGCCGGCCGCCGAACTCGCCTCGATGATCGTCAAGGAGATGGCGGTGCACGGCTGGGACGTGGCCGTCTCCACGGGCCAGGAGTACCACGTCTCCGAGGGCGCGGCCCGACTCGTCCTCGACGTCGTCGAACGCCACGGCGACCTCTACCGGCAGTACGACGGTTTCGCCGCGCCCGTACCGGTGGGGGAGAACGCCACCGTGTTCGAGCGGGCGTTGGCGGCCAGCGGACGCAACCCGAAGCTCGGGAAGCAGGACTGACGGTACGTCAGTAGCGCATACGGGGGTTTCACACGGCCGCGAGCACCGGCATACGCGCCGCGTCGTACCGCTCCAGCAGCACCCGGGCCACCTCCGGCGCCGGACCCAGCACACCGGCCAGCACATCCGCCTCGGCCGCGCCCCGCGCGATGCGGTCCGGCAGGAAGCCCGGGGCCAGGACGTACGGCGCCACCGCGACCCGCGCACAGCCGAGAGCCCGCAGTTCCCGCACCGCGTCCTCGGTGCGCGGCAGGGCCGCCGAGGCGAACGCGGGCCGCACGGCCAACCAGCCGGTGCGCCGCCACTCCCGCGCGATGCCCGCGATCACCGCGGTCGCCTCCGGGTCCGTGGACCCCGCCGAGGCCAGCACGACCCCGGTCGAGGACCTGTCGCCGAACGTCAACCCCGCCTCGTACAAACGCCGTTCGAGCGCCGACACCAGCAGCGGCGACGGGCCCAGCACCTCCGCCTGCCGGATCCGCAGCCGCGGCGGCGCGTCCGCGAGAACCGCGGGGATGTCCGCCTTCGCGTGGAACGCCCGGGTCAGCAGCAGCGGCAGCGCCACGACGTCCCGCACACCCTGGGCCGCCAGTGACTCCAACACCCCGTGCACGGAGGGGACGTTGAAGTCCAGGAAGCCGGTCTCCACCCGCACCTCCGGCCGCAGCGACCGTACCCGGCGCACCAGCGCGCGCACGGTCGCGGCGTGCCGCGGATCGCGGCTGCCGTGGGCGATGACGAGAAGGACCGGCCGGTTGCGCATGGGCGTCAGCTCTTCACCAGCAGGCCGCGGCTGCGCAGCACCCACCGCTCCAGCGGACTGAAGATCAGCAGGTCGATCGCGATGCCGACGAACAGGATGAGCAGGATCGCCTCGAACACCATGGCCATGTCGCTGGCGGTGCGGCCGTTCTCCAGCAGCTGGCCGAGGCCGACGCCGAGGTCGGGGAACTGGGCGATGATCTCCGCGGCCATCAGCGAGCGCCACGAGAAGGCCCAGCCCTGCTTCAGACCCGCCACATAACCGGGCATGGCCGCCGGCAGCGTGACGTGCCAGATGCCCTTGAGGCCCGTCGCGCCCATCGTGCGGCCCGCGCGCAGAAACAGCGGCGGCACCTGGTCCACGCCGGACACCAGTCCGTTGGCGATGGAGGGAACCGCGCCGAGCAGGATCACCGCGTACATCATGGAGTTGTTCAGGCCCAGCCAGATCACGGCCGGCGGCACCCACGCCACCGACGGCAGCGACTGCAGACCGGACAGGATCGGGCCGATGGCCGCGCGCACGAACTTCACCCGCGCCACCAGCAGACCCAGCGGGGTGCCGATGAGCAGGGCGAAGAAGAAGCCCAGCAGACCGCGCGAGACACTGGTCCAGATGTAGCCGAGCAGATCGCCCTTCAGCCAGGCGTCCTGGAAAGCGCTCCCCACGGCGCCCGGCGAGGGCAGCTTCGTCGGGTCGTCGACGATCGGGTAGAGGATGAACCACACCACGAGGACCACCGCGAGCGCGATGATCGGCGGCAGGATCTTGTTGACGAAGGTGTGGCGGAACGGCGGACGGCCGGTGGCGGTCGTCTCCAGCGCGTCGAGGCCCGCCTCGACGCTCCCGGAGTCCTGAGCCGGTGTCGTCGTCTCAGTGCTGGCCATGACGGCGGATCTCCCCACGCAGTACATCGGTGATCTCAAGGGACAGTTCGGCCACGGGCGCGTCCTCGATCCGGCGCGGCTGCGGAATGCCGACCGTCCACTCCTGGGCGATCCGTCCCGGCCGGGACGAGAGCAGGATGACCCGCTGCGCGAGCCGCACCGCCTCGCGCACGTTGTGCGTGACGAAGAGGACGGAGACTCCGGTCTCCCCCCAGATGCGGGTCAGCTCGTCGTGCAGCACGTCCCGGGTGATGGCGTCGAGCGCCGAGAACGGCTCGTCCATCAACAGCAGGTTGCTCTCCTGGGCGAGCGCGCGGGCCAGCGCGGCGCGCTGCCGCATACCGCCGGACAGCTCGTGCACGCGCTTGCCGTGCGCGCCCTTCAGCCGGACCAGTTCGAGCAGCTCCTCGGCCTTGTCGCGCCGCTCGGGCTTGGGAACCCCCCTGAGTTTCAGGGCGAGTTCGATGTTCTTGCCCGCGGTCAGCCACGGGAACAGGGCGTGCTCCTGGAACATCAGGGCAGGCCGGCCCTCCGTGGTGATGGACCCGGCGCTGGGCTCGTCCAGCCCCGCCACCAGGTTCAGCAGTGTGGACTTGCCACAGCCCGAGGCCCCCAGGAGGGTGACGAACTCGCCCGGCGCGACATCGATGCTGATGTCGTCCAGGACGAGCTGCTGCCCGGCCGGGGTCGCGAAGGACTTCGAGACGTGCTCAAGCCGTGCCGCGTACTCGACCGACTCGGCGGCCTTGGCGAGAGTCGTGGCCATGGTCGTCACCTCCTGGGAACTAGTCGGGATCTACGTCAGCTGCCGAGACCGGCGTCGCTGACCGTGCTCTCGCCCTCGGCCTTGAGGACCTTGTTGAGGATCGTGAGGTCGTAGATGCCCTTCAGGTCGGGCTTCTCCAGCAGGCCGGCCTTGACCGCGTGCTCCGCCTCGGTGTTGAGGGTGGAGGCCAGCGGGTCGTTGATGAACTGGATCGACTTCCACGCCGGGTCCAGGACGGCCGCCGGCAGCGCCTTGCCGGAGTCCGCCTCCAGCTGCTTGTTCGCCGCCGCCTTCGCCTCGTCAGGGTTGGCGTTGATCCACTTGTTCGCCTCGACCGAGCCCTTCAGCACGGCCTCGACGACCTTCGGGTGCTCCTTGAGGAACTTCTGCGACACGATGATGTTCGTGATCACGAACTTCTTGTCGGGCCACAGCGTCGACTCGTCGAGCAGCACCTTGCCGCCCTCGGCGACCAGCTTCGACGCGGTCGGCTCCGGCACCCAGGCGCCGTCGATGGAGCCCGCCTTGTAGGCGTCCGGGGTGATCTTGTTGTCCGTACGGACGACCGTGACATCGCCCTTGCCGCTCTGCGCGTCGACCTTCCAGCCCTGGTCCGCGATCCAGTTGAGGAACGCCACGTCCTGCGTGTTGCCGAGCTGCGGCGTGGCGATCTTCTTGCCCTTGACGTCGGCGAGGGACTTGATCTTCTTCGGGTTGACGACCAGCTTCACACCGCCCGACGCCGAACCGCCGATGATCTTCAGGCTCTTGCCGTCGGACTTGGTGTAGCCGTTGACCGCAGGGGAGGGGCCGATCCAGCCGATGTCGATGGAGCCCGCGTTGAGCGCCTCGATCTCGGAGGGGCCCGCGTTGAAGGTCGCGTACGACGCCTTGGTGGCGCCCAGTGCCTTCTGGAAGATGCCCTGCTCACGGCCGACGAGCGCGGTCCCGTGGGTCAGGTTGCCGAAGTAGCCGATCTTGACGGTGTCGAGACCCTCGATCTTCTCGGATCCCGCGGCGACCTTCTCGTTGGCGTTGTCGTCCTTGGAGTCGGACCCGTAGCCGCAGGCGGCGAGCGTGAGCAGGGGAAGAGCAGCGACGACGGCTATGCCGCGGCGAAGGAGAGTGGAGCGGTTGGCAGGCACGGGAGGTGTTCCTCTCGTTGGCCCGGCGGTCACGGCCTTTCAGGTCGTGGCCGGGAAATCGGCAAAGGGTCTTCGTCGCTTCCGGGACGTCGGGTGGGGGGACAGGGCGCGCAGGCGGTGCGCGTACGTCACACCGCACATCGGGCCACCCCGCCCTGCCCGCTGCCGAGGGCGCCGCT
The DNA here is from genome assembly GCF_042653945.1 of Streptomyces vulcanius. Classification (NCBI taxonomy): domain Bacteria; kingdom Bacillati; phylum Actinomycetota; class Actinomycetes; order Kitasatosporales; family Streptomycetaceae; genus Streptomyces; species Streptomyces vulcanius. Next base: position 345,294 of record NZ_JBHSFK010000001.1, on the reverse strand, counting down.
GCCGACGCGGCCGCCCTCCTTCGCGAACGTGGAGTAGAAATCGGTTGGCGTCATTGCTCAGAAGTCCCAACTGTCGTCGTCGGACTCGTCCTTGACCGGCTCCGGGGAGGCGAACGACTCGCCGACCATGCCCGCGGTGAGCGTGGTGCCGTCGGCCGGGTCGATCAGGATGAACGAGCCCGTGCGGCGCGAGTCCGCGTAGGAGTCCACCGGAAGCGGTTCCGCCGTACGGATCTTCACCCGGCCGATGTCGTTGGCGACGAGCTGTCCCGGGTGCGGGTGCAGGGACAGGTCGTCGAGCGTGAGACGGGACGGTATGTCCTTGACGATCGCCTTGACCGTGCGGGTCCCGTGCTTGATCAGCACCCGGTGCCCGACCGTCAGCGGCGCGTCGGCGACATGGCAGACGGTCGCCTCCACGTCCTGGGTGGTCGCGGGCGCGTCCTTGGTCGGCACGATCAGGTCACCGCGCGAGACGTCGATGTCGTCCGTGAGCAGCACGGTCACCGACTGCGTCGTCCACGCCGCCTCGACCGGCTCGCCCAGCAGGTCGATCCCGGAGATCGTCGACGTACGCCCGGACGGCAGGACGGTCACCGCCTCACCGACGCGGAAGGTGCCGGCGGCGATCTGGCCCGCGTAGCCCCGGTAGTCCGGGTGCTCGGCGGTCTGCGGCCGGATCACGTACTGCACCGGCAGCCGCGCGTGGCAGTGCGCCAGGTCGTGACTCACGGGCACGGTTTCCAGGTGTTCCAGAACGGTCGGGCCGCCGTACCAGTCCATGTTCGCGGACGGCTCCACCACGTTGTCACCGGCGAGCGCCGAGATCGGGATCGCGGTGACCTCCGGGACGCCCAGCTCGAGCGCGTACGCCGTGAACTCCTCGGCGATCGCGGCGAACACCGACTCCCGGTACTCGACCAGGTCCATCTTGTTGACCGCGAGGACGACGTGCGGCACCCGCAGCAGGGCCGCGATGGCCGCGTGCCGGCGGGTCTGCTCGACGACACCGTTGCGCGCGTCGACCAGGATCACCGTCAGTTCGGCGGTGGAGGCGCCGGTGACCATGTTCCGCGTGTACTGCACATGCCCCGGGGTGTCGGCGAGGATGAACCGGCGGCGGGACGTGGCGAAGTAACGGTACGCCACGTCGATCGTGATGCCCTGCTCGCGTTCGGCCCGCAGGCCGTCCGTGAGGAGCGCGAGGTCCGGCGCCTCCTGGCCACGGCTCGCCGAGACGCGCTCCACGGCCTCCAGCTGGTCCGTGAGGATCGACTTGGAGTCGTGCAGCAGCCGCCCGACCAGGGTGGACTTGCCGTCGTCGACGGAACCGGCGGTGGCGAACCGCAGCAGGGTCGTGGCCGAGAGCTCCTCGGCGGTGATCGTGCTCATGCTTAGAAGTACCCCTCGCGCTTGCGGTCTTCCATCGCGGCCTCGGACATCTTGTCGTCGGCGCGGGTGGCGCCCCGCTCGGTGAGCCGGGAGGCGGCGATCTCGGTGATGACATCGGCGAGCGTCACCGCGTCGGAGTCGACCGCGCCGGTGCAGGACATGTCACCGACGGTCCGATACCTGACCTGGCGCTTCTCGACCGTCTCCCCGTCCTTCGGCCCGCCCCACTCGCCGGCCGTCAGCCACATCCCGCCCCGCTTGAACACTTCGCGCTCATGGGCGAAGTAGATCTCGGGCAGCTCGATTCCCTCACGGGCGATGTACTGCCAGATGTCGAGTTCGGTCCAGTTGGAGAGCGGGAAGACGCGGACGTGTTCGCCGGGTGCGTGGCGGCCGTTGTAGAGGTTCCACAGTTCGGGCCGCTGGCGGCGCGGGTCCCACTGGGAGAACTCGTCCCGGAGGGAGAACACGCGCTCTTTCGCCCGCGCCTTCTCCTCGTCGCGTCGTCCGCCGCCGAAGACGGCGTCGAACTTCTCGGCCTGGATCTTCTCGGTGAGCGGGAGGGTCTGGAGGGGGTTGCGGGTGCCGTCGGGGCGTTCGCGCAGCACACCGCGGTCGATGTAGTCCTGCACGGACGCGACGTGCAGGCGCAGTTGGTGCCGTTCGGCCGTGCGGTCGCGGTAGTCGATGACCTCGGGGAAGTTGTGCCCGGTGTCGACGTGCAGGAGCGAGAACGGTACCGACGCGGGCGCGAAGGCCTTGAGCGCCAGGTGCAGCATGACGATGGAGTCCTTGCCGCCGGAGAACAGGATCACCGGGTTCTCGAACTCGCCCGCGACCTCGCGGAAGATGTGCACCCCCTCGGACTCCAGCGCGTCCAGGTGGCTGAGGGTGTACGGACTCGCCGTGCCCTCCTGCGCCGTTGCGACGGTCGTCACACCAGTCCCCTCTCGCTGAGCAGGGCGTACAAGGACGCCGCGGACTCCTGCACGGTCTGGTTCTGCGACTCGATCCGCAGATCCGGCGACTCGGGTACCTCGTACGGGTCGTCGACACCCGTCAGCCCGGTCAGCTCACCCGCCGCCTGCTTGGCGTACAGGCCCTTGACGTCCCGGACCGAGCACACCTCGACCGGGGTCGCCACATGCACCTCCAGATACGCCGAACCACCCTCCTGGTGCCGCTTGCGCACCGCCTCCCGGCTGTCCGCGTACGGCGCGATCACCGGGACGAGCGCCTTCACACCGTTACGGGCGAGCAGCTCGGCGAGGAAACCGACGCGCTGCACATTGACGTGCCGGTCCTCGCGGCTGAAGCCGAGACCCGCCGAGATGAACTCGCGGATCTCGTCGCCGTCGAGCACCTCGACGCGGTGTCCCTCCGCGCGCAGCCGGCCGGCCAGCTCGTACGCGATGGTGGTCTTGCCGGCACTCGGCAGACCCGTGAGCCAGACGGTGGCTCCGGTGGTCACGTGGTTCTCCAATGTCGTGGGCGATGGGGGCGTGGTGCGCGGGGTGGGCGTCGTGGGCACGGTCATGGGGCTCAGCCGTGCAGTCCGCACTCGGTCTTGGCCCGCCCGGCCCAGCGGCCGGCGCGTGCGTCCTCGCCTTCGAGGACCCGACGGGTGCAGGGAGCGCAGCCGACGGACGCGTAACCGTCCATCAGCAGGGGGTTGGACAGTACGCCGTGCTCGGTGATGTACGCGTCGACGTCGTCCTGCGTCCAGCGGGCGATCGGCGAGATCTTGACCTTCTGCCGCTTCTCGTCCCAGCCGACGACCGGGGTGTTGGCCCGGGTGGGGGACTCGTCGCGCCGCAGGCCGGTGGCCCAGGCCCGGTACCCCTTGAGCCCCTCCTCCAACGGCTGCACCTTGCGCAGCTTGCAGCACAGGTCGGGGTCGCGGTCGTGCAACTTCGGCCCGAACTCGGCGTCCTGCTCGGCGACCGTCTGCCGCGGGGTGAGCGTGATGACGTTGACGTCCATCACGGCCTCCACCGCGTCCCGGGTGCCGATGGTCTCGGGGAAGTGGTAGCCGGTGTCGAGGAACACCACGTCCACACCCTTGAGGACCCGGGAGGCCAGATGGGCGACGACCGCGTCCTCCATGGAGGAGGTCACGCAGAAACCCTTGCCGAAGGTGTCCACCGCCCACTGGAGGATCTCCAGGGCGGAGGCGTCCTCCAGGTGGCGGCCCGCCTGCTCGGCGAGTGCCTTTAGTTCGTCGGTCGTACGGTCTTCCCGAACCGTCGTCATATCCGGTCCCCTCCCGTTTCGGTGTGCTGAACGCCCCGGGCGAGCAGCCCGAGGAACTTCAGCTGGAATGCGCGGTTGCATGCCGCGCATTCCCAGGCGCCGTGACCCTGTTCGTTCGGACGCAGGTCCTCGTCACCGCAGTAGGGGCAGTAGAAGGGGGCGGCCCGCTCGCTCATGAGAGGGCCTCCTCACTGGCGCGCGAGGCCCAGACGGCGAACCGCTCGCCGTCCTCGCGCTCGTCCTGGAACCGCTTCAGCACCCGCTCCACGTAGTCCGGCAGCTCGTCCGAAGTGACCTTCAGACCACGGACCTTGCGGCCGAAACCGGCCTCCAGGCCGAGCGCGCCGCCGAGATGCACCTGGAAGCCCTCGACCTGCTCACCCTCGTCGTTCAGGACGAGCTGGCCCTTGAGACCGATGTCCGCGACCTGGATCCTGGCGCAGGCGTTGGGGCAGCCGTTGATGTTGATGGTGATCGGCTCGTCGAACTCCGGGATACGGCGCTCCAGTTCGTCGATCAGCGAGGCGCCGCGCGCCTTGGTCTCGACGATGGCGAGCTTGCAGTACTCGATACCGGTGCAGGCCATGGTGCCGCGCCGGAACGGCGACGGCTTCGCGGTCAGGTCCAGCGCCTCCAGGGCCTCGACCAGCGACTCGACCTGCGCCTCCTCGACATCCAGGACGATCATCTTCTGCTCGACCGTGGTGCGTACCCGGCCGGAGCCGTGCGCCTCGGCGAGGTCGGCGATCTTCGACAGCGTGGTGCCGTCCACCCGGCCGACACGCGGGGCGAAACCGACGTAGAACCGGCCGTCCTGCTGGCGGTGCACGCCCACGTGGTCGCGCCAGCGCTCGACGGGCTGGGCCGGGGCCGGACCGTCGGTCAGCTTGCGCTTGAGGTACTCGTCCTCGAGGACCTGACGGAACTTCTCCGGGCCCCAGTCGGCGACGAGGAACTTCAGGCGGGCACGCGTGCGCAGCCGCCGGTAGCCGTAGTCACGGAAGATCGAGATGACGCCCTCGTAGACGTCCGCGACCTCGTCCAGCGGGACCCAGGCGCCGAGCCGGACGCCGATCTTGGGGTTGGTGGACAGACCGCCGCCGACCCAGAGGTCGAAGCCGGGACCGTGCTCGGGGTGGTTCACCCCGACGAACGCGATGTCGTTGATCTCGTGCGCCACGTCCAGCAGCGGCGAGCCGGAGATCGCGGACTTGAACTTGCGGGGAAGGTTCGAGAACGCCTTGTTGCCGATGATCCGCCGCTGGATCTCCTCGACGGCGGGGGAGCCGTCGATGATCTCGTCCTCGGCGATACCGGCCACCGGCGAGCCGAGGATCACCCGCGGCGTGTCGCCGCAGGCCTCGGTGGTCGACAGGCCGACCGCCTCCAGCCGGTCCCAGATCTCGGGCACGTCCTCGATGCGGATCCAGTGGTACTGCACGTTCTGCCGGTCCGTGAGGTCCGCGGTGCCGCGCGCGAACTCCTGCGAGATCTCGCCGATCACCCGCAGCTGCTCGGTGGTGAGCCGGCCGCCGTCGATGCGCACGCGCAGCATGAAGTACTTGTCGTCCAGCTCCTCCGGCTCCAGGATCGCGGTCTTGCCGCCGTCGATGCCGGGCTTGCGCTGGGTGTACAGGCCCCACCAGCGCATACGTCCGCGCAGGTCGTTGGGGTCGATCGAGTCGAAGCCACGCTTGGAGTAGATCGTCTCAATGCGTGTCCGCACATTGAGACCGTCGTCGTCCTTTTTGAACTGTTCGTTGCCGTTGAGCGGGGTGAAGTGACCCACGGCCCACTGACCCTCACCGCGGTGACGGCTCACCTTGCGGCGGGGCGCTGAGGCGGCAGGGTTCTGCGGGGTGGCGGCCATGGTGAATACGTCCTTCGGGACAGGCGGAAATCGGCTCTGACCTGCGCGTACGGGCGCACGGGGGCATAGCTGCGCGTCGTTGCGCGGGAAACGAGAGGGATGTCGGTGTCGCTGGGGCTCTCAGCTCACCGGACAGATGGCGCTGGACATGCGGCCGAGGTCGACGTGCCGCCGACTCACCAAGGCAATTCCAGTTCCAGACATGACGGAAGCGTGTCACGGCGATCTGGACACAGTCCAGCTTTATCCGCTATGTGGACACCCTTGTCCCGAGATGTGAGACAAGCGTGTCGTCGATCACATGGTCCGCGCGACCCCTTGTCCGTGCAGGTCAGGACGGCTGTGCGGGCGCCGTGGAGCGGTACTGCGCACCTGGCCAGGGGCCTGGCGCGGACACCTCGGCCTTCTCCTCGACCTTCGTGTCGAAGAGCTTGAAACCTCGTCGCTGATAGTTCGCCATCGCGTGCTCGCCGTCCAGGCTGCAGGTGTGCAGCCACACCCGCTTGGTCTCCGGCAGGCCCGGCCAGCGGCCCGCGAGATCCCAGGCGCGGGCGGCCCCATGCGACAGCAGATGGCCGCCGATCCGCCGTCCGCGGAAGGCCGGGAGCAGACCGAAGTAGACGATTTCGACGACCCCGTCGTCCTGCGGCTCCAGCTCCACGTATCCGGCGGGCGTGCCCCGGTCGTACGCCACCCAGGTCTCCACCCCCGGACGCGCCAGGTGCTCCTCCCACCGTGCGTACGGCCAGCCCAGCCGGTCGATCCAGCGGACGTCCCCGCCCACGGAGGCGTACAGGAACCGGCTGAACTCGGGCGAGGGCACCTCGCAGCGGACGACCCGGACGTCGCCGTCGGGCGCGGCGGCCGGCAGGAGGTCGGTCGGCGCGGTCTGCTCCAGGGACCAGGTGGTCACGGGGATGTTGGTCATGCGGTCAGGGAATCATCGGGGGCGGGGGTCTGTCGATCGGCGTTCTCGCCGGAGGGGCGACTGTATACACTCGACTGCCGACTGGGGTGGTATGCCCTTTACTGGGCGGATTTGTCGAGCGAGGCCAGCGCGGTCGCGAACAGCATGCGGCCCGACTGCGTCCAGACCTCGCCGCTCTCCGCCCAGTAGGAGAGGGACTCGGTACGGCCGCTCCAGCACAGGTGCGACCCGGAGCTACCGCACTCCGCGGCCCCGGAGCCGTCCGCCTTGTCCGTGGTCTGCCGCCACAGCGTGCCGTGCCGCTCCCGGGCCCCGGCCGCACGGCTCACGTACCACTCGTCCTGGTACGCCAGCACGCCCCGCATGTCGGTGACCTTCGTCTCGTACGCCTCCGACGCCCGGGCGTGTCCGTACGTGTCCGTGGCGAGCAAGCCCTGGTGGCCCTGGGCCCTGCTGAACGGGTACCGCCACAGCCGGGCGCCCCGGTCGGCGCCGTCGAGGGTCCACTCGCCGGCGACCAGGGTGTCGGGCGCCGTACTGCGGTCGAGGGAGACCGTCGTGGGATGCGGGGCGTCCTGGGCGTCGTCGAGCCGGTAGGAGCCGACGGCCGGGAGGACGAAACGGTTGCCGTGTGCCGACCAGCCGCCGGCCACCCGGCCCACCGCGTCGTCGGTGACCGTGGCGCGCTGGACGCGGTTCATGTCGTAGACGTACAGCGCGGTGCTGTCTCCGTCGTCGGCCGTCACCAGGAGCTTGTCCTGGTACCAGACCATTCCGGAGACGTGGGAGACCAGTCCCCGGTAGTCACGCCCGCCGTCCACGGGGACGGCCAGCAGTACCCAGGTGTACGACAGGTGGCCCAGGTCGTTGGCGTCGACGAAGGCGACCCGGGCCAGGCCCCGGTCGGCCGTCGCTCCGCCGGTGCGCGACCAGCCGGAGAGGATCACCCGGTTGGTGCCCCAGACGCCGTCGTCGTCGGCGTCCCCGGAGGTGGTGACGGCGCCCGGCTGCCAGCCCTCGGTGTCGTCGGCGTCCCAGCAGTACGCGCGGGCGGCGACGGGGGAGACGGGCAGGGCACCGCGCTCGGCGGTCGAGCAGCCGGTCGTGTTCCGCAGGGTGCGGTCGGCGGTGGCCAGCACGGCGCTCACCCCGACCGGTCTGCCCATCGCGGCGGCGAGCCGGTTCAGGTCGGCCTGTGGGACCAGTTCCTCCGTCAGGCCCAGCTTCGCCTTCTCGGCGGAGGCCGTGAGCGGTTTCAGGGCACCGGGACCCTCGTCGGTGACCGTGGCCTGGGAAGCGCTGATCATGGTGGCGGCAGCGGTGAGCGCGAGAGCGGTTCCGGTCAGGAACGCACGAAGTGCCCTGCCCCGCCTGCGCCGACGGTGTCGACCGCGATGTCTCATTCGTCCTCCCGAGGCGGGCCAACTGCGCCTGATGATCCGTACGTTGATCGAGGAGCAGGTGGGGTGACCCGTAGAGGGATGCTACGGCAGCCGACCGGCCTTGGGGACGAAGACCTCGCAAATATGCGGAAGATGCCACCAGGTGCACCGGTATCACCAGGTCGGCGCACCACTGTCACTGCGCCGGCGCACCGGTATCACCACGGTGGGAGCCCCGGTTCGCCGTGGTCCGTGCTTCACCGGGTCGCCGAGGTCCGGAAGCGTACGAGAGCGGGAGCCGTCGAATGGGGCAGCAGGTCGGCGCGGTCGGCGGGGCTCAGTATCTCGACGTCCGCCTCCTCGCAGAAACGATACGGCCGATGTTCCAGGAACGCCCCGAGATACCGCCGCACCCTCGACATCTCGGCGCGTACCGTCACCGTGCGGGCCGGGTCCCCGAACATGTCCTCGGCCAGCCCCGACGCGCTGCGCCCACCCCGGTGCACCGCCAGCAGACAGAGCAACTCTGCGTGCCGGGGGCTGAGTTCGTGACTCCAGGTGCCCGCGCCGCCCGCCACCGTCACCGACCAGCGCCGCGGCCTGGACAGGTCCAGCACGATCCGGGTCGCGTCGCGCGGCACCCCCGCGGCCGCCTCGTCCCCGGCCCGCAACAGCCAGCCCCCGGACAGCGGCTCCACCGTGCACAGCCCCAGCGCAGGAAGCCACCGGCGGCCCGCCGAGGGCGACTTGGGCAGCGCGATCCGGCTGACGTACGGCATCCCGGTCACCGCCGCCGTCCAGCCGTCCCGGTCCACCACCAGTGCCCGGCCGCCCATCCTGGCCAGCACCGGCGCCGCCACCGCACGCAGGCGCTCCAGCGAACCCATGTGCAACTCCCGCAGCCTGGCCTCGGCGAGCTTCGCCACCGAGTCGACCCAGGCCAGCGTGGCCGGGTGCATCGTCTCCAACGGGCCGCTGACGTCGACCACCCCGAGCAGCCGGCCGTCACGCGGATCCGTGATCGGAGCGCCCGCGCAGGTCCAGGAGGCGTGCGACCGCACGAAGTGCTCGGCGGCGAACACCTGTACAGGACGACGCACCACGGCCGGCGTGCCCACCCCGTTGGTGCCGACGACCGTCTCGCCCAGATCCGCGCCCACCTCGAAACCGATCCCGTCGGCCTTGCGCAGCACCGGAGAGCAGCCCTCGCGCCACAGCACCCGGCCCTCCTCGTCGGCGACGACCATGATGTGGTGCGCCACGTCCGCGACCGACAACAGCCCCTCGCGCAGCACGGGAAGCGCCTCCCGCAGCGGTGACTCCGCGCGGCGGCGCCGTACTTCGTCGGCGTCGAGCACCCCCGGCCGGATACCGTGATCGGGGTCCACGCCGCTGCGCAGCATCCGTTCCCAGGACTGCTCGATCACCGGGCGCGGCGCGACCGCCGTCCGCCGGCCGGCCAGCCGTGCGTCACGCACCTCGTTCAGCACCCGCGCCGCCCGCGCGGCGTCGACCGCCGCCAGCTGCGGCACGTTCATCGGCGAGTGGGCCACACGAGCCTCCCGGGAGAACACGGACGAAACGACGCGATGTCAAGTTTTCCCAGCGACTGTTTCCGGTCGCGTGGAAGGCCCCCATCTTGCCGCCCGCACGGGGCGGAGGGGCCCACTCCGGTCGCAGCCGCCGACAAGTTGCAACCCTGTGCAACCCTGGTGAACATCCACACCGTGTCCGAAACTTGAGCCACGCCGCCCCGAGCGGCGATGTTGGCCTCGCAGGGCCAAGGCTGCGGGGGTGGTGCCGTGTCGGCGCAGCACCACCCCCGCGATCTGTATCCACAACTCGCATACGGGTTCCCGTCGCTCGGATCCGGGATTCCGCAGACCGCATACGGGCTACTGCGGCCGGTATCCAGGTCTCCGCAGATCGCATACAGGCTTTCGCCACGTGTATCCGGGTTTCCGTAGATCACATACAGGCTGGCTTTGGCCACGTGTATCCAGGTTCCCGCGGTTCACACCCGAGGCGCCGCGCGCTCCACGATCGCCGCCAGGTCCAGGCTGTGGGGCAGCGTCCCGAAGGCCGCGCCCCCGTCCCCGCCCAGCCGCGCCGCACAGAACGCGTCGGCAACCTCCGGCGGCGCGAACCGCACGAGCAGCGCCCCCTGGAGCACCAGTGCGAACCGCTCCGCGAGCCGCCGCGCCCGCCCCTCGACCCCGTCCAGATCGGCCAGTTCCGTCAGCAGCCCCTTGATCGCCGCGTCCAGCCGGTGATCGGCACCGCGCGCCTTCCCCACCTCCCGGAGATACGCGTCGAGCGCCTGCGGTTCCCGCCGCAACACCCGCAGCACGTCCAGCGCCTGTACGTTGCCGGCGCCCTCCCAGATCGAGTTCAGCGGCGACTCGCGCACCAGCCGGGGCAGCCCCGACTCCTCGACGTAACCGTTTCCGCCCAGGCACTCGGCGGCCTCCACCACCAACGGCGTACACCGTTTGGTCACCCAGTACTTGGCCGCCGGCAGCGCGATCCGCAACAGCGCCCGCTCCTGCTCGCCGCCGTCGTCACAGGCAGCCGCGAGCCGCAGCGCCAGGGTCGTCGCCGCCTCCGACTCCAGCGCCAGATCGGCCAGTACGTTGCGCATCAGCGGCTTGTCGACGAGCGCCCCGCCGAACGCCGTACGGTGCGTGCAGTGGTGGACCGCCTGCGCGACCGCCTGCCGCATCAGCCCCGCCGACCCCAGCACACAGTCCAACCGGGTCGCCGCGACCATGTCGATGATGGTGCGCACCCCGCGCCCCTCCGCACCCACCCGGCGCGCCCAGGTCCCGTCGAACTCCACCTCGCCCGACGCGTTGGACCGGTTCCCGAGCTTCTCCTTCAGCCGCTGCAGCCGGAACACGTTGCGGGAACCGTCCTCCAGCACACGCGGCACGAGGAAACACGTCAGGCCGCCCTCTCCCTCGGCAGAGGCCGCTTGGGCGAGCACCAGGAACCCGTCCGACATCGGTGCCGAACAGAACCACTTGTGCCCGGTCAGCGTGTACGTGCCGGCCTCGGCCAGCGGGGTGGCCACCGTCGTGTTCGCGCGTACGTCGCTGCCGCCCTGCTTCTCCGTCATTCCCATCCCGAACAGCGCCCCCGCCTTCAGCCGGGCGGGCCGCAGCTCGCGGTCGTAGATCGTCGACGTCAGCCGGGGCTCCCACTCGGCGGCCAGCTCCGGATCGGCGCGCAGCGCGGGCACCGCCGCGTGGGTCATCGACAGCGGGCAGCAGTTGCCCGCGTCCACCTGCGTCCACACCACGAACCCCGCGGCCCGCCGCACATGCCCGCCAGGCCGCGTCCAGGCCGCCGTCAGACCGGCCCCGACGCCCTTGCCGAGCAGCCGGTGCCACGCCGGATGGAAGTCGACCTCGTCGACCCGGTTTCCGTACCGGTCGTGCGTGTGCAGCCTCGGCGGATTCTCTTCCGCCTGCACCGCCCACTCCTGCACCTGCGCCGACCCGGCGGCCCGGCCCAGCCCCGACAACTCGGCCCGCGCCTCGTCGAGCAGCTCCGGATCGAGGTGCCGTGCCACGGCGTCGGCCAGGGCCTGATCGGTACCGAAGACGTCGTACCCGGTCAGAGGAGGGGGCTGGTTGGTCACGGTGTGCGTACTGCCTGCCATACCGCGAACCTACCTCCGGGTACACCCCCGATGGCCACTCGGAGCCACGTGCCGCTCCCCGACCTGGTGACGCCGCCTTGCCGGAGGTGAGTGCAGACCCGAACGGCGGATACCTTTAGGACGTGCAGCCAGCAAGCCAGTCACCCGAGCAACCTGGAGGCCCCTCAGGGCGTCTCCACCGGGCGCGTGCCCTCTACCGGAACGTCTCGAAGCGCAGGACCGCCTGGCTGCTGCTGAAGGACACCGTCAACTCCTGCATCGAGTACCGCATCCTCGGCCTCGCCGCGGAAGCCGCCTTCTTCACGCTGCTGTCCGTGCCGCCCCTTCTGGTCAGCCTCATCGGCCTGCTCGGCTACGTCGACGACTGGACCGGCACCGACTCCATCAGCAGTCTGGAGGCCAACATCCTGGAGGCCTCACGTACCGTCCTGTCCGACAAGGGCGTCTCACAGATCGCGCAGCCGATCCTGGACGACGTGATGAAGGGCGGTCGTCCCGACGTCATCTCCATAGGGTTCCTGTTCGCCCTGTGGTCCGGGTCGCGCGCCGTGAACGTCTTCATCGACACGATCACGGTGATGTACGGCCTCGACGGCGTACGCGGCATCGTCAGGACCCGGCTGGTGGCGTTCCTGCTGTTCATCGCGGCCCTGCTGATCGGCTCGATCGCGCTGCCCCTGATGGTCGCCGGCCCCGACGCCGTCGTAGGGATCCTGCCCTGGTCGACAACGGTCGTCCAGGTCCTGTACTGGCCGGTCGTGATCGTCCTCTCGATCGCGTTCCTGACCACCCTGTACCACGTGTCCGTGCCCGTGCGCTCCCCGTGGATCGAGGACGTCCCCGGCGCCCTCGTCGCCCTCGCCATGTGGGTCCTCGGCAGCTTCCTGCTGCGTATCTACCTCACCAACACCATCGAGGGCGCCTCGATCTACGGCTCCCTCGCCGCCGCCGTCGCCGTCATGCTGTGGATCGGGGTGTCCGCCTTCGCCGTCCTGGTCGGCGCCGCCGTCAACGCGGCCATCGACCGCGTCTGGCCTGCCGCCGCGACCGCCGCCGCCCGCGCCGCGAACGAACGGGTGCGCCAGGAGGAGGCCGCCGAGTACGTCGCCCGCATGACCGCGGCCCGCTCCTACGAGGACGACGACCCCGACGACCCGGACATGCCGTCCGAGTTCCCCGAGCGCTGGTCGCGCTTCCTGCCGCCCGACGACGTCACCGGACGCCTGCGCTCCCACGCCAAGGCCTCCCCGAAGCCGAACGGCCTGCAGAACGGCACACACGACGACCGCGGGGAGGACGGCCCCCCGTCCGGGAAATGAGATCGGTAAGCGCTTACTGTTGCTTGCTTGCTTGCTTGCTTGCTTGCTGCTGCGGGCGTCACGCCTTCCAGACGCCCGCCCCCGCCGCCTCCCTCGCGAACTCCCCGAAGTCCCGCGCCGGGCGACCGAGCACCTCCCGCACCCCGGCCGTGACCGACGCGTTCCTGCCGTCGAGCAGCGACTCGAACACCGCCACCAGGAGCTCGACCTCCTGAGCCGGCACCCCGAACCCGGCCAGCCGCTCCCCGTACGCACGCGCCGGCACCGGCGTGTACACCAGCTCCCGCCCGGCTGCCCGCCCGACCTCGGCAACCGCTTCCCCGAACGTCAGCAGCCGCGGCCCGGTCACCTCCAGCGTGCTCCCCACATACCGGTCGCCCCGGGTCAGCGCTGCCACCACCACCTCGGCCACGTCCCGCAGGTCGATGAACGGCTCCCGGACCTCCCCACCCGGAAACACCAGCTCACCGGCCTGCCGCAACTCCTCCACCAGCGGACCCTCGCTGAAGTTCTGCGCGAACCACGCGGCCCGTACGACTGTCCAGTCCGCACCCGAGTCGCGCAGTGCCTCCTCGGCCGGCAGGGCCCGCTCCTCGCCCCGCGCCGAGAGCAGCACCAACCGCCGCACCCCGAGCGACACGGCTTCCCGCGCGACCAGCCCGACCGCCCGGGCCGCCTCCGGCGAGCCGACGTCCGTCGGAAACGCCAGGTACGCCGCGTCCGCACCACGCAGGGTGTCCGCCCACGTCGAACGGTCCCGCCAGTCGAAACCCCGGGCGCGCGAGACCGCCCGCACCGTGAGCCCGGCCGCCTCGGCGGCCCGCGCCACCCGGCTACCGGTACGACCGGTCGCGCCGGTCACCACCACCGTCGTCGTCGTACCTGGTGGCTGTGCCGTGTCCGCCGTGTCTGCCGTGTCTGCCGTGTCTGTCGCGGTCTTCGTGTTCGTCGCGGTCTTCGTGTCTGCCGTGGTTTGCGTGTCCGCCGTGGTTTTCGTGTTCTCCGTCATGCCGACCAGTGACCTCGCGCCCGCCGCACGGGCCCATCGCCGAACGGCTCATTCCCATAAGCGCGCGTCTACGCTTTCGTCATGGACGCACTCGCAGGCCTCCTGGAGGGCCCACGCGCGCGTGGCGCCCTCATGATCCGCGCGTGTTTCGACCCGCCCTGGGGTGTCCGGGTCGAGGACCGAGCCCCGCTGACGGTGATGCTCATGGTGCGCGGCGAGGGGTGGGTCGTACCGGACGACGGGGAGCGGGTCCTGCTGCGGGCCGGCGACCTCGCCGTCGCGCGCGGCCCCGGCGCGTACACCTGCGCCGACGACCCCGCCACGACCCCGCAGGCCCTGATCCTGCCGGGCGGCGAATGCGCCTACCCGGACGGACGCCTCCTCAACGGTTCCATGGACCTGGGCGTACGCGCCTGGGGCGACCGCCTCGACGGCGCCACCGTCGTCCTGATCGGCACCTACCTGATGCAGGGCGAGATCAGCGGCCGACTGCTGGACGCACTGCCGCCACTGCTCTCCCTGACCTCCGAGGAGTGGCCCTGCCCGCTCACACCGCTGCTCATGGAGGAGATCGGACGCGACGAACCCGGCCAGGAGGTCGTCCTGGACCGGATGTTGGACCTGCTGGTCATCGCCGCCCTGCGGGCCTGGTTCTCCCGCCCCGAGGCGGCGGCTCCCGCCTGGTACCGGGCGCTCGCCGACCCGGTCGTCGGCCGCGTGCTGCGGCTCGTCCAGGACGACCCCGCCCACCCCTGGACGGTGGCCTCCCTCGCCGCGAAGGCGGGTGTCTCCCGAGCCGCTCTGGCCCGCCGCTTCACCGGGCTCGTCGGCGAGCCCCCGATGGCCTACCTCACCGGCTGGCGTCTCGCGCTCGCCGCCGACCGTCTGCGGGATACCGACGACACTCTCGACGCGATCGCCCGCCAGGTCGGTTATGGCAGCGCTTTCGCCCTCTCCAGTGCGTTCAAGCGGGTGTACGGGGTCAGCCCGCAGGAACACCGGGCGGGGCGGGCGGCTTGGGAGTCGGGGGGCGGGGCGGTGGGGCGCGTGGTGTAGCCGCCCTGGGGCATCGGGCGCTGGGTACTGGGCGCTGGGGTGCGGTATGCGGTATGCGGTATGTGTATGCCGTCGCCGGTCGCCGGTCGCCGGTCGCCGGTCGCCGGTCGCCGGTCGCCGGTCGCCGGTCGCCGGTCGCCGGTCGCCGGTCGCCGGTCGCCGGTCGCCGGTCGCCGGTCGACCGTCGGCTGCACGGCGTAGCCTGTTCTACGTGTACGAAGAGCGCCCCTCCCGGCTGGCCGGCGCGGTGGTCTGGACGAACACCCCGTCGCCGGTGTCCGGGATACAGCCCGTGCTGCCCGACGGCTGCATGGACCTGATGTGGAGCGACGGCAGGCTGCTCGTCGCGGGCCCGGACACCCGCGCCCACATCCCCGACAGGCCGCCCACCACCTGGGCCGGCATCCGCTTCTTCCCGGGCACCGCCCCCGCTCTCCTCGGCGTGCCGGCACACGAACTGCGCGACCGTCGCGTCGAGTTGGCCGATCTCTGGCCTGCGGGCGAGGTGAGCCGTCTGACCGGCCGGCTCGCCGCCGCGCGCCACCCGGCGACGGCACTGGAGGAACTCGCCCTGGAGCGGGCCGCCCCGCCCGTCCCGGAGCTGCGCCGTCTGGTCACCGCGCTCGCGGACGGCCGCCCGGTCGCCGTGACGGCGGACGAACTCGGCCTCGGCGCACGCCAGTTGCACCGACGCTCCCTCGCCGCCTTCGGATACGGTCCCAAGACACTGGCCCGGATCCTGCGGTTGCAGAGCGCCCTGCGGCTGGCCCGCGGGGGAGTGCCGTACGCGGACACGGCGACCCGTACCGGATACGCCGACCAGGCCCATCTCTCCCGTGACGTCAGGGAGTTCACCGGTACGACGCTCGGTGACCTGCTGAAGCGGTAGGCGGCCTACTGCGGCGGAAGCGGCGCGAACAGGTCGACGCCGTTGCCGTCCGGATCGAGCACGACGGCGTACCGCTGGCCCCAGAAGGCGTCCCACGGCTTGAGTTCGCCCTGATGGCCGGCCCCCACCAACTCCTCGTACACCGCGTCGACCTCGCCCGGCTCCTCGCAGCGCAGCGCGAGCGAGGCCCGGCCGCCCCCGGACGGCGCGCGCCACTGCGGATAGAAGGAACGGACGGTGTCCTCGGTGTCCAGCAACAGCCGCAACCCGCCCGGCAGTTCGGTCTCGACGTGCGGCTCGTGCTCGGCGCCCTCGGGGAACGCGAACCCGAGCCGACGGTAGAAGGCGACGGAGGCGGCCATGTCGGAGACGACCAGCCCGATGGCATCGAATCGTGGACTCATGCCGCCACGCTAGGCCGCGCCTGGGCCGCCCGTCTTGAAGGAAACGGACACGCCCTCCGAGCCGGCGGCCGTGCGCTCAGAGGAACGTCACAGGCCCGTTCGGGCTGTCCACCGTGAAGCGGAAGGCCGCCGGGCCCTCGGTGAGGGCGAGATCGGTGCCGAGGGTGGTCAGCAGCGGGCGGAGTCCGTCGGGGTCGGGGGCCGTGGCCGTCAGCTCCCGCAGCGGGGTGACGGGCAGACCGGAGGCCGAGGGGTGGGGTGTGGCACCCCAGTCGATGAGAAAGGGCACCAGACCGGAAGGGTGCGGGGAACCGCCGTCGGTCAGCCGCCACCGCAGCAGGGTGCCGTCGGGGTGACGCCGGCTCATGTCCCGTACGTCACCCGGGTCGTAGCCCCGGGCGCGGGCCGCCGCGACCGTCGCGTCCAGGTCGGGCGGGCTGATCGCCCAGGTGACGGTCCGGGGAGCGTCGAGGCCGTCCACGCCGAAGGGGCGCGGTGCCGCCGGGGCGAGCTGCTCCGGGTCCGGGCCGAGGATCTCCAGATAGGCGCAACTCCCCAGCCCCACCAGGTGGTTGCGGGTGCCGTGCCCGAGGTGCACCCCGCCCGGTGCCGGGGCCACTCCCGTGCGCCGGGTGAACTCGGCGACCGTCGACGCCAGATCGGGGGTTGCGAGAACGATGTGGTCGAGCCGTGCGGGAATGGTGTTCATCCCACCGGAGCCTACGCGCCCCCCGGCCCGAAATGCCGCCTCTGTGGAACGCCTGCGCCGACCAACGGGAATACCGTCGGCAGGCGGGGAACGACACAGAGCGTGCGGCCGAAACTTTCGCCGCACCGAGCTTCCTGGGGTGCGGCCGGTACCCGGCCGTAGGCTCGGCTGCATGGCCGCAGCCCGTCTGCTCGTGTACACCCGCACCACCGCCTACCGCCACGACTCCATCCCGGACGCGGTCGCCGCCGTCCGCGCGTCGGCCGGATTCGCCGTGGACCACACCGAGGACCCGGCGGCCCTCGAGAGCCCGCTGGACGGCTACGCGGCAGTGGTCTTCCTCTCCACCAGCGGAGAGGTGCTGACACCCGCCGGGCGCGAACGCCTCGCCGGGTACGTAGCTTCCGGCGGTGGCTTCGCCGGCATCCACTCGGCGGCCTGCACCGAGTACGACTGGCCGTACTACGGCGACCTCCTCGCCGCCCGGTTCGACCGCCACCCCGCGTACCAGCCCGGCAAGGCGGTGATCGAGGACCACGACCATCCAGCCACCCGACACCTGCCCACCGTCTGGGACTTCACCGACGAGTGGTACGACTTCCGCACCAACCCGCGCGGCCGGGTCCGCGTTCTCGCCACCGCCGACGAGTCCTCGTACGAGGGTGGCGGCATGGGTGCCGACCACCCCTTGGTGTGGTGCCGCGAGGAGGGCGCGGGCCGCGTCTTCTACACCGCCCTCGGACACGCGTCGGGTGCCTACCGCGACCCGGACTTCCTGTCCCATCTGCGCGGCGGGATCGCCTGGGCGGCCCGGGCGGGTTCCTGAGCCCACGGAGTCAGGCGCATGGCCTGGGCGGGCCGTGTCCCACCTCCGTGGCCGGGTGTCTCACCTTCGAGGCGGCGCCGTACTCGCCCGCTCCACCAGGCGTGTCGACAACTCCGTCCGCTCTCCGTCCGGGTGCTCCCCGTCCATCATCCGCACCAGCAGCCGCAGCGCCGTGGCCGCCATCTCCGCCAGCGGCTGACGGACGGTGGTCAGGGCGGGGGTGGTCCAGCGGGACTCGGGCAGATCGTCGAAACCGACCACGCTGACGTCGTACGGAATGCTCAACCCCCGTTCCAGCACCGCCTGGTGGACACCGAGGGCCATGCGGTCGGAGCAGACGAAGACGGCCGTCGGCGGTGCGGGCAGATCGAGGAGTTCACTCATGCGGCGGTGGGCGACAGCCTCGTCGAAGCCGCCGTTGCGCACGTACTCCGGTCGATGCGGCAGCCCCGCCGCCGCCAGCGCCGAGCGGTAACCGGAGACCCGGGCGCTGCTGCACAACTTGCGGCGCGGGCCGGCGATCACGGCGATGCGTTCGTGGCCGAGTGCCAACAGGTGCTCGGTCGCGGTCACTCCGCCCTGCCAGTTCGCCGCGCCCACGGACACGACCCCGGCCGGCGGTTCGACCACCGGGTCGATCATCACGAACGGCGTGCGATGCTGCTCCAGCCAGGCGAACTGAGAGGCCGTCAACTCGGCCAGATTGAACAGGACTCCGGCCGATCCGCGCACCGTCAGCTTGTCCAGCCAGCCCCGTTGGGGACGGCCGACCCGGGTGCGGGACAGGGCTGCGGAGACCACGACGTCCAGGCCCGCGTCGTGCGCCGCCTCCTCCACGCCGTGCAGGACCGCCCCGGACCACGAACTCTCCAGCGAGTGCACGACGAGGTCGACCAGCCGGGGCGGCTTCGTCGCGTCGAAACGCGGTCTGCGTACGTATCCCAGCCGGTCGAGCGCCTCTGTCACCCGACGTCTGGTCTCAGGGGCGACGTCCTCCCGGCCGTTGACCACCTTCGAAGCGGTCGGTACGGACACGCCCGCCTCTCTGGCCACGACCGCCAGTGTCGGCCCTGCCGTCGCGCTCGCGCTCGCCGTGCGCACCATGGGGAACCACCTCTCCGGCCCGCCCGAGGGCCAGCGAAAGCTCGACCAGCGCCCTTTCGGAGCCCTTCCGAACAGCCGGCTCACAGAAAGCGCTTGCTATCCTAGGTGTGCCTCACCGCGACGTGAAGACATCAGGAAACACGGGATCTTGAACGGCTGAACTTTCGAAAACCGTGCGGGCCGTTTGCGGTGTCCTTCGTATACACCGAACAGCCCTGTGGAAGGCTCGTCCGTCGGAATACCGGGCGTCCGTGTGGTGCTCTGTTGTTACCTGTGCAGGAGCGCGGCGAAGGGCTGGTGGGCGGATGACGGCGGACCAGGCGAACCTCCCGGCCGAGGACCACCAGGTCCCCGACCCCGTCGCCCCGACCCCCTACGGGGCGGTACGGGGCCGCTCCGAGCAGGGCATCGCGGTCTTCCGGGGAATCCCCTACGCGGCACCCCCCTTCGGAGCCCGGAGGTTCAGGCCACCGGAGCCGCCCGAGCCCTGGGACGGGGTGCGTGACGCGGGCGCCTTCGGGCCGACGCCGCCGAAACCGCCGTACTCCGAAGCCTTCGCCCAGTACCTGTCGGATCCCGTCGTGCCCGGCGACGACTGTCTCAACCTCAACGTGTGGACGCCCGAGCCCGCCCAGGGCGCCCGCCTTCCCGTCCTGGTGTGGCTGCACGGCGGCGCTCTGACCAGGGGATCCTCGGCTGTTCCGGTGTACGACGGACATCACTTCGCCCAGGACGGAATCGTCTTCGTATCGATCAACTACCGGCTCGGGGTGGAGGGCTACGGGCTGTTCCCGGACGCCCCCGCCAACCCCGGTCTGCGTGATCAGCTCGCCGCGCTGGAGTGGGTCCACCGGTCCATCAGGGACTTCGGTGGCGACCCCGACAGGGTCACCCTGGCCGGACAGTCAGCCGGCGCCATCAGCATCGGCGCGCTGATCGCGGCCCCTCAGGCGCAGGGACTCTTCCGGCGGGCCGTCCTGCAGAGCGGTGCGCCGGAGGCGTCGGAACGCGACAAAGTACGGCGCATGGTGCGCAGAATGGCGACCCGGCTGAAGATCCCCGCCACCGCCGAGGCCTTCGCAGCCGTCGACCGCGATCTGCTGCTGCGCACCCAGGCCGACGTCGGCAGACTCAGCAGCCCCGTCCTGGGCGGGCCGACCTTCGGCATCGTCGTCGACGGCGACCTGGTCCCCCGCGACCCGCTGGACGCCCTCGTCGACGGCGCCGCCCCCGGCATCGACCTGCTCCTCGGCTGGACCCGCGACGAGTACCGGCTCTGGCTCGTCCCCGGCGGCCTGCTCGAACGCGTCGACCGGCTCGGTGCCGTGGCCCTCGCGGGCGCCATGGCCCGCTGCCACTGCGGCCACGAGGTACCGCGCGGCTACCGTGCGCTGCACCCCGGCGCCGGCACCGCCGAGATCGTCGGCCAGATGGTCACCGACCATCTGTTGCGGCTGCCCCTGCACCGCCTTGCCGACGCCCGCCCCGGGACGTCGCACATGTACGAGTTCGCCTGGCCCTCGCTCCGCCCCGGCCTCGGCGCCTGCCACTCCCTGGAACTCGGCTTCGTCTTCGACACCGGTGACACACCCGAGTCCGCGAAGCTGGCGGGGGAGGGCACCCCGCAGGAACTGGCCGACGCCATGCACACGGCGTGGGTACGGTTCGTGGCGACGGGCGATCCCGGGTGGGAGCCATGGGACGTACGGCACCCCGTGCGGATCTTCGGTGCCGGTGCCGGTGCCGGTGCCGACGCTGGTGCGGGCGGGGGCGCGGGCGACGGTATGCAATATGTGGTGGATGGTGTGCTTCATGAAGGCGACGGCATGCTGTATGCAGTCGTCGGCCGATCACATACCGACGGCCGCGGACCGTATACCGCATACGGACCACGCGACCAAGAGCTCGCCCTGTGGGCGCTCGACGCCCGCACCCGCGCCGCCGAGGCACCCGCGCCGACCACCGACGCCCCGGCCGACGGCCGGCCCATCCGCACTACGGAGCTCAGGTCGGTCGTGCGCCGGCTGCGCCGCGCCGGGGGAGTGCGACGCGACTGACTCCGCCCCGCGCCGTCCGGGCAAGGCGGACGCGCCGGCGGAGGGCTACGGCGTTCCCAGTGTCCGCGCGATGGACGCCACCGCCTCCGGACCCACCCGGCAGCAGCCGCCGATCAACCGGGCGCCCGACTCGCGCCAGACCAGAACCTGTTCGGGGGTGAACGTGGAGCTGCCCTTCCACGCGCGAGCCCCGGCGTCCCAGCTCTCGCCGCTGTTGGGATAGACGACGACCGGCTTGCCCGTCACCCGCGCCGCCGTCGCCACCGCCGCGTCGACATCGTCGGGGGCGCAGCAGTTCACCCCGACCGCGATCACCTCGTCCGCGTCGGCGGCCAGGGCGAACGCCTCCTCCAGCGGCTGCCCGGCGCGCGTGCGGTCGCCGTCCACCGTGTACGACAGCCAGGCCGGCACCCCGAGCCCGCGCACCGCGCGCAGCAGTGCTTGGGCCTCTTCGGCGTCCGGCACCGTCTCCAGGGCCAGCACGTCGGGAGCGGCGGCGGCCAGGACCTCCAGCCGGGGCCGGTGGAAACGCTCCAGCTGTTCGACGCTCAGCCCGTAGCGGCCCCGGTACTCGGAACCGTCGGCGAGCATCGCCCCGTACGGACCGACCGACGCGGCCACCCACAGCGGCCGTGTCACCCCCTTGCCCCGGGCCTGACGGGCGGCCTCCCGGGCCAGTTCCACGCTCAGCGCCAACAGCCGGGCCGCCTCCTCGTGGGCGATGCCCCGCTTGGCGAAGCCCTCGAACGTCGCCTGGTAGCTGGCGGTGATCGCCACGTTCGCGCCCGCCTCGAAGTAGGCGAGGTGAGCCTCGGTGATCGCCTCGGGCCGCTCGGCGAGCAGTCGTGCGGACCACAGTTCGTCGCTCAGATCGTGCCCGGCGGACGCGAGCTGGTTGGACATGCCGCCGTCGAGGACGACGGCGGAGGCGGCGAGGGCTTCGGCCAGACTGCCTACGGGCGAGGAAGGGGTGTCGCTGGTCATGCCACGACGCTAGTCGAAGGACCGGCCGACGGCCGGACGTGTCCAGACCATGAGCAGCTCGTCCACCATCCGGGACGCCACCCGGCACGGAGACACCTCCCGGGCCCCCTCTCCACCTCCCGCGCCCCGGCCGCACTCGCCACCGGCGTGCCGTTCCGTACCGGCCGCCCTACGCCGCGTGCCGCCCGCCACCGCGTCGGGGTCGGGCCTGCCGGCGCAGTCTCATCGGCATGCCGAGTCCGGCGAGCAGCCCCGCCGCGAGCACATACGGCCACCACCCCATCCCGCTGCTCGCTCCGCTGCCCGCGTTCTGTGCCTTGGTATCCACGTCCGTGTCCGCGTCCACGACCCCGGACGAGCCCGACCGCCGGGCGGACGGCGACGCACTCGCGGTGTCGGCGGTGAGGACCACGTCGTTGCCGTCACCGCCCCGGTAACTGATGCGGTACACGGTGTCGGCGAGTTTCACCGGGGCGCCCTCCCGCAGTCCGTCGAAGGTGCCGGAAACCGCGCCGCGCCCGGTGTGGTCGAGGACGGTGATCTCCTTCGCCGGCCTGTTCCCCTCACTGCCACCGTCACTGTCATCATCACCCGCAGCGCCGGCCGCGCCGACCGCCGACATATCGAGGCCGCCGTCCAGCCGTACCTTCCCGGCCACCTTCAACGGCGTCCCGCCCACCACGAGCTGGCCGTGGACGTCCTGGGTGTAGTCGCCGCTCACCGTCAACCCGCCTGTGACCACACCCTCGTTGGTCACCGCGCCTCGCACGGCACCCTTGCCGCTGAGTGAACTCGTCACCCGCAGGGCCGAGTTGCCCGTGTCCAGCTTCGTTCCGGCGGAGGTGAGCCGAACGGCCCGGCTGTTGGCGAGAGTTGCTCCGCCGCGCAGCGCCAGGGTTCCCTTGCGGACCGTCGTCGTGCCGGTGTACGTCACCGCGGACCCCGTGAGGGTCGTCGTCGCGGCACCGGACTGGACGAGAGAACCGCTTCCGCCGATCCGCGACAGGGACACCGGTGTTCTGGTGTTGCGCACGACGAGCGTCCCGTCGTTCACGATCCGCCGCCGTGTCGTCCCGGTGAGCAGCGAGCCGTCGCCGCCCGCCGTTCCCGAACCGAGCCGCAGCACCGCTCCCTTCTCCACGGTCGTGGAGCCGTCGTAGTACTGCGCGGCGGCGAAGGTCACGTCGTTGCCCTTCGTGCCGGCGACGACGACGTCCCCGGCTCCGGGTGCGGCCAGGGTGTCGTGGTACCTGCCGCCGCCGATCGGTGCGCCGAGGGTGACCGGTCCGTTGTAGTCGAACGTCAACAGAGAGCGTCGGCCGCTGCGTTCGTGGAGGTTGATGTAGACGGTCTCGCTCGTTCCCGGCATGAAGATGCGGTGCGTGGTGCCGTCGCCCCACTGCACGTCCGCCCCCTCGACGTTGGTGCCGCGCTTGTTCAACTGATGAGCGATAGAACGCCAGTTGAGCCCGGGATCGCTCAGCGAAGGATCGGTGTCCCCGCCCCGGTCGCTGTAGCTGTACTGGCCCGTGAGGACGACCTTGCTGCCCGGCCGGGTGTGGACGTTGACGTCACTGCCGTACTCGCGCTGGTAGAAGTCCTGACGCAGGGTGATGGTCTGGTACAGCGGGGTGTCGATGATCCAGGAGCCCTGGTTGAGGATGGCGCGGGCATTGGGCAGTGACACCGGGAACTCGGGCCGGCCGGCGGCCGTGCCGGTGCCGTTGTCGATGACCCCGGAGAAGGGGTGGGTGCCCGCCAGGTCGAGCGTGCCCCACATGTTGCGGGGCTGTGTGACCAGGCCCGACCCGCTGATCGTGCCGATGTTGAAGGTGGTGGTGAGCGAGAGCCGGAGCGTGCCGTCGACGCGGACGTTGAGCTGGTTGAGCCGGTAGCCGGGGGTGTCGTACGGGAAGTGGCCGATGAGACCGGCCGCGCCGCCCGTGCCGTACTGCAGGGTGGTGCCGCGCTCGACGGTGACGGCGGGCGGGTCGGGGTTGGCGACCGTCGTGTACGGATGGTTGCCGCCCTGCGTGCGCACCACCTGCCGCCGCAGCGCCTTCGGCAGGGTGAAGTCGCTGTCCCTGGTGAGGATCAGGGTTCCGCCGCCGCGTACGGTGAGCGTCCCCTGGCCGCGGAAGACGCCGTCGTACGTCGTCGTCCCCGACGGCACGGTGACCACGGTGTCGCCGGCGAGGGTCACGTCCCGGTTCGCGAGGACGTCGGCGGTGACGTCCCGGACGCCGGCGGCCACCGCCGGGGGAGCCGTGGCCAGGAGGGCGGCGACGGCGACGAGGGCACCGGTGGCCGCTGCTGGGATGTGGAGAGGGCTGCGCACGGATCGGAGACGGTCCGGGCCCGCGGCGATAACAGAAACTCGCCTGCGCGCCGGACTTCTCCGAGCCCCGCAGGAACCTTCCGGAAAAGGCTTTCTATCAAGTCACGTCCGACCCGTTGACCTGCCCGTAACACACCCTTACCTTTTCGGCGTTCGGCATTCCACATCTCGTTCGCATTCTCGAACGCCCCTCTCGGTGACCCACCCGGACTACGACATGAATGGAGAGTGCCTGAGATGAGACGTGTGTACGCCACCCTGCTCGCCCTCTGTCTGGCGCTGATCGGCGCCCTGGCCACCGCCGGACCGGCCCAGGCGGCGGCCGTGAGCGTCCCCAACGGCGTTCAGTTCACCGACACTTCGGGTGCCGTCGTGCACGCCCACGGCGGCGGCGTCATCAAGGTCGGCAGCTACTACTACTGGTTCGGCGAGGACCGTAACGCAGACAACACCTTCCGCTATGTGGACGCCTACCGCTCCACCGACCTGAAGAACTGGGAGTTCAGGAACCATGTCCTGACCCAGTCCAGCGCCTCCGAACTCGGCACCGCCTACATCGAGCGGCCCAAGGTCGTCTACAACGCGTCCACCGGCAAGTTCGTGATGTGGATGCACAAGGAGAACGGCACCGACTACAGCGAGGCGCGCGCCGCCGTCGCCGTCTCCGACACCGTCGACGGCAGTTACGCGTATCAGGGCAGTTTCCGTCCGCTCGGCCAGTACATGTCCCGTGACATCACCACGTTCGTCGACACCGACGGAACCGCGTACATGGTGTCGGCCGCCAACGAGAACTACGACCTGCACATCTACAGGCTGACCGCCGACTACACGGCCATCGACAGCCTGCTCGCCAACCCCTGGGCCGGCGGGCACCGCGAGGCACCGGCCCTCTTCAAGCGGAACGGCGTCTACTTCATGCTGACGTCGGGCGCGACCGGCTGGAGCCCCAACCAGCAGCAGTACGCCACCGCGACCAGCCTGTCCGGCCCCTGGACGTCGATGACGAACGTCGGGGACTCCACCGCATACGGTTCGCAGACCGCATACGTTCTCCCGGTCCAGGGCACCTCGGGCACCTCGTACCTGTACATGGGCGACCGCTGGGGCAACTCCTTCAGCGGCACCGTCAACGACTCGCGGTACGTGTGGCTGCCGCTGACGTTCCCGTCCTCGACCTCCCTGTCGATGTCCTGGTATCCCGAGGTCACCGTGGACACGGCCGCCGGGACGGTGAGCGGTACCAGCGCCACGTACAACACGCTGATCGCCCGGCACAGCTCCAAGTGCGCCGACGTGACCAGCCAGTCGCTGTGGCAGGGCGCCCAGATCAAGCAGTACGACTGCAACGGCGGCAACAACCAGAAGTACTGGTTCAAGTCCCTCGGCAGCGGCTACTACCAGTTGGCGGTCCGCAACAGCTCCCTCTGCGTGCAGGAGAACGCGAGCACCGTGACCCAGGAGAACTGCGCCTCCGCGGCCACCACCCAGCAGTGGTCCCTCACCACTACCGGCAGCTATGTGAACGTCGTCTCCCGGGCGAGCGGTGAGTGCCTGGACGTGAACGGCGCGTCCACCGCCAACTCCGCCGCGATCATCACGTACACGTGCAACGGCGGCACGAACCAGCAGTGGACGCGCGGAACCTGACGTGAGGTCAGGCGAGCAGGTCGATCGCGTCGATCGACGTGCCCGCGCTGAGGAAGGACGTCGTTCCCGAGCCGCTCGCCACGTAGATCTTCAGCTGGTTGTAGGCGCCGGTGTCCGTCAGCCAGGCGGACGCCGGCACGCTGTAGGTGAACGTGTTGTTGTTGCCCCGGTACGAGCCCACGGTCAGCGAACGGGTGCTCGGCTGGGAGGGCGGGGAGGGGACGGCGGACGTCCAGGTGTCGTTGACGACGATCTGCGGGCGGCCGTTGGCGTAGGCCGTCGTCACGCCGATGCGCAGGGTGTGCGCCGCGGCGGCCTGGGCGGCGGTCAGCTTGAAGTAGACGATGATGCCGCTGTTGACGTCCTTCCAGAGGTAGCAGGGAAAGGCGGACGTCTCGGTGCCGCTGCCGATGACGACGTTCCCGGTCCAGGACGCGGCGCGGACGTCGGAGGGATGCGCGTACGTCATGAGGTCGGCGTTCTTGAAACCGCTCGGCGTGCCGTTCCAGTCACCGATCCGCCAGACCGCGCTCGCGTTGCTCGGGTCGTTCGAGGACGGGATCGCGATGGTGTTGAGGGTGGTCGTCCCGCCTGCGGATACGGTCACCTGTGTACTGTATACAGCCAACTCGCCCTTGTGGACCGTCAGCGTGTACGTCCCCGGCAGCACCCCGCCGATGGAGAAGTAACCGTCCGAGGCCCGCGCCGACCCCCAGTACTGGGCGGCGGAGTTGGCGAGCCCGACCGTGTACGCGTACGCCGTGTTCCGCCCCGTGATGCCGACCCCCGCGACTCTGCCGCGGCCGCTGGCGGCGACGTACCCGGAGATGCCGAGCGAGTCCGCCCAGGATGTGGTGAGGGTGCCCGGGAAGAGGGCCGAGGAGGGCGCGCCGCCGTCCGTGAAGCCGATGACGTAGGGGCCCTGGAGGCCGAAGCGCTGGGCCTCGGTCTGGTTCTCGCCGTAGTAGAGGATCTCGTACAGGCCGCCGCCGTCGGCGCTCTGGTGGCGCAGGAGGGAGCGGTAGAAGGGGCCTCCGGAGGCCTTCTCGTGGTTGCTGCGTACGATCCACAGTCCGACGGATCCCGTCGTCCAGCCGATGTAGTTGTAGTCGATGACCCGCACCTTCGCGTAGTGCTTGGAGCGGGTCTGCCCGTCGGACTTCGCGAACACGTCCGAGGCCTCGATGGTGGAGGACGTGTACGTGTAGGAGTCGGGCTCGTCGTTGAGGAAGAGGCCCTTCTTCACGCGCACGATGTAGCGGGTCGCCGAGACCGAGGTGTCTGCCTTGTTGGTCCACAGGTAGACGTTGTTCTCGCCGCTGCGGGCCGCGTAGTAGTGCTTGAGCGTGCCGTACGTGACGGAGATCAGGATCGTCGATCCGGACTGACCGATCGTCACCGTCGAGGTGCCGAGGCCGGATTCGATGTGCGAGTTCTTGCCGTCGTAGCCCTGGTACTCGGTGCCCTTGTAGACCAGGGAGGTCAGGTCGCCGTTGGTCTTGCTGACCTTGAACACCAGGCTCGCGCCGGTGTCCACGACGTAGTTGGAGCCGTCGTCGGTGTAGCCGAAGGCCGCGGCGGCCGCGGGGACGGCGAGTGGGCCGGCGAGGGCGGCCGAGCCGGCGGCGGCCGCCGTGCCGAGCACGAAGGTGCGGCGTCGGACCGGGTGGCGGTCGGATCCGGACATGGGGGTGCCTCCTTCGGAGGTGTGGGGCGTGCGGGTGTGGGAGAGAGTGACAGTTGAATCGATTTCGCGAAAGGGCTTTCGTCGCCGGGAAGTTGGCAATCTTGTGAAAACGGTTCAGGGTCTAGAAAGCGCTTGCCAGAGGCGGTACGGTCCACCGCCAGGACTGCCGACGTGACGGAGGAGCCGAGAGTGAGACGTTTCAACATCGCCCTGCCGGCGGCGCTGGCCCTGACCGCCGTCCTGAGCGCCGTCCCCGCCACCGCACAGGCACACACCGGCCACGCATCGCTGGGCATCGACAACTGCACCGCCACCGCCTGCCACTTCGACGTCCCGCCCGGCACCTACGATGTCGAGATCCTCCTCGGCGGCGACGCCGACTCGAGCACGAGCCTCGGCGGCGAGACCCGGCGGGCCCTCCTTCCGGAGACCGCGGTCCCGGCCGGTGAGCGCACCGCCCGCGGCTTCACCGTGAACGTCCGTACCCCCGAGGGCGAACCGACGGGCGCCGAGGGAACCCCCGGACTGGACCTCGTCCTCGGCGGCTCGGCACCCGCCCTGGCCGACATCAGGGTCACGCCCGCACGGCACGCCCGGCAGATCTTCCTCATCGGCGACTCCACCGTCTGCGACCAGCCGGGCGACCCCTACACCGGCTGGGGCCAGGAACTGCCGCAGTACCTGCGCAAGGGCGTCTCGGTCGCCAACTACGCGGATTCCGGGGAGAGTACGGTCACCTACCTGAGCGACCCACGGCTCTGGACCACCGTCCAGCCGCTGATCCGCCCCGGAGACCTGGTCCTCATCCAGCTCGCGCACAATGACAAGACGACCGACGAGGTCACCTACCGCACGAACCTGGAGACACTGGTGGCCGGCGTTCGCGAACAGGGCGGGAAACCGGTCCTCGTCACTCCCATCGTGCGCCGCTGGTTCAACGCCGACGGCACGTTGAACAACGGAACCGCCCTGCTGGTCAACGGACTTGGCGTCGACCATCCGGCGGTGATCCGCTCGGTCGCCGCCGCGCAGGGCGTCCCGCTGATCGACCTCACCGCCAGGACCAAGGAACTGGTGGAGTCCCTGGGCGTAGAGGGTTCCAAGGCGCTCTACCTGTACAACGAGAAACGCGACAACACGCACACCTCCGTGCACGGAGCCGCGGTCTACGCGAGCCTGGTCCGAGACGAACTCGTCGCCCGGCACCTGGTGCCCCCGCGCACCGTGCGGGCGGGATGAACTCCTGGGGGCGCCCCGACCGGAACCGGGACGCCCCCAGGTCCTGACTCCCACGGGACCAGGGTGTTCCCGGGCCCGACCCCGCCGCCAAGGAAAGAAACACCGATGCACCTGCCCCCACCGGACCCCGCCCTCAGCCCCGTGACCGGCTGCACCCGCGCCCACTGGGAGGCGGCGGCCGACACCCTGCTGGCAGCGGTCGAGCCGTACGCGAGCGACGACCACGCTCTCTACCACCTCCCCGGCGACCGCGAGAGCTGGTCGGGCCGTCTCTCCGACGGCCTGGAGGGCTACGCCCGTACCCTGCTCCTCGCCGCCTTCCGCCGCGACGAGACGGCACTGGAGCGCTACGCGGACGGCCTCGCGGCGGGCGTGTCCTGGGTCTGGCCCCGCATCGAGGACCGCAGCCAGCCACTGGTCGAGGCCGCGTCCATCGCCCTCGCCCTCCGGCTGACCAGGCCCCTGCTCTGGGACCGCCTGGACGACGCCGTACGGCAGCGCGCAGCGGCCTGGCTCGGCGACGCCCTGACCGCCGAACCCTGGCCCTGCAACTGGGAGTTGTTCCCGGTCACGGTCGGCGGGTTCCTCGAATCGGTCGGCCATGAGCCGGAGGCCTCCCGCAAGGCGGCCGAGCGTGGCCTGGAACGCATCGAGCAGTGGTACGTCGGCGACGGCTGGTACACGGACGGCGAAGGCCGCGCCTTCGACTACTACAACGGCTGGGCGATGCACCTGTACCCGGTCCTGCACGCCTGGCTGGCCGGTGACCAGGACCTGCTCGCCCGCTACGGCGGCCGACTGAAGGCCCATCTCGCCGACTACGCCCGCCTGTTCGGCGGCGACGGCGCCCCCATGCACCAGGGCCGCTCCCTCACCTACCGCTTCGCGACGACCGCTCCACTGTGGCTGGGCGCCCTGACCGGCCACACCCCGCTGCCCGCCGGCGAGACCCGCCGACTGGCCTCCGGCGCGCTGAAGTACTTCCTGGACCGGGGCGCCGTGGACGACCGCGGTCTGCTCACCCTCGGCTGGCACGGCCCCGACCCCGCCGTCCTCCAGGGCTACTCGGGCCCGGCGTCGCCCTATTGGGCCAGCAAGGGATTCCTCGGTCTGCTGCTGCCTCCGGACCACGAGGTGTGGACGGCGGTGGAACAACCCGGCCCGGCGGAACGGGCGGACACGGTGACACCGCTGGCCGCGCCCAACTGGCTTCTCCAGTCGACGCGTTCGGACGGCCTGGTCCGACTGCACAACCACGGCAGCGAGGACGTCCGTTACGACCCGTACTACACCCGGCTCGCCTACTCGACGGCGACCACGCCGTCGCCGTCGTACGACAACAGCGTGATCCTCGGGGGCGATCCGAGCCGTACGGGCATCGAGCCGCTCGGGACCGGGGACGGCTGGGCGGCCTCGCGGCACACCGCCGGCGGGGGAGCGAGGGTCACCAGCGTCGTGCTCGCCCACGGGGCGACGGAGGTACGGGCCCATCTGGTGAGCGGGGCGCAACCCGGCACCCCGGTACGGGTGACGGGGTGGGCGGCGCGGGACGGAGCGCGAGCCGAACTCGCCCCGGTCCTGGGCCTCGACGGCACTCTCAGCGGTACGACGGGACAGGGGACCACTCTTTTCGTCGCGCTCGCCCGACTCACGGCCGAGCCGGAGCCCGTACCCCTCGAGGACACGGTTTCCGTGCGGATGGCGGGAGCGGACGCAATCCACGTCCGCTGGAACGCAGGCCCGGAGGACCGGGTGGAGCTCGACGGGGACACCGTACGGGTCACGAGGCTCCCCGCCGAGGCGGATGGCTGACCGCCGCGGACGCCACCGCGGCGGTCTCGTCGCGGCGGGGCTCAGGGCTTCAGGCGGGCGATGCGCAGGGTCGTCGTGGTCGGTGAAGCGCCGGTGAGGGGCTTGCCGTAGGTCGGGGTGACGGGGGCGTACGCCCAGGTCAGGGCGCCGTCCTTCAGGACCGCCACGTCGCCGGTGACACGGGTGCCCACCACCTTGTCCGCGCTCTGGAACTTGCCGTTCCAGTCGATGAGACGGAAGTGGGTGCCGGTGAAGGTGCCCGTGCAGGTGCCGGCGGAGCACTTCACGTTCTTGAGGGACTCCCAGGACAGCAGGAGCCGGTTCTTGCCGTACGGCGCCACGTGGACGTTGACGTGCTCCGTGCCGGCGGCGGCGGTGAGGTACACGGCCTTCCCGGGCCCGGAGTTGCGGTTCTTCATGAAGGCGACGGCGACCTGGTGGGTGCTGGTCTTCGGCTTCACCGTCCAGCCACGGCCGCTGGAGTCGTCCGGGTTCTTCTTGGCGGACGCGGCGCCGCGCGAGGCGAAAGCGGTCGCGTAACGGCCGGCGGAGGACTTCACGAGGTCGCCCGTGCGCCCGGGGAAGGTGCCGCCGCAGTAACCGGCCCAGCACTGCTCGCGCTGCACCACGGGAGCGTTGTCCGGGGCGCCTATCCCAGTGGAGACGAACAGCCCGGAGCGCCAGTCGTCGAAGCAGACGGACGTGAAGGCACCGGAAGTCTCCGCGTGCAGGGCGATGCCCTCGTTGTGGCTGCACCCCCAGCCCCAACCCCCGCTGAGCTTCGCTCCCTTGGCGCTGACATAGGTCAACTTGTCGCCGTAGTGCCCGTCGGCGAAGCCGCCCGCGCCGTGCACGACGAAGTACGCGCCGTACTTGGTGCCGTTCCAGGTGAGTTGGCCGTCGAGCAGCGGGGCCGTGTCGTGCGAGGCGGTGCCCGTGAGCTTGGTGCGGAAGGTCTGCTTGCCGCCTGTGTAGCGGACGATCGCGGCAGCCGTCTCCTTCCACTTGTTGGTGTCGGCGACACGGGTCAGCAGCGCGAATCCGTCGTTGTGCGCCACCAGACCGCCGACCTCCTTGGCGCCCTTGACGACCGTGTCCGCACCCGAGCGCTTCCCGGCCGCGGTGAGCGGGGTGACGTGGACACCGTCCGTGGCGGGCCAGGCGACCCGCAGCGTGCCGTTGGGAGCCACCGCGGTCGTCGTCCGGGTCCACTCGCGCGTGTTGTTGTAGCCCGCTGAGAGGTACGGGAACTTGGCCGCCAGGGTCACCGCGGTGGTGGTGGGGACGAGGTTCGGGGCAGCCGTCGTCGCCGCCCCGGCGGTGGCGTACCACGCTCCGGCGAACACCCCGGCGGCGGCGAGGGCGCCGATCGCGGGCTTGCGGGCCGCGCGGATGCGGCGGTGGCGCGTGGTGCCTGTCGTGCGTCGTGCAGATCTCATGGCCTGTGGTTGCCGCTGGGGCTGGAGAGGTTGCCGTGACGCGGGAGAACGCCTCGCCGTTCTGCGGATCGACCCGCACGGGCGCTGCGGGTAATCGAGTGGATACTGCATTCGATGTGCACGACAATCCCCGCTATGACTTCTGCCATCCGTCACGTGACCATCGACTCTGCCGACGCCTACGCCCTGGGCAGCTTCTGGTCCGCGGTTCTCGGCCTGCCGCTCCACGACGACGACAAGCCCGGCGACCCGGAGGCGCTGATCGAGGGTGCGGGGCTGCTCTTCGTCACCGTCCCGGAGGCGAAGACCGTGAAGAACCGCGTCCACCTCGATCTGCAGCCGCAGGACCGTACGCGTGAGGAGGAGGTCGAGCGCCTGCTCGCCCTCGGCGCCACGCTCGTCGACGACCACCGCCGCCCCGACGGCACGGGGTGGGCCCTACTCGCGGACCCGGAGGGGAACGAGTTCTGTGTGGAGCGCAGCAAGGGGGAGCGGGAGGCCGCGGAAAACGGTTGAGAGACGGCGGCCGGTCGTCGACAGTTCGGCCGGTGCCGAAGGAATCGGGCTCTAGCGTGCACGTATGAGTGCAGCGAGCCGAGCGTGCCCCGTGACCCCCTTCGCCGCCCTCCACCACACGGAGGTACCGCTGCTCCTGCCCAACGCGTGGGACCACGCCTCCGCACGGGCACTGGCCGGGCAGGGGTTTCCGGCGATCGGCACGACGAGTCTGGCCGTCGCCGCAGCCGCCGGTCTGCCCGACGGGACCGCGGCGACCCGTGACGAGACGCTCGGACTCGCTCTCGTCCTCGGTTCGCAGTCGTTTCTCCTCTCCGTGGACGCGGAGGACGGGTTCAGCCAAGGCCCGGACGAGGTGGGGGAGTTCGCGCGTCGGCTGGCCGACGTGGGCGCGGTCGGTATCAACCTGGAGGACCGACTGGGCGATATCGACCGGCACGCCGCGAAGATCGCCGCCGTCAAGCGGGCCGCACCCGGCCTGTTCGTCAACGCCCGTACGGACACGTACTGGTTGGGCGACGGAGCGGACGGAGACGCGGGCGGCGATCCGACCATGTCCCGTCTCGACGCCTATCAACAGGCCGGTGCCGACGCCGTGTTCGTCCCCGGCCTGACCGATCCCGGACGCATCGCCGAGCTCGTCCACCGCCTCGACGTCCCGCTCAACGTCCTCTACTCGCCGGCCGGCCCCACCGTCCCCCAGCTCACCGACCTCGGCGTGGGCAGGATCAGCCTCGGCTCCCTGCTGTACCGGCGTGCGCTGGGCGCCGCCCTGGAGACGATGGCCGAGATCCGGGCGGGCGGAACACCCCGGGGCAGGACACCGTCGTACGACGATGTCCAGGCGCTGGGCGCCCGTTAGCCGGGGCCGGGACGCGGACGCGGTCCGTCACCCGGACCGTCCGTCCTCCCGGGGCCAGTGCGTCAGGGCCATGTGCAGGGCGTCGATCGCCTTCTCCCACGACCGCTGTACGTCCCTGGGCGCGCCGAACGAGCCGCCGGCCTCCAGGGCGCAGTACCCGTGGAAGGTGCTGCGCAGCAGGCGGACGGCGTCGGTGAGGTCGGGTTCGTCGAGGCCGTAGGCACGGAGCATGCCGTGCGTGATCTCAGCCGTGCGGCGCAGGGCGTCGGAGTCGACCGCGATGTCCTGGTCGATGCGGATCTGGCCGGCCGCGTACCGTCCCGGATGCTGGAGCGCATACGCCCGGTATGCGTCGGCGAAGGCGGTGAGTGCGTCCTTGCCCGCGAGTCCGGCGACGGCCACCGCGATACGGTCGATCATCTCGCCGCCGACGAACAGGGCGAGCCGGACGCGCAGATCCCTGAGGTTCTTGACGTGCGAATACAGGCTCGCGTCCTTCACACCGAAGCGCCGGGCCAGCGCCGAGATGGTGACGCCCTCCGCCCCGGCCTCGTCGGCCAGCTCGGCCGCCGCCACGACGAGACGGTCCACGGTGAGCCCGGCTCGGGGCATGGGGGACCGCCTAGGAACGTAGGAACTTGGGAACGTATGGGGGGTTGTGCTGGTACTCGGGCTCGATGGCCCAGGGGGAATCCTAGGGGTAATCGGATTGAGAAAAGGGAACGGCCCGCAGGGGAGCGGGCCGTCCTCGGTGCCGTTCTTCTGGTGTCTCGTCGTGTCTGGTCGTGTCTGGTCGTGTCTCTTCGGGAGCGGTTCGGCGGGAGTCAGCCGATGGGCGCGTACAGGACGCCCAGCTTGTCCACCTCGTCACCCGAGCGGCCGGTGAAGCCGACGATCTGCCAGCCGGAAGGGGCGGTGAAGGTCGTGGCGTCCGTCGTCGCCGTTCCGGCGGCGAGGGTGCGGCCCTTGTCCGTCGTGAACGCGGCCGAGAAGATCCGTGTCTGACCGTCCCTCTGACCCTGCGTCAGCTTGACTGAGGTGAGGTGCTCAGCCGCCGCCAGGGTGAGCGAGGCCGCCGTTCCGCCCGTGCCGCCGTGGGTGAGGGTCCTCCCGCCGTCGTGCGTCAGCGTCACCGCGTCCAGGCGGGATGAGCCCCGCAGGGTCAGGGTGCGTGGGGCCGGGGTGGCCGGCAGGTCGTCCGCGTCGTTGAACGCCGTGCCGTGCGGGCCGCCGAAGAAGTTGCTCGCCCGCAGGGAGGAGTTGAGCGTGTAGGAGAAGTCGACCGTGTGTGGGAAGTGGTCCGACAGGTTGCCGCCCGCGGAGTCCAGGAACGAGGCCCACTCGTCGTTGTAACGGGTCGCCGTGAGCGACAGCAGCTTGCTGCCCCGGTAGAAGACCTTGTCGACGACCTCGCAGGCGTTGGTCGGCGCGCTCGTCGGGCACAGCAGCGCGTCGGCGCCCTGTGTCGGCCGCGTACCGCCCTTCACCAGCTTCACCCACGCGTCGGTCAGGCCGTTCTCGTCCGCGAGGGTGCGGATGTTGTCGCCGGCGCGGGTGTAGCGCGTGTTGGTGTCGCCCATGACGATCACCGCGTTGCCCGAGGAGTTCGCCTGGATGAAGTCCGACAACTGCTCGATGTTGGCGCGGCGCGCGGCGAGCGCGTCGTCGCTGTCGTCGGCGTTGGTGTGGACGTTGTACAGGTCGATGTAGACACCGTCGGCCAACTTCACCCGTGCCAGCGTGAAGCCCTTCGGGGTCAGGCAGTTGGTGCCGGTGCAGGCGTTCCAGCGGACCCGCTCGAAGTCCTCGAACGGATGGTCCGAGAGGGTGTTCAGACCGTCGCCGATGCCGGCGCCACCGCTGGTCGCCGTGCGGTAGGCGTGGTTGTCCCCGGCGTAGAGGGCCGCGTGGTAGTTGAAGTCCTCCTGGACGTTGACGATGTCGTAAGCCGCCAACCGCGGGGAGATCAACGGCGTGTTGGTCGCCGGGTGCCCGGAGCTCAGGCCTTCGGGCAGGCCCGCGACGTTGTACGTCAGGACGTTGAAGGAGCCCGTAGTGGCTGCGGCGGTGGCCGCCTGGGCGGGGGCGGTCGCGGTCGCGGCGAGGCCCGTGAAGGCCAGGACGCCGGCCGCCAGGGTGCCGATGAGTCGTCTCATGTGGGGGTGTCTCCGGTCGAGGGGCGCAAGAGAGCTGAACAACGTTCAGATTGCGGTCGACTGGTGTGGCGGGCAAGGGGTGTTGGGGAAACTAGTGAGTGCTGGGCGGAAAACGCTTGCTATCGCCGCCTTCCGCCTACTGCCTTCCGTCTGCTGCCTTCCGTCTGCTGCCTTCTGCATCCCACATCTCGCATACCGCATACCGCATACCGCATCCCACATCTCGCATACCGCATACGCCTATTGGCCTTGGCTCCGCCTTCTCTGTCCGCGTTCCTTGCGCCGCACGCTCCGCGGGCGATACGTCGCCTCCACCTTGCCGATCGACGCCCCCACGTGCTTCGTGTCCCGTGGGTCGCGCCCGCCCGCGCACCACCACACCGGGCGGCCGTCCTCCTTGCCCGGATGCATTCCGAGCCGGTGCTCGATGCAGACCGGCCACACCTGCCACAGGAGTTCCAGCACCGTGTCCTGCGCCGCCTCGGCGACCGCGACGAGGGCGTCGGCGGGCGTGGCGCGCGAGTTCCGGGGGATGTCATTGCCGTGCCAGGTCCCGTCGGGCAGGCCCACGTGGACGCACTCCCCCGCCTCCTCCGCCTCCCCCGCCTCCTCCGCCTCTTCCTCCGGCCAGTACGGCAGTGCCAGCAGGCACAGGGGATCCCGCTCCGGGAGCTGGGCCGACAGGTCGCGGTTGACGAGAGCCAGGGCTTCGTCCCACTCCGGGTACTCGCCCGGCTGGACCTCGCGGGGGCGGTGCGTGCCGAAAGAGTCGTACATGTGGGTCATCGTGCCCGTACGGCCTTTCGACCGCACCTTGATTCCACTGGGCCTTCAAGTCCCCTGCGCCTTGATGCCGCCGCGCCTGGATCCTCCCTCCCCGGTGGCGGTCAAGCGTTGGGGTTGAGCCCGTTCGACAGGCCGGTGTAAGCGGGCTTCGCCGCGTAGCTCTCGTTGTACGGCAGCGCTGCTCCGTAGCCGCTGAACGTGCCCGGCACCCACGAGTACTTGTCGGTGACGCCCCACAGGGTGATCCCGGCGCAGCGCGGCACGCCGAGGCAGTTCTCGCTCGCGGTCTTGAAGTCGGTCGACTGCTGGGCGAGTTCGGCGGCCGAGGCGGGCAGCGGAATGCGGACGTCGAGCTCGGTGACCGACACCTCGAGGCCGAGGTCGGAGAAGCGTTGCAGGTTCGCCTTCATCGACGCCGGGAGTTTGCCCACCTCGAAGTGAGCTTGGAAACCGATGCCGTGCAACGGCACGCCCTGTGCCAGGAGTTGGCGGGCGAGCGCGTACAGGGCGTCGCTCTTGGCGTTGTCCGCCTCGATGTTGTAGTCGTTGATGTAGAGCCTGGCGTTCGGGTCGGCGGCGTGTGCCCAGGTCAGGGCGTTGGCGATGTAACCGGTTCCGAGCTTGTCCTGCCACAGCGAACTGCGCATCGAGCCGTCCTCGTTGAACGCCTCGTTGACCACGTCCCAGGCGTACACCTTGCCCTTGTAGCGGCCGACCTCCGTGTCGATGTGGCTCTTGAGGATGGTGTTCAGCTCGCTCGCGGAGAAGTTGCCGTTCTTCAGCCAGGACGGCAACTGCGCGTACCAGACGAGGGTGTGGCCGCGCACGCCCTGGTTGTGGGCGGCGGCGTGGGCCACCAGCCGGTCGGCGGCGGCCCAGTTGAAGCTGCCGCGGCTCGGTTCGACGGCGTCCCACTTCATGGCGTTCTCCGCCGTCACCGAGTTGAACTCGCGGTCCAGGACGGTGGTGTACGACGAGTCGGAGGTCAGCGGGCTGTCGCCGACCGCGGCGCCGATCCGTACGCCGCGTCCGTCGGCGTACCCCCGCAGGGTGGTGGCGGCCGAGGCGTCGGGCACGAGATGCGGCAGCGCCACGGTGGCCGTGGCCACGAGAGCGCCCACGACGGCGAGCGGGACGGGACGCAGGACGCGACGCCGGCGGCGGTGGGACAGCGGGGTGTGGGGCACGGCTGCTCCTCGGGAGGGGGGAGTGGGAATGCGGGTGCTTCACCGTCCTGTCGCCGCCGACGGCCGTAAGGTTGCCGGGAGTTGGAGGGGGACGAGTGGTGTACAGGGCGCGCAGCGACCGGTCCGGAGAAACCGCTTTCGAAGGCGGTCGGCGGCCCCTCTGGCGGCAGCGGGACTTCGGGATCTTCTGGGCCGCGCAGACCCTCTCCTTCCTCGGCGACTCCTTCGCGCTGATCGCCCTGCCGCTGCTGGTCCTCGATGCGACCGGATCGCTCGCCCGGATGGGGCTGCTGACGGCGGTGGGCGGCGCGGCCTCGGTCGTCGCGGCGGTGTTCGCGGGCACGGTGGTGGACCGGGTCGACCGTCGCCGGCTTCTCATCGCCTGCGACCTGGTCCGGATGCTGCTGTACGGACTGATCCCGCTGGTGTGGCTCTTCGGGCCGCAGATCTGGATGCTGTATACCGTGCTGCCGCTGTGCGAGGCCGTCGGCATGCTGTTCGCGGTGGGTTATGTGACCGTCGTCCGCAGCCTGGTCGGCACCGAGCAGCTCACCGAGGCCAACGGGCGGCTCAACGCGACCGCAGCCGCCGCCGGCGTCCTCGGACCGCTGTGCGCCGGACTGCTCGCCGCCTGGACCGGCCCGGCCACTGCCGTGGGCGTGGACGCGGCGAGCTTCGGCGTCTCGGCCGTCTGTCTGAGTGTGGTCAGGATCCGCAGCCGCCCGCCGGACGACCGGACCGACGTGCCCAAGAGCGAGCGCCCCGGACTCTGGCGGGACCTGCGGGCCGGGGTGGCGTTCCTGTACGGCCATCCCGTGCTCCGCGCTCTGACCGCACTGCTCTTCGTGTTCAGCTTCCTCACGCTCGGCCTGAACGACCTGGTCATCTACCACCTCAAGCACGACCTCGGCCACGACGACGGCACGGTCGGCACCGTCATGGCGGTCGGCGCGCTCGGCACCATCGCGGGGTCTCTGCTGGTCGCCCGGGTGCGGCGCCGGCTGGGCTTCGGCCGGACCTGGACGGCGGCGGTCGCCGTGAGCGGGTTCGCCGTCGCGGGACTGGGGTGGGCACAGGAGGTGCCGGTCGTCGGCGCTCTCGCGGCCGTATTCCTGTCCTGCGTGGCCGTCGCCGGCACGTGTTCGATGTCCCTGCGCCAGGAGGTGACCCCGGAGCCGATGCTCGGCCGGGTCACCTCCGCCTTCTGGACGCTTCAGTACTCGGCCGCCCCGATCGGCGCCGCCGTCCTGACCTGGACCGCGGAGCGGCGGGGGACCGCCCCGGTGGCGCTGGTCGCGGGCGGCGCCTGTGTCCTGGTGGCCGGGGTCGCCCTGCTGACACCGGTACGGCGCGCGGGGCGGGGGTGACGGACCGGCCCCGTGGCGGTCATCCGTTCACCCCGGTGTAGTGCCGCAGGCCCCATCGCCACAGCAGCCGGGAGCCCAGGTATGCCAGCGCGCCCAGAAGAGGGGAGGCCGCGGCCAGCCAGTACGGGACGCCGGTGTCGTGGCCGTGGCCGGTGAGGACGGCGGCCGGGAAGTAGGCGACGAACGCGAGGGGGAGACCGTAGGTCAGAAAGCCGCCGACGGCCTTGGGGAGTACGTTCAGCGGGTAGCTGCCGAAGGTGCCGAGGAGTTCCTCCAGCCAGCGGGCCCAGTAGTCGGCGGCCGGGAATCGCAGCGAGGCGGAGGCGAGCGCGGTGAACAGGGCGGCCTCCAGCAGCATGCCGCCGAGCACGGCCGCGATCAGGTACGACACCTGGCCCGCCGTCCACTCCAGCCGGCTGCGGCTCAGCGCCCCGGCCATGAGGCCGACGGCGACGGTGAGATCGCCGATGGCGTTGGTGGGGAACATACGCAGCTGGACCTGGCGGTGGACCGGCATGGGCCGCACCAGACAGACGTCGATGCCGCCTTCCTGGATGAAGTATCCGATGCCGAACATGCGGCCGAGGAAGAGGACCATCAGACCATGGGCGAGCATCCGGGTCGCGGGGATGAGAAGGACGTCCGAGGTGTCCCAGCCGCCCATTCCGGTGAACCGGGTCAGCAGCACGGTCGCGAACACGATCACCGAGACCTGCCAGACGGCACCGATGGCGACCATCATCATGAACTCGGCGCGGTACTCTAGCTGGGCGCGGAAGTTGAGACGGGTGATCCGCCACACGAGGCGAACGGCTTTCAAGGCGTCAGCCTCCCTGAGAGATGACCTGTCGGGCGGCGAGCCGCCACACCAGCCGGGTGAACAGGGCCAGCGCCACCACCCAGGCGGCCTGTACCAGCAGGGCGGAACCCGCGTCGGACAGCGGTATACGGCCCACATACAGCGACAGCGGCACGCTCAGCGTCGCCTGGAACGGCAGGAAACCGCTCAGCGTGACGAACCAGTCGGGGAAGAACCACAACGGCGCGTACACCCCGGACAGCAGGTTCTGCGCGAAGATGAGGATCAACATCGCCGCGTTGTTGCGCAGGGTGAAGAAGCAGAGCTGGTCGATGACGAGCATGACGTAGTACAGGACCCACTGGCCGAGCAGCAGGCTCAGCGCGAACACCCCCGCGACGGCGGCCGATCGGGGCGGTTCCACCACTCCGGCCGCGAGGCAGACGGCGTATCCGGCCAGTGCCCAGGCGAGTCCGTAGATCTGTTCGCCCAACGCGCGCAGGGCGTAGTACCGCTGGGGCGGCAGCGGGCGCAGGTACCAGTAGACGATCGTGCCGAAGTGCATGTGCTGGATCACGGTGTCCCGGCCCGTGTACTGGTCCAACTCCCGTAGCCGGGACGCCAGTACGGCCAGCACGGCGTACGTCACCGCCTGGTCGCGGGTCAGTCCGGCGGTGGTGGAGGTGTGGGCGTACAGGCCGCGCCACAGGGACGCCACCAGGACCACCTGGACGGCCAGCCGCAGCAGCGCCGCCGTCATCCGGGGCGGGTTGTGGAGCTCGCCGAGCGGGGTGACCCGGGCGGCGCGCCACGCGGTCAGAACAGCCATCACGCGTCCCCCGCCTGCACGTAGGCGGCCCGCATCACGTCCTCCAGGTCCGCCTCGTCGAGGGCGATGTCCGTCACCTCGTACCGCTCGATGACCGACTTCAGCGCCTGGTGCACGGTCGGCGCGGTCGGTCCGTCCGGTCCTTCCGACCCGTCCGGGCCGAACACCACCCGCGCGCCCTCGTGCCGGAGGAGCGCGATGCCCGGCAGCGCGGTGACCTCGGTGTGCGGATCGGCGAGCGTGGCCCGGACCTGCCAGGTGGAGCCGAACTTGCGGCGGATCTCGTCGAGGGTGCCGTCCAGCACCAGACGGCCGTGGTTGATCAACACCACGCGCTCCGCGAGGCGTTCGACCTCCGTCATGTCGTGCGTGGTCAACAGGACGGTACGGCCGCGCTGTTCGACCTGGTGCCGCAGGAACTCGCGGACCTGCTCCTTGACCACGACGTCCATGCCGATGGTCGGTTCGTCGAGGAAGACCACGGGCGGGTCGTGCAGCAGTGCCGCCGCCAGGTCGCAGCGCACGCGCTGGCCGAGGGAGAGATGGCGGACCCGGGTGTCCCAGAAGGAGGAGAGGTCGAGCAGTTCGTCGAACTCCTTGAGCCGCGCCGCGTGTTCGGCCTTCGGGACCTCGTAGATGTCCCTGAGGATCGCGAACGACTCGCGTGCCGGCAGGTCCCACCACAGCTGGGTGCGCTGCCCGAACACCGCGCCGATGTTACGGGCGTTGCGCTCCCGCTCCCGGTACGGCACCACGCCCGCCACGCGTGCCTCGCCGGACGTGGGGGTGAGGATGCCGGTGAGTATCTTGATGGTGGTGGACTTGCCGGCCCCGTTCGGGCCGAGCAGCGCGAGGAGTTCGCCCGCGCCCACGTCGAAGGTGATGTCCGACACCGCGTGCTTGGCGACCCGCTCCGGGTTGACCAGGGAACGCAGGGCCCCCGTGAAGCCGGGGCGGCGGACGGTCGTGTGGAAGGTGCGGGACAGACCGCGCACCTCGATGCTGCCGATCACTCGTTCAACCTCCAGTGAGACGCGGCCGGCCGTTGGAGCCGGCCGGCCGCGGGAGACGTGCTCACGGTGTCGGAATGTCGATCAAATGGTCAATCGATTAATCGACCTGGAGGCGATCGGTCCGCGGACTGTTCCTCAAACGTTTTCCCTATCGGTCGCCGTGAACACGAAAGAGAACTCGGCAGGCGCCACGTTCAGGAAATACTGCGGCAGCGGGCCCGGACCGCAGGACTGGGAACCGATTCCGTGCTGGCCGTGGTCGAGGTTGACCCAGACCGTCCCGCCCGGCACCAGGTCGGTGCGGTGCGCGGCGGCGTCCAGCTGCTCGTTGGTCCAGCGCCGGGCGCTGAACCAGAACTCCGGGTCGCCTTCGACGCGCAGTCCGCCCAGTTCCGCCCAGCGGACGTCGGCGCGGGCGCCGTTCTCCTGCGGACGGACGTAGGGCGTCTGCATACGGTCGACCGTCGACTGCCAGCGGCCGACCGTCGACGCCGTCCTGCTGTCCGGATACGCCTCACCCGGACCGCCGCCGAACCATGTCACCCGGTCCGCGCCGGACAGCCCGAAGCGGATGCCGAGCCGGGGGAGCGGCACGGTCCAGTCACCCTCCGGTGTGACGGATACGGCCAACCGCAGACGGGATCCGTCCGACATCCACCGGTATACCGTCGACAGGCCCACGTCCCCGGCGGCGGGCGCCACCCGGGTCCGTACCGTCAGACCGTCGTCGGCCGCCTCCACCGCGTCCAGACGGTGCCGCATCCGGTGCAGGCCCAGCTTGCGCCAGCGCTCGCCGTAGCGGGCGTCCGTCTGCCACTCGGCGCCGTCGTCGTTGTCGGTGGTCGCCCGCCACACATCCAGGCGCAGACCCGTGACCTCCACCGGGCCGATGGCGCGCAGCGCGCCGGTGCGGGCGTCGAAGGCGGCCGGGCCCAGGGTGATCAGCCCGCCGTCCGCGACCGCTCCGGCGGTCGCGGCGAGGGACAGCAACGCCCTTGCCGAGACCGGCACCTGGCCCCACGCCACCACATGGCCCGCGGGCGCCCACGAGGTGTCCCCGGCGAGTACGGCCCGCACGGTCCAGCCCGTCTCGGCACCGGCGGGTGCGTCGGCCGGCGGTTCGGGCAGCTTCACGTCGGCCGACTCGCCCGCCGCGAGGGCCGGCACCGGCAGGGTGCCGGACGCGACCGTCTCGCCGTCGGCCTGGAACGACCAGGTGAAGGCCAGCGCCGAAAGGCCGGCGAAGTCCTGCTTGTTGGTGATACGGACCGTGCCGTCGCCGCAGCCCTCGACGGCGACCGGTTCGATCACCTTCTTGAACTCGACAAGGCCGGGGGAGGGGGTGCGGTCGGGCATGACCAGGCCGTCGCAGACGAAGTTCCCGTCGTGCAGTTCCTCGCCGAAGTCGCCGCCGTAGGCGTAGCCCAGCTCCGGATGGCGGATGCCGTGGTCGATCCACTCCCAGACGAAGCCGCCCTGGAGCCGCTCGTGCGCCTCGAAGATCCGCTGGTAGTCGGCGAGCCCGCCGGGCCCGTTGCCCATGGCGTGCGCGTACTCGCAGAGGATGAAGGGGAGTTCGCGCCGCTTGAGGGTGCCGCCGTCGAGCTGCCGGCCGATCCGGTCGACCTCCTCGTGGAAGGCGTACATGCGCGAGTACATGTCGGTGTCCCGGCAGTTCCAGTCGCCCTCGTAGTGCACGAGCCGGGAGGTGTCGCGGGCGTGGATCCACTCGGCCATCGCGGTC
Source organism: Streptomyces vulcanius (assembly GCF_042653945.1). NCBI lineage: Bacteria > Bacillati > Actinomycetota > Actinomycetes > Kitasatosporales > Streptomycetaceae > Streptomyces > Streptomyces vulcanius. The sequence continues at coordinate 302,024 of NZ_JBHSFK010000001.1, read as the reverse complement.
AGGCCGCGGCCGGTGCCGGCCTCGTTGCCGAGGGACCAGATCACCACCGAGGGGTGGTTCTTGTCGCGTTCGACCATACGGGCGGCGCGGTCGAGGAGCGCCGGGGTCCAGCGGTCGTCGTCGACGGGGTTGTCGCGCCAGGCCTGCTCCACGAAGCCGTGGGTCTCCAGGTCGCACTCGTCGATCACCCACAGCCCGTACTCGTCGCACAGGTCGAGGAAGGCAGGGTGGGGTGGGTAGTGCGAGGTGCGGACGGCGTTGACGTTGTGCCGCTTCATCAGCAGCACGTCCTCGCGCATCGTCTCCAGGTCCAGGGCGCGGCCCCGCTCCGGATGCCACTCGTGCCGGTTGACGCCCTTGAACAGGATCGGCTTCCCGTTGACCTTGATCAGGCCGTCCGCCAGTTCCACCGTACGGAAGCCGATGCGCAGCGGGATGCTCTCGCCGGCGGTGGCGAGGACGCCGTCGTAGAGCTGGGGGGTCTCGGCCGTCCACGGCCGGACGGGGACCGTGACCGCCTCCCCGGTCCTGACATCGATGTCCAGGGCGGGCACGATCACCCGGCCGTCGACGTCGGAGTCGACGCGCAGGGTGCCCTCGCCCGTGACGTGGTCGTAGGAGGCGTGCGTGAAGAAGTCGAGCGCGCTGCCCGGCGGGCGGTGCAGCAGGGTCACGTCACGGAAGATGCCCGGCAGCCACCACTGGTCCTGGTCCTCCAGGTAGGAGCCCGCCGACCACTGGTGGACGCGCACCGCCAGTACATTGCCTACAGTCTTCAGCAGATGGCCGACCGCGAACTCGTGTGCCAGCCGTGAGCCCTTGAACTCGCCGATGTCCGTGCCGTTCAGCCACACCCGGGCGCAGGACTCGACGCCGTCGAAGCGCAGTACGGTGCCCCCGTCGGCGGGCCAGTCCGGCGGGAGGTCGAAGAGCCGCAGGTGGTCGCCGGTCGGGTTCTCGGTGGGGACGCGGGGCGGGTCGACCGGGAACGGGTAGAGGTGGTTGGTGTAGATCGGCGACCCGAAGGCGCCGTCCCCCTGCAGGACCCAGTGGCCGGGGACCGTGACGGCGGCCCAGTCCCCGGCGTCGTAACCGTCCTCGGCGAACGAGTCGTCCTCGGCGTCGGCCGTCGCCGACAGTCGGAAACGCCACCGTCCGTTCAGCGACAGCGACTTCGCGTCCGAGGACGCGTACCAGGCGCGGGGCGGGAGCGCCCCGCTGCCCGGTGACACGTCCTCGACGTAGTCGACGGCTGTACCGACGGCTGTCGTGCTGCTGGTGGTGCGGAAGGACATCTGTCTCCTAGCTCAGCCCTTGATGCCGGTCTGTGCGATCCCCTGTACCAGCCAGCGCTGGAGGAAGAGGAAGACGAACAGCAGGGGCAGGATGGAAATGGCGGTGGCCATGAAGATCTGGTGGAACACGACGGTCTGGGCGGTGGTGTAGTTGGAGAGCGCCACCTGGACGGTCCACGCGTTGGGGTCCTGCCCGATGACCAGCGGCCACAGGAAGGAGTTCCAGCCACTGATGAAGGTGATGGTCGCGATCGCCGCGAAGAAATTCAGCGAGTTGGGCACGACGACGCGCCAGTACGCGCCCCAGTAACCGAGCCCGTCCACGCGTGCCGCCTCCTCCAGCTCCTTGGGGAACCCCAGGAAGTACTGCCGGAAGAGGAAGCAGGTGAAACCACTGAACAGGCCCGGAATGATGAGACCTCGGTAACTGTCCACCCAGCCGAGCGACGAGACCAGCACGAAGCTGGGGACGAAGGTGACGGCGGTCGGGACCATCAGGGTGCCCAGGACGGCGTAGAAGATCTTGTTGGAGTGCTTGTAAGGGATACGGGCCAGGGCGTACCCCGCGAGGGAGCACACCAGCAGGACGCCGGTGGTGTGCAGGACGGCGACGACCGCGGAGTTCCACATCGACCGGGCGAACGGCACCGACGTGTCGTTCCAGACGTCGCCGACGTTGCTCCACTGGATGTCGGTGGGGAAGAGCTTCCAGTGCTCGCCGGTGATCTCGGCGTCGGTGGAGAGGGCGTTGCGGACGATCAGGTAGAAGGGGATCAGGAAGAGGAAGGCGGCGACACCGGTGGCGATGTAGAGGCCGGCGCTGCCCATCACGCCGCGGTTGCGGCGCTCCTTGGTCTCGCGTATCTCGGGCGTTGTGGTGGTCACTTGGACTCCTCCCCCCTTCCGAAGCCCATGAGCCTGCCCTGGAACAGGGTGATGACACAGATCAGTACGGTCAGGATGACGGCACCCGCGCTGCCGGCGCCGTAGTCCTGGTTCTCGCCCAGGGCGGTGTAGTACAGCTCGACGAGCGGCGGGCGGCCCCAGGTCGTCTTGGACAGCAGGTTGTAGAACTCGTCGAACGCCTGGTAGGCGGCGATGAGCAGCAGGAGGACCACCGCGGTCGAGGTGGCCCGCAGCTGGGGCAGTGTGATGTGCCGGAAGGTCTGCCAGCCCGGCTTGGCGCCGTCGATGGCGGCGGCCTCGTACAGCTCCCCCGGGATGTTCTGCAGCGCCGCGAGGAAAAGGATCATGTAGAAGCCGGACTGGAGCCACAGCCGGGCCGTGACGATGACCAGCCAGTACCAGGGCGGGTCGGGATTGACCAGCCAGGCGATGTTCTCGATCCCGAACCAGCCGAGGACCGTGTTCGCGAGGCCGAAGCGGACCCCGTTGAAGATGGACATCTTCCAGATGAGGGCCGCGGCGACGTAGGAGCACGCGGTCGGCAGGAAGAAGACCGAGCGGAAGAACGCCCGCATGAACCGCAGCCGGTTCACCAGCAGGGCGAGGCCCAGCGACAGGGCCCAGGTGGTGGGCACGATGAAGGCGGCGAACACGGTGAAGGTGCCGAGCGAGCCGACGAAGTCGGAGTTCGTCAGCATGTACGTGTAGTTGTCGAAGCCGATGAACTTGTCCGGCGTGACGGTGAAGCGCGCGTCGAAGAAGCTGAGCCAGATGCTCCAGCCGATGGGCACGTAGATGAAGATCAGCAGCCCGACGAGGAACGGTCCGCAGAACAGCCAGAAGTTGAAGGTGCTGCTGCCCCACAGCCCCCGCCGCGGCTTGGCCGGGGAGGCCTTCGCCGGGGCGGGGCTCGTGAGGTCGAGTTTCGTGGTCGTCGACATGTCGTGGTCCGTCCGCCGGCCTATCCGAAGAGCTTCTTGAGCTCGCGGTTGACCGCCGTGTCTGCCTTGTCGAGGGACGCCTCCGGGTCACCGCCCTTGCGGACCGAGTTGGCGAAGACGTCCTCCAGCGCGGTGATCATCGCCTGGGTCCAGCCGATGTTGTCGAAGTGCCCGAACTCGTTGAAGAGCTTGACGCCCTCGGCCGGCAGGCCCGACTTGAGCTTGGTGGCGGACTGGGCGATGGAGGTGCGCGGCGGGATGTGGAAGCCGTAGGAGGTGGCCCAGTCCTCCTGGTACTTCTTCTGCTCGATCCAGAGCCACTTGACGTATTCCTTGGCCGCGTCGACGTTCTTGCCCTTGGCGTTGACGAACATCGACCAGCCGCCGTTGTAGACCGACTGCTTGCCGGAGTCGATGGTCTTCGGGAAGGGGAAGATCCCGATGTCGTCGCCGAGCGTCTGCTGGAACTGCGGCATCGCCCACATGCCGCAGAACTGGATCGCGGTCAGGCCCTGGTTGAGCGCGGAGGGGTCCCAGTAGTCGGTCGGGGCGCCGAGGAGAAGGTGGCCGCTGGTGAACAGCTTGCGCATCTTCTTGATGCCCTCGGCGACGCCCTCCGTGTGGTAGGCGATCTCGTTCTTGTCGTCGAGGGTGTCGGCGCCCGCCGACCAGATCATCGGGTTGATGACCGCGTGCAGGTCGTTGCCGAGGTAGAGGCCCTTGACCTTGCCGGTGGTGAGCTTGGCGGCGGCCTCGATCAGCTCGTCGAGGGTCTCCGGCACCTTCACACCGGCCTTCTCCAGCAGTGACGGCCGGTAGAAGAAGAACTGCGGGTCGTCGATCATCCGTACGCCGTAGGTCTTCCCGTCGACCGTGTGCGAGGCGATGTCGGCCGGGTTGAAGTCGTCCTTGACCGGGGCGATGATGTCGGTCAGGTCCGCCACCTGACCGCTCTTGACCATCTGGATCTGCGGGTGGAACTCGAACAGGTCGGGCGCCTTGTCGGTGAGCAGCGTCGCGAAGAGCTTGTTCTCGAAGTCGGCGGCGGTGATCCACTGCGTGGTCACGTTCGCGTCCTTGTACGCCTTCGCGTACCGCTTGATGGCCTGCTCGGTTCCTTCCTCGCCGTAGGCGTGGAAGTACTGGGTCAGGTTCGTGCCGGAACCGCCGCTCGCTCTGCCGTTGTTGCCGCCGCACGCGGCGAGCGTGCCCGCCGCGGCCATGCCCGCGGCCGCCCGGAAGATGGATCGGCGGGACCAGTTGCTGTTGCTCATTGCCGACATGATGACGTCCTTGTCTCGAAGTGCGGCTACGGCTCTATGGCTCAGCGCAGGTGGCTCAATTCCTGTCGCGGAGCGGGACGTTAACCTTCGACTAAGGCTTCGGCAAGGGGTTGGACGAAGTCTGTTCGAAGCGTTGTGATCCGTTCGGCATCGCGAACAGACGGGGCTGGAGTGGGTGGTGTGGAGCACCGGAGAACGGGGAACGCGGGCGCGGTACAGCGGTACGGGGGAGTCGGGCCGTACCCGGGAAGCGGCCCTGTGGAGAAGGAGGCGGGGTCAGGGCGTTGCCGCCGTCACCCCGGTGTCATGACGACTGGGCGGTACGACTCCTCGCCGCGGGCGGGCGTTTGACGCTGCGCTGCCCGACCGACTGCAGCGCCCCTTCGAGCGCGAACGTCGCCGCGCCCAGGGACACCGGGTCGGTGGGGATCGGGGAGAGGACGATGCGGTTGGCCGCCAGCGGCCGCTTCAGCGCGTGCCGCGCGACGGCCTCACGCACCTCCTCCAGGAGCGGCTCGCCGAGCCGGGCCGCGACCCAGCTGCTCAGTACGACCACCTCCGGGTTGAGCAGATTGACCAGGACGGCGATGCCGGCCCCGAGGTAACGGGCGGTGTCCCGGACGACCTTGAGCGCCACCGGCTCCTTCGCGGCGACCCCGGCGGCCAGCGCGTCGATGGTGGCGGTCTGGTCCCCCGGATGCAACAGGGCGCTCTGCGGGCTGAGTTCACGCAGGTTCTGCATGATCCCGAGCGCGCCGACATACGCCTCCACACAGCCGTGGTTGCCGCAGCGGCACAGCCTTCCGTCGAGCACCAGCGTGGTGTGCCCCCACTCGCCGGCGCTGTTGCTGACCCCCCGGTGCAGCCCGCCGCCCAGGACGAGCCCGGCGCCCACCCCCGTCCCGAGGTTGACCACGACCGCGTCCCCGTGTCCTCGCACGGCCCCGAACCACAGCTCGGCGACCGCGCAGGCACGCAGCGGATTGTCCAAGTACAGGGGATACGCGATGTGTTCGGAGAGCAGGTCGAGCAACGGCACGTCGTGCCAGTCCCAGTTGGGCGCGTACTCGGAGATCCCGGTGTCCCGGTCCACCTGCCCCGGCACGCTCACCCCGACGCCGAGCACCCGGGCCGCCTCGATCCCGGCCTGCGCGACCACCGAACCGGCGGCCGCGGCGACATGGCTGACCACCTGCTCCGGCAGGCTCTCGCCGGGGCGCATGTCCTCCTCGGCGCGGGCCAGGACGTTCAGCGCCAGGTCGAACAGCTCGACATGGACGTAGGTCTCCGCGATGTCCACGCCGATCAACGCGCCCCCCGACGCGTTGACGGCCACGAGGCCCCGGGGGCGACCGCCCGCCGAGTCCTCGAACCCGACCTCCGTGATCATGCGGAGGTCGAGCAGTTCGCCGACCAGGGTGGCGACGGTCGCGAGGGAGAGGCCGGTGGCCGCCGCGAGCTCCTGCCGGGAGGTGGGCGAGGAGGCGATGATCTGGCGCAGCACCTCGTAGCGGTTCGCGGTGCGGATGTCACGTGATGTGCCGCGCTTCATCGAACTCCCTTCGCTGCCCGACACCGGGGGCAGGCAACTGCGACGGCATCGGCGCCGCGTCAGGCTATGGGCTGCCAGGACGTTCGACAAGGGGTTAGGAAAGGGGCTTTATTAAGTCCGGCAGAGGCTGACGGCATCCGTCGCCAACCCGTCGGGAATCAGCCACGCGTCAGCCGCGCATCAGTCTCCCAGAACGTCACGCACGAAGTCGTTGGTGAACTTCCCGGCGGGATCCAGCACCCGCGCGAGCGCCGCGAAGTCCCTGATCCGGGGATACCGTCCGCGCACCTCGGCGGCCGGCATCTCGAACACCTTGCCCCAGTGCGGCCGGGGGTCGTACGGCTCCAGCACGGCCTCCAGCCGCCGTACCACCGGCAGGACGGCCGGTGTGTCCGCGATCCAGGTGAAGTGCAGCGCCACGGTGTCGCGGCCGTGGGCGGGACTCAGCCACTGCTCGTCGGCGGCGACTGTCCGCACCTCGCAGGTCTGCAGTACACCGGCGACCGTCTCCCGGATCCCGTCGATCGCATACAGCGCCTCCGTCGCGTGCTCCCGCGGCAGCAGGTACTCGCTCTGCAACTCCTCACCGTTGCTCGGCGTGAACTCCGCCCGGAAGTGCGGCAGCCGCTCGTGCCACGGCCCCGGCACCCCGAACTGCTCGGTGCAGTTGCCGGCCGGCATCCCCGGCACCGGATGCAGCGGCTCGGTGGCGGGCGCGGCCCACGGGAAGTCGGCCAGGGGCTGGTCGGTGCGGCGCTTCAGCCAGACCTGCCGGAAGCCGGGCGCGGTCCAGTCGGTGAACAGGCTCACGCTGTAGGCGGCCCCCGCCACCGTCTCGAAGTCCAGCCCCTCCAGGGGCAGTTCGGTGAACAGGTGCTGTTCGACCTGGTAGTCCGGCTCCAGGTCCAGGGTGAGCGCGGTGACCACGCCGAGCGCGCCCAGGGAGGTCACGGCCCCGCCGAACCGCCGGTCGCCGCGTCCGACGACGACCGTCGAGCCGTCCGCCGTGACGATCTCCACCTCCCGCACGGCGGAGGCGAGCGATCCGTTGCGCACCCCCGACCCGTGGGTACCGGTCGCCACCGAGCCGGCCACGGAGATGTGCGGCAGGGACGCCATGTTCGGCAGCGCGAGCCCGTGCGCGTGCACCCGTCCGGCGAGTTCCGCATACCGCATACCGCCGACGACCCGCACTGTCCGTGCCGTCGTGTCCACGTCGACCTCGGCCGGCAGGGCGTCCAGCGACAGCAGTACGCCGTCGGCGCCCGGCTCGGCGATCAGGTTGAACGAGTGGCCGCTGCCCAGCACCCGCACCCGGGTGCTCCGGGCGACCAGTGAGCGCAGTTCCCCGGGCGTGCGCGGGCGGTGCAGCTCGTTCGCGGCGAACGTGACGTTGCCCGCCCAGTTCGTTCCCGTCCAGTTCGTTTCCGCCGTCTGCGGCGCGGTCTCGGTCATCCGACTGCTGCCCCTCCCGAGAAGATCGGGAACCCGGAGTTCCCAGGTGGAACCTACCTTGCCCGCAACACGAGGCCCCCGCCCCCGCCCCCGCGCCACCGGGGGCATACCGTGAGGAGTCGTACGCCTGAGCCGGGAGGAGAGTCGGATGGGCAGCCGTACCGCGCTGGTCGAGGATCTGATGGAGCGGTTTCCGCATGTTCCGCGGGAGGCCGTCTTCAAGGAGGACCTGCTGCGCGGGGGAGTGGCCTTCGACGCCTCCGCCCTCAGCGACAACGAGTCGGGCGAGGTGAAACCGAAGTCGTACTTCATCTTCTCCTTCGACCACGGCACCCTGCCCGAGCTCGGCGAGGCCGCGCTGCGGCGCCCGCCGGAGGAGATCATCCTCACCGGCGGGCCGTACGACCTGCGGCGCACGGTCGTGTCGGTCCGGGTGAACCCGTCCTCGCCGTACCGCGTGGCGGCGGACGACGAGGGGGTGCTCGGGCTCTACCTCGACGGGGCGCGCATCGCGGACGTCGGGGTGCCGCCCATGCCGGAGTACTACCGGCACACACTCTCCAACGGGAAGTCCGTGATGGAGGTGGCCCCGACCATCCAGTGGGGCTATCTGATCTACCTCACCGTTTTCCGGGTGTGCCAGTACTTCGGCGCCAAGGAGGAGTGCCAGTACTGCGACATCAACCACAACTGGCGACAGCACAAGGCCGCCGGTCGACCGTATACCGGAGTCAAGGACGTCGAGGAGGTCCTCGAGGCCCTGGAGATCATCGACCGCTACGACACCGCGAAGACGTCGACCGCCTACACGCTCACCGGCGGCGCCATCACCAAGACGGTCGCCGGGCGCGACGAGGCCGACTTCTACGGCCACTACGCCAAGGCCATCGAGGAGCGGTTCCCCGGCCGCTGGATCGGCAAGGTCGTCGCCCAGGCGCTGCCGCGTGACGACGTACAGCGGTTCAAGGACTACGGCGTGCAGATCTACCACCCCAACTACGAGGTGTGGGACCGCCGGCTGTTCGAGCTGTACTGCCCGGGCAAGGAGCGGTACGTCGGCCGCGACGAGTGGCACAGGCGCATCCTCGACTCCGCCGAGGTGTTCGGGGCACGCAACGTGATCCCCAACTTCGTGGCGGGTGTGGAGATGGCCGAGCCGTTCGGCTTCACGACGGTCGACGAGGCGATCGCGTCCACCACCGAGGGGCTGCGGTTCTTCATGTCGCACGGCATCACGCCCCGCTTCACCACCTGGTGCCCGGAGCCGACGACCCCGCTCGGCAAGGCCAACCCGCAGAGCGCGCCGCTGGAGTACCACATCCGGCTGCTGGAGGCCTACCGGGCCACGATGGACGACTTCGGACTCTCCTCGCCCCCCGGCTACGGCCCGCCCGGACCCGGCCGTGCGGTGTTCTCGGTGAGTTCCTTCATGGACAGCCTTCCGGCCCTTCCGGCGCAGGACGCGGCGGCCGTATAGTCCCGTAGGCCCTCGGCACAGTCCCTTGGGCCCTCGGCCCCGGATCCGGCTCTCAGCCGGTTCCGGGTCGCTTTCGGGAAGCGGTCGCGGGCAATACGCCCTGGTCCGGAAGCCGTTGCCGGACGTTCCCGGGGGCGCCCGAAACATTTCCCGTTCCGCGTTGAGTCGCGGAGCGGTCCGCGTCCGTATCAGGGGCCGGAGTAGTGGGTGCGGTTGCCTGTCCGGACGTCCTTACATGACATCTGAACAGGACGCTTGTCAGTTGTGTGAGGAACGTGAAAAGCTCGGTTCCTGCCGCGAGGTTCCCCCCAACTCCATCCCCCTCATGGTGAGTTGACCTCGCTTTGGATGCAGGAGACCCATGCCCGACCTGCCGACCCCGAAGGACGCCGCCGAGGCCGCGCTGTTCTCCGAGTGTTGGGACGCCGTCCTGTCGTACGCGGACCTGTGCACGTCCGGCTCGACCGCGGCCAACCAACTGGCCCGCGAGGCGTTCGCGCTCGGCATTCGCGAGGCCCGTGCCGCCGAGGAGGCCGCCGCGCGCGGCGCCGGCCGCCGCCTGTCGCGGCTGCCCCGGATTCCCATGCTGCTGACCGCCGTACGCTCCACGGCCGCCGCCTGGGAGGCCGAGGGGCACGGCCACAAACTCGACCCCGATCTGCGCCTCTGGCTGAACTCGGACAAAGCCTGGCGCTACACCGGGCCGCCGCTGAGCCGACCGATCGCCCTGCGCGGACTGCGCGACATGCAGGAGGCGGACGCCAACCTGCTGTGGCTGGCGGAGGTCGAGGCGCTGCCGCTGCGTTCCGTGGTCCGCCGCCAGGGCCTCGACCCGGACGCCGCGGTCGAGGAACTCAACCAGGTCCGCGGCCTGTTCCGGGACCGCTGCCACCGCAACCACCTCGACACGCCGATGGACGCGGAGTGCCGCTCCTATGTGCGGCTGCTCGACGCGGTGACCCGTTCGCCCGGCGCCGAGACCCCGCACGACCTGTCCCGGCACCTCGCGACCTGCGTGGAGTGCGCCGAGGCCGCGGCCTGTCTGCGACTGCACGGCGGTGGACTGCCCGCCGCCCTCGCGGGCGGGGTCATCGGCTGGGGCGGCCTCGCCTATCTGGAACGCCGCCGGCGGGCCGCCGAGGTGCGCCTGGGCGCCCGCCCCGACACGCCGGACCCGGAGGGCCGGGCCGAGCGTGCGGCGGCGCGCCGGGCGCGCGTGCGGCGCAACGGGCTGCTCCTCGCCGCCGTCCTGGTCTCCGGCGCCGCGCTCACCGCGTCGCTGATGCCGTTCGGCGACGGCGCGATGGACGCCGGCGCGCAAGGTGTCCCCACGGACAGCACCCCGGTGGCCGGCACCGGATCCGCCCTGCCGTCCGCGGCGCCCTCCGCCGCGATCTCGGCCCTGCCGCCGATCACCGCCTCCCCGGCACCCTCCGGTAGGGGCAAGTCGAGTGCGGCCGACGGCGACAGCCCCGACACCGAACCCCAGGGCACCTCCTCGGCCACCGCGAGTACCGGCGAGAGCGCGGGCGCGCGCGGCTGCGAGGTCGACTACGACCTCGTCAACGAGTGGCCCGACGGCTTCCAGGCCACCATCACCGTCACCTCCGCCAACGCCCTGCAGTCCTGGCGGATCGCCTGGACCTTCGAGGACGGCCAGCACGTCGACCAGATGTGGGACGCGACCGTCGCGCAGAACGGCACCCGGGTCACCGCGACCGCCGCCGACTACAACCGGTCCGTCGCCGCGGGTGGTTCCCTCACCTTCGGCTTCCTCGCCACCTGGCAGGACAAGAACTCCGCGCCGACCCATGTCACACTCAACGGCGTGGAGTGCGGCACGTCCTGACGAGGCGTCACCCCGAAGGGGCGAGGGCCGTGCGGTCCCGTCGGACCGTTGTCGGATTCGTCGCCCCTTCGCCCGAGGAGGCGTTCGGCAGGGGAGGCGTTCGGCAGGGGCCGGTGCTCCCGGCCGCGAGCGCGGGCTGCGACGGCTGAGGAGCCGCAAGTCCGCCACCGGCCGGGGACACGCTTCCCACATCCGGACGAAGAACGCCGAGGCGATCCCGCGACGTTTCACCCCATATCTTGATCGAATTCCGGCCACAGGACACTAAAATGGGGTGATGGGCACTCCCACCTCGCTGTTGCGGGCCTTTCGACCCCAAGTCCAAGAGCGTCTCTACGACTTCTACGAAGAACTGAGGAGCGCCGACGACTTCTTCTGGGACCGCACCCTGAGCGCGTGGATCGCGACCGGGCACGCAGTGGTCAGCAAAGCCGCGAGTGACCCGGGGCTGTCCTCGGTGCGCTATCCCGACATCGAGGCCGTACCCGAGGAACTGCGGCCGCTGGCCCGGGTCCTGAGCCGGCAGATGCTCTACAGCGACGCCCCCGACCATGCCCGGCTGCGGGCCCTGATCAGCAGGGCCTTCACTCCTCGGGCAGTGGAGACACTCCGCGGCCGGATCTTCGAAGCCGTCGACCGGATCATCACCCACGCGGCGCCGACCGGGCGGATGGACATCGTCGCGGACCTCGCCCGACCCCTGCCGCTCACCATCATCTGCGACCTCCTCGACGTACCGCAGCAGGACCGCCCCGCCCTCGCCGCCTGGTCCGAGCCGATCGCCGAAGCCATAGGCAACTCCCGGCTCGACGCCGACCGCAACCGCGAGGCCTCGCAGAGCATGACGGACATGCTCGCCTACTTCCGCGAACTCCTCACCCGCCACGACGCGCCGCCGGCCCCCCACACCCTGCGCGCACTGGTGAGCGCACAGGCCGAGAACACCGACCAGGACCTCGACGAACTCCTCGCCAACTGCGCCCTGCTCCTGATCGCCGGCCACGAGACCACCACCCACTTCATCGGCAACGCCACGCTCGCCCTGCTCCGCCACCCGCACGCGGCCGACCAACTGCGCAGCCGGCCCGATCTGATGCCCGCAGCGGTCGAGGAACTCCTGCGCTACGACGCCCCGGTACAGCTGATGCTGCGCCGCGCGCGGCACGACCTGGACGTGGCGGGCCGCACCATCGCCGAAGGGCAGACGGTGCTCCTGGTGTGCGGCGCCGCCAACCGGGATCCGGCCGTGTTCCCCGATCCCCATGTGCTGGACTTCGAGCGGCCCGGCGGACGGCACATGGCGTTCGGGCACGGTCCGCACTTCTGCCTCGGCGCCGCGCTGGCCCGGCTGGAAGGCGCGATCGTCCTGGAAGCACTCCTCACCCGGCTCCCCGGCCTGCGGCTCGACAGCACCGCACCGCCGCAGTGGCAGCGCAGCCTCAACTTCCGCGGGCTCACCCGCCTGGACGTCGCCTTCACCCCGCCTTCGGACGATCACGACAGCGGTACGCGGGCCATGCCGACCGACGGGCTCCAAGGCGGCCCCGGCCGCGTGACGCCTGCCGGCGCCTGCCCCGTCGCCCCGGGGCCCGGCGGTGTCGCGGGCGTTTGACCACGGCCCGGCGCGCAACGCCGTGCAGCTCGCCGACGGCCGCATGATCGGCTGACAGGTTCTTCAAAGGTTCTTCATCGTCTCCGCCCTACGGTCGGCCTGCCCGTCGCATTCGCGGACGGTCCGACAGGGGAGTGGGAGAACCAATGAGGACTCATCAGGTATTACTGGCCGCGGCGTCCTCGATCGTGGCGTTCGCACTGACCGGCTGCGGCGGTGACGACGGTGGCTCGAAGGTGCCGACGGCCGGCGGTGGCGACTCGTCCGCCTCGTCCACGACGGCGGGCGAGCAGGGCGGCGGGAACGAAGTGGCCGCGTATGTGAAGGCGCAGCGGGACTGGGTGCGGTGTCTGCGGGACAACGGCGTCGACGCGCCGGACCCGGACGAGAAGGGCGAGATCGACTTCGGCAGCGGCGACGGAGTGCGTGCCCTGAAGAGGAATCCGAAGTTCCTCAAGGCGTCGCAGAAGTGCGCCGACAAGAAGGCCACCGTTCCCGAGAGCATCGAGGATGCCAACCGGCCCGAACTCACTGCCGCGCAGATCAAGGTCGCGCGGGACTTCGCCGCCTGCATGCAGAAGAACGGTGCCCCCGACTACCCCGACCCCGGCCCCGACGGTTACCAGAGGAACAACAACTCGGGCATCCCCGAGTGGGACCAGAGCTCGGCCGGTGCGCGGCGCGCGACGCGCGTCTGCGCACCGATCTCCGGCAACCCGACGAACCAGCCCCCGGCCAAGGGCTGAAGATGACGGAGACAGTGACGCGGATCGATGACGCGGACGGGACGGCTCCCGCGCCGCCTGCGCCTCGCGGCCGACGCGGGAGGCGTACGGTGCTGATCGCCTCGGCCGTCGTCGTCGTGACGGCGGTCGCCGTGGTCGGCGCGCTCGGGCTTGGCGGCGACGGGGACAAGGGGCCGAGTGTCCCGCCCCGGACCGGCTCCGTCGTATCGGTGACGCGGGAGACGCTGACCGAACGCACCACGGTGGAAGGCCAGTTGGGCTACGGCACGGAACTGCCGCTGCCGGTCAAGGCGACCGGGACCGTGACCTGGCTGCCCGGGCAGGGTGCGACGGTGGAGCGCGGCGAGGAGTTGCTCCGGGTCGACGACCGGCCGGTGATCCTCATGTACGGATCGATGCCGATGTACCGGAGCCTGGGGCCGACCCCTCAGGAGGACGACCAGGACTCGGGCGAGCAGCAACTGAGCGCCGGGGACGGCAAATCCCCGAGCCCCTCCGGTTCACCGGCGCCGGAGGGCACCGGAACCGGAGGGGACACCGGCACCTCCCGGGCACCGAGCGAACTGTGGGGCATGGATGTCATGCAGTTCGAGACCAACCTGGCCGCCCTGGGTTACACCGGCTTCACGGTGGACGAGCGCTTCACCACCGGCACCGCCGCGGCGGTCAGGCGCTGGCAGAAGTCGCTCGGACTGGCCGAGACCGGCAACGTCGGGGTGGGCGACGTCATCTACTCCGCCGGAAAGGTACGGATCGGCTCGGCCGGCGCCCGGCTCGGCTCGGCGGTCGGCGAGAACACCCTCACGTACACCGGTACCGCCCGGAAGGTGATCGTCAACGCCTCAGCCGCGGACGCCTCCTGGGCCGTACGCGGGTCTGCCGTCACGGTCGGACTGCCCGACGGGACACCCGTGAAGGGCGAGGTGGCGTCGGTGGGCAAGCAGGCGACCGCGCCCGAGGGCGGCGAGGGCGGCTCGGCCCAGCCCGCCACGATTCCCGTGACCGTCACCATCGAGGACCAGAAGACCACAGGGCGGTTCGAGAGCGGCCCGGTGACGGTCGAGTACGTGGGCGACGAGGTCAAGGACGTGCTGGCCGTCCCGGTCGCCGCGCTGGTCGCCCTCGCCGAGGGCGGGCACGGTCTGGAGACCGCGGACGGCCGGTTCGTCGCCGTGAAGACCGGACTCTTCGCCGACGGCGACGTGGAGGTCAGCGGTCCCACGGTCCGCGAGGGCATGAAGGTGAGGATCCCGGAGTGACGGCGGTCGTGGAGTTCGACGCGGTCTCCAAGACCTACCCCGGAGGCGTGGCGGCGGTACGGGACGTGAGTCTGCGCATCGGACGGGGCGAACTGGTCGCGATCGTCGGCCCGTCGGGCTCCGGGAAGTCGAGCATGCTCAACCTCATGGGCAGCCTCGACCACCCCTCCGCCGGCCGGGTCCTGGTCGACGGCCACGACGTGGCGAGCCTGTCGGACCGGGAGGTCTCCGCACTGCGGGCCACCCGGATCGGCTTCGTCTTCCAGCAGTTCCACCTCTCGGTCGGCGTCTGCGTACTGGACTCGGTGGCGGACGGCCTGCTCTACGCGGGCGTGCCGATACGCCGCCGCCGTGCCAGGGCGGCGGCCGCGCTGGCACGGGTCGGGCTCAGCCACCGCGTGCACCACCTGCCGCACCAGCTGTCCGGCGGCGAGCGCCAGCGCGTCGCGGTCGCCCGGGCGGTGGTCGGCGGACCCTCGGTGCTGCTGGCGGACGAGCCGACCGGAAACCTCGACTCGGCGTCGGGCACGACCGTCCTCACCCTGCTGCGGGAGTTGAACGCCGCCGGCACGACCGTCGTCGTCATCACCCACGACCGGGACATCGCGGCCGGGCTGCCGCGCCGCATCGAGCTGCGCGACGGCCGCCTGGTCGCCGACACGGCACAGAGCACGACGATCGGGGCGCCTCGGTGACGGACCGCACGACGAACTCCTCCGGGCAGGACCGGCACTCCCGTCCTACGACGGCGGCCGGGGTCCCGGACGCGAAGACCCTGGAGTTCCGCGCCCCGCCGCCCACGACCTCGGACACCACCGCTCCGGAGTCGGACCCGGAACCGGCGCGGCCGCGGGCCGCGCGGCTCGGTCCCGTGGACGTCGTACGGCTCGGCGGCACCGGCCTGCGGACTCGTCCGCTGCGGGTCTTCCTCTCCGCGCTCGGCATCGCCATCGGTGTCGCCGCGATGATCGCGGTGGTCGGCATCTCCGGCTCCGGGCGGGCGGAGGTCGACCGTCGGCTCGACGCCCTCGGCACGAATCTGCTGCGGATCGCCCCTGGCCAGACCCTCACCGGCGACGAGGCCGAACTTCCCCCGGAGTCCGTGGCGATGATCCGCCGTGTTCCCCCGGTGCAACGGGTCGCCGCCACCGGCGAGACCGGTGCCAACATCTACCGCAACGAACGCATCGCCATCGGCCGCACCGGCTCCCTGCACGTCCTGGCGGCCGGCGCCGATCTGCTGCCGGCCGTCGGCGGACAGCTCCGCAAGGGGCGCTGGCTGGACTCCGCGACGGAGGAGTACCCGGCGGTGGTGCTCGGCTCGACCGCCGCCCGGCGGCTCGACGTGTACACCCCCGGCACCCGGGTCTGGCTCGGCGAGCGCTGGTTCTCGCTGATCGGCGTCCTCGATCCGGTTCCGCTCGCACCGGAGATCGACAGTGCCGCTCTGGTCGGCTGGTCGGCAGCCGAGAGGTACCTCCGCTTCGACGGCCATCCCTCGACGGTGTACGTCCGTGCCGAGGACAGCCAGGTCACGTCCGTAAGGGCGGTGCTGGCGGCCACGGCGTACCCCGAGAAGCCCGGCGAGGTGCAGGTCTCCCGCCCCTCGGACGCTCTCGCGGCCCGCGAGGCCGCCGAGTCGGCGCTGACCGGCCTGCTGCTCGGCCTCGGCGGCGTGGCACTCCTGGTCGGAGGGGTCGGTGTCGGCAACACCATGGTCATCTCGGTCCTGGAACGCCGCTCCGAGATCGGCCTGCGCCGTGCCCTGGGAGCGACGCGGGGGCAGATCCGCACGCAGTTCGTCACGGAGTCCCTGCTGCTGTCGCTGATCGGCGGGCTCGGCGGAACGGCGCTCGGGACGCTGATCACGGCCGGATACGCCCTCGGCCGCGACTGGCCGACGGTCGTCCCGGCGTGGGCGAGCGCGGCGGGCATCGGTTCGACACTCGTCATCGGCATGATCGCCGGCCTGTACCCGGCGGTCCGGGCCAGCAGGCTGTCACCGACGGAGGCGCTGTCCGGTACATGAGCCGACCAGAACCGGTGGCGTTCCGTACGGTCGTCTTCCGTACGGTGGCCCTCCGTACGGTGGCCCTCCGTACGGACCAGGGGGCGGCCTCGACCGAGACCGCCCCCGACCCGGTACCACTCGAAGGAGTCCCGTGCGATGAGTTTCCGGCTCCGGGTCCTCGCCCTGCTCATGCTGGTCGCGATGGCCGCCACCGCCGCCACCGCCTGGCTGACCCTGCGCCAGGCGAACCGCCAGGTGCAGGAGACCGTCACGGCCGGTCGGCAGGAGGTCTCCCGGATCACCGGCGAACTCCGCGCGTACGGGTTTGCGCACGGCACCTGGGACGGACTCTCCTCGACGGTGGCCGAGCTCGCGAAGAACACCGGCCAGCGCGTCCGGGTGGCCACGGATTCCGACGTACTGCTCGCCGACTCCGACGCCCTCGCCGGTCGTGATCCCCGCGCGCCGAGCAGCCAGCCCCCGGTCCTGGTCGACCCGCGTCCCGTCCTGCGGTTCCCCGCGGGCCAGGTACCGCGGCTCTCGCTGAAGCAGGCCGCCCTGGCGATCGCCGACTACCGCGCCGCAGTGACGTACGCGGCCTGCCTCACGCGGGCGGGGGCCGAGCTGACGGCCCGGCCGGACGTGCGGGGTGTCCCCCGGATCAGCACGGACCGCCGACCCACGCGGTGCGAGGAGCCGGACGGGGCAGTGGATCCGCGCATTCAGCAGGATCTCGACGCACTGCGGGTATGCGAGTCCGAGCCGCGGTTCACCACCTGTGTGCAGCAGGTGTTCAACGAGCGGGTCGGTTCCATCGCCCCCGCACGCCTGTCGATCCGCCTCGGTGTCCGCGACGAGTCGCCGCCCACCCTGGCCGCCGCGCCCACCGTGGCCGTCGCGGTGGGGGTCGCCCTCGGGGTCGTCCTCGGCGCTCTGCTCCTGAGCAGGGCCGTACTGCGCCCCGTCCGTGCCATGACGCACGCCGCGAAGGGGCTGGGCGAGGGCGACCTGGGGCGGCGGGTCCCCGTCTCCGGCCGTGACGAGATCGCGCAGCTCGGCGGCGCCTTCAACCGGATGGCCGACTCCATCCAGGCGGGCGAGGAACGCCAGCGCCGCCTCACCAGCGACATCGCACACGAACTGCGCACCCCGCTGGCCAATCTGCGCGGCTATCTGGAGGCCCTGCGGGACGGGGTCGTCGAGCCGACCCCCGACCTGCTCGCCTCCCTCCACGACGAGGCGCTGCTGCAGCAGCGGATCGTGGACGACCTCCAGGACCTCGCCATGGCAGAGGCCGGCGCGCTCACCTACCACCGCTGCGAGGTCGACCTGCGCGAGCTCCTGGAGACCAGCCGCAGGGTCCACCGAACCCAGGCCGAGGCGGCGGGCATCGCACTCGAGGTGGAGGCGCCACGGCCCGTGTACGTGACCGCCGACCCGGACCGGCTGCGCCAGGTCGTCGGCAACCTGGTCCGCAACGCGCTGCGGGCCACGGCCCCGGGCGGCACCGTGACCCTGGCGCTGATCCCGAACGGCGAGCCGGCCGTCGTGGAAGTACGGGACACCGGCAAGGGGATACCGGCAAAGGACCTGCCGCATCTCTTCGACCGCTTCTGGCGGGCGGACGCCTCACGGGGCCGCGCGACCGGCGGCAGCGGCCTGGGCCTGTCCATCGCCCGCCAGATCGTCACCGACCACAGGGGGACGATCGATGTGCGCAGCTCGGTCGGGGCAGGCACGACGTTCACCGTCGCACTGCCCACGGCTCCAGGAGGCGGCGCCTCAGGAGAGCGCTGAGCCCGAACCGTCCGCGAGGCGGTAGCCCCGCCCGTACACCGTCTCCAGGTGGCCGGCCCGGCCCGGATCCGCCTCCAGCTTCCGTCGCAGATTCATCACGTGCGCATCGACGGTCCGCTCCTGCACGTCCCGGTCGAACCCGAAGACGCGCTCGATGATCTGCGCCCGGGTGAAGACCCTGCCCGGTTCACGGGCCAGTGCCTCCAGGATGGAGAACTCCTTGGCGGTCAGCGCCACCGGCCGCCCCTCCACCCGGACTTCGAAGCGTGCGGTGTCCAGCTCCACCGCGCCGACCCGCAGCACAGCGGGCTCCGCCGCGCCGCCGGCCTTCCCGGACCTGCGCAGCAACGCCCGCACCCGCGCGGTCAGTTCGCGGGGGCTGTACGGCTTGGTGAGGTAGTCGTCGGCGCCGAGGTCGAGGCCGAGGAGCATGTCCTCCTCGGTCGTGCGGGCTGTGAGCAGCAGAATCGGGACGTCCGACTCGGTGCGCAGAATGCGGCACACATCGAGCCCGTCGACCAACGGCAGCATCACATCGAGAACGATGAGATCCGGCTTCGCCGAACGTGCCCGTTCCAGCGCCGCGCGGCCGTCGGCCACGACCTGCACCGCATTTCCTTCTCGCTCCAGATAAATCCGGATCAGTCGAGCCTGTTTCTCGTCATCCTCGGCGACCAGAATCCGAGCGCTCAACGATTCTCCCCCAGCAAGGTCCTGCGCATCCCAGAACCGTAATACAGAAGGCGCGTGACGTCCGGTGCGCCGAGGACCGTTCCCCAGGGGACCCGTATTCCGTGGCGCCCGAGGGCGTACCTCTTCTTCCCGCGCCAGTGAGCGCGGTGCCGGGGCGTGGGACAAGGGCTGGGCGGCCGAGTTCGCACCCCACGCCGAGCGGGGTTTCCTGCCCGGCAGGGTCGTGCGGGTCGACCGTGGCCTGTGCGATGTCGTCACCCCGGCGGGCACCGTGCGCGCCGACACCGAGTTCGTCGTCCCCCGCGACCCGATGAAGGTCGTCTGCACGGGCGACTGGGTCGCCGTCGACGCCGAGGACGCCGATCCGCGGTACGTCCGGACGCTGCTGCCGCGCCGAACCGCCTTCGTCCGCTCCACCTCCTCCAAGCGGTCCGAGGGGCAGATCCTCGCCGCCAACGTCGACCACGCCGTGGTCGCGATGTCCCTGGCCGTCGAACTCGACCCGGGCCGCGTGGAACGGTTCCTGGCGCTCGCCTGGGAGTCCGGCGCGACTGGGCAGCGGTGAAGCAGGGGTGAGCCGACATCGCGACGCCGGACGGGCGCGCAGGAGTGCGCTCCTGTTCTGCCGTTGCGGCGCCAAGCCCCACTGCCAGGGGCGAGTTCCAGGAGTACGCGCAGCGACCTCCACGGGACCGTGTGCTCAAGGCCGTCCACGGCTGGTGGTGCGCCGATGCCCCCGTCGCTCGGCATGCTTCCTCCGTCACTTTCCAGGCTCGCTCGGATCCGCCCAGATCTGTCCGGCGCTCGGCCTCCGAGGGCTTGACGTCGTGGCACGCCTGGGGCGACCGGTCCGCACGGGATCGAATTTCGGCCAAGTAAAGGACTGTTTAAGGACTCTTGCGCACCCTTGACGTTCCCGAAACGCCTAGGTCAGGCTGCGGGGCACTGGTCTACACCAATGCTGTGCCACTGCCCTGGGGAGGGTGCTGTGAAGCGCAAGCTGACTGCCGCCATAGGCGTCGCTGCAATGATCGCGGGCGTTGCGGCCTGCGGTGCGGACAAGGGTTCCGACAAGTCCGCGGCCCCCGCGGACCGCACCGGTACGGTGACGGTCTGGCTCATGAACGACGCCCAGACGAGCTGGCCCGAACTGGTCAAGGACGTCACCGCGCAGTTCAAGAAGAAGTACCCGAAGGTCACCCTCAAGGTGCAGTTCCAGCAGTGGAGCGACAAGGTACAGAAACTGGACGCCGCGCTCTCCGGCTCCAGCGCCCCCGATGTCGTCGAACTCGGCAACACCGAGACCATGACGTACATCCTCAACGGCGCGCTCGCCGAGGTCGACGCCAAGCAGTTCGACAACTCCGACACCTGGATCAAGGGCCTCACGGACACCTGTAGCTACCAGGGCAAGCTCTACTGCGTTCCCTACTACGCGGGTGCCCGGGTCGCGATCTACAACGCCGACATGTTCAAGAAGGCCACCGGCTCCGACGCCCTGCCGACGACCGAGACCGCTCTGACGGCCGCCCTGGACAAGCTGGAGACGACCTACGGCAGCAAGGACGACGCGTACTCGCCGCTCTACCTGCCGGGCCGCTACTGGTACGCCGCCATGTCGTACGTCGCCGCCTACGGGGGCAAGATCGCCACCTACGACAAGGGGTCGGACAAGTGGACCGGCACCCTCGAATCGAGCCAGGCGCAGCAGGGCATCCAGCACTACATCGACCTGGTCAAGAAGTACAACCACGGTGACCAGACCAAGGACGAGACGGACCACGCCAACGTCGAGGCCAAGGAGAAGACGGCGCTGATCTACGGCAACGGCTGGGAGTCCGGCGTCGTCATCACCCCGCCGAACGGCAACAAGAAGCTCACCAAGGCCATCAAGACCGCCGCGATGCCCGGTCCGAACGGCAAGACGCTGCCCTCCTTCATCGGCGGCTCCGACCTCGCGGTGGTCGGCAAGTCCAAGAACCAGGACCTCGCCAAGTACTGGATCCAGCTCTTCACCGACGAGAAGTCCGAAGCGGTCCTCGCCTCGAAGAACATCCTGCCCAACAACGCGAAGCAGCTCGCACCGCTCAAGACCAACCCCGCCACCGCGCCGATCGCCAACGCCGTGCCGGACGCCTGGTTCACCCCGATCGCGCCCGGCTGGGGCGCCGTCGAGAAGCAGAACATCCTGCCGAACATGCTGGTCTCCATCCTCAAGGGCACCTCGGTGGCGGACGCCACCAAGGCCGCCGACCAGAAGATCGACTCGCTGATCAACAGCGCCTCCTGACCCGGAACCGGAGGGATCGGACGAACGAGAGGAAGGGCCGGCCCAGATGAGCGCCGCCGACACGCTGCAGAGCGTCACCAAGGGTGCACCACCGGACCGTACGGGAGCGTCGGCCCGCCCACCTCGCCGCCGCAAAGGTGCACTGCTGCCCTATCTGCTGATCGCCCCGGCGATCATCGTGCTCGCCGGCGTACTGGGCTGGCCACTGATCGACACCGTGCTGCTGTCCTTCCAGGACGAGCGGCGCAACAACCTCTGGGCGGGCACCTCGCCGCCCTGGGTCGGCCTCGACCAGTACACCGCGATCCTCGGGGACAGCGAGTTCTGGCAGGTCACCCTGCGGACCGTGGTCTTCGTCGTGGTGTGCGTGGTCCTCACGATGCTGCTCGGGCTCCTCATGGCGATGCTGCTCCAGCGGGTCTCCACCTGGGTACGGCTGCTGATGACGGCCGCACTGGTCGCGGTCTGGTCCATGCCGCTGCTGGTGGCCACCTCGATCTTCCGCTGGCTCTTCGACTCCGACTACGGCCTGGCCAACAGCCTGCTCAGCAAGCTCCCCGGCGTCGGCCTCCGGGGCCACAACTGGTTCCTCGACCCGGTGCAGGGCCTGGCGATCATCGTCGGAGTGGTCGTCTGGGGCGCCATCCCCTTCATCGCCATCAGCCTCCACTCGGCCCTCACCCAGGTCCCCCAGGAGCTGGAGGAGGCCGCCAGGATCGACGGAGCCCGGGGCTTCGGGATCTTCCGGTACGTCATCTTCCCGGTCATCAAACCGGTCTTCGTGATGACCACCACGCTCAATGTGATCTGGGACTTCGGCGTCTTCGGCCAGGTCTTCCTGATGCGCAACGCACACCCCGAGCCCGAGTACCAACTGCTCGGCATCTACTCGTACTCCAAGGCGTTCGAGAGCAACTCCTTCAGCCAGGGCGCCGCCATCTCGGTCATCACCGTGCTGATGCTGGCCGGTGTGTCCGTCTACTACCTCCGCCAGCTGATGAAGATCGGAGAGGTCGAGTGAGCGCCTCCGTCGGCAGGACCGGCAGGACCCGGAAGAAGAGCCGCCTCGGCTACAACATCCTCGGGCTGATCACCTTCGTGGTCATGGGTTTTCCGGTCTACTGGATGGTGATCACCGCGCTCCGCCCGAGCAGCGAGATCCTCAGCTACGACCAGAAGGTCTGGCCGACCTCCGTCACCCTCGGCCAGTTCCGACGGGCGATGGACAGCCCCAACTTCTGGGACAACACGAAGAGCAGCATCATCATCTCGGCCGGTACCGTCGTGCTCTCCATCGCCATCGGACTGATCGCCGCCTTCGCCGTCGGACGGTTCCGTTTCTGGGGCCGCAAACCGCTGATGGTCGTGCTGCTGCTGGTCCAGATGATCCCCGCGACCTCGATGCTGATCCCCATCTACATACAGCTCAACGACATGGGCGCGCTCAACCAGTACTGGGGCGTCATCCTCGTCTACGCCGCCTCCACGCTGCCCTTCACCATCTGGATGCTGCGCGGGTTCATCATCAACATCCCCCAGGAGCTGGAGGAGGCCGCCATGGTCGACGGCAACAGCCGGATGGGAGCCTTCTGGCGCGTCATCTTCCCGCTGCTCGCGCCGGGCCTCGTCGCCACCTCCATCTACGCCCTGATCACCGCGTGGAACGAGTACCTCTTCGCGTACGTCCTGCTGCAGGACAACGACAAATACCCGCTCGGTGTGTGGTTGCTGAACTTCACCACCTCGCGCGGCACCGACTACGGCGCGCTGATGGCAGGTTCCATCCTCACCGCGCTCCCCGTGGTGATCTTCTTCCTGATCGTGCAGCGCAAGGTTGCCGCCGGCCTCACCGCCGGGGCGGTGAAGGGATGACGGTGACCGGGACCGGGACAGGGACCGGCGCGACGACAGGTACGACAACAGGTACGACAACAGTGACGACGACGGGCAAAGGGCCGACTGCCAAGTGACGACCGTGACCGACACCCTCACCCGTAACGCGCTGGCCGTCCTGCAGCCGGGCTTCCACGGCACCACCGCCCCCGACTGGCTGCTGCGCCGGCTCGCCGAAGGACTCGGCTCGGTGGCGTTGTTCGCCCGCAACATCGAATCGCCCGAGCAACTGGCGGCGCTCACGGCCGAGTTCCGCGCGGAGCGCCCCGAGGTGCTGGTCGTCGCCGACGAGGAGGGCGGCGACGTCACCCGGCTCGAAGCCCACCGAGGCTCCTCCTTCCCCGGCAACCTCGCCCTCGGCGCGGTCGACGACCCGGCCCTCACCAGCGAGGTCGCCGCCGAACTCGGCCGCCGCCTCGCCGTCTGCGGCGTCAACCTCAACTGGGCGCCGTCGGCCGACGTCAACTCCGACCCGGCCAACCCGGTCGTCGGCGTGCGGTCCTTCGGCGCCGACCCGCTGCTCGTCGCCCGGCACACCGCCGCGTACGTCGAGGGGCTGCAGGGCGCCGGGGTCGCCGCCTGCGTCAAGCACTTCCCCGGCCATGGCGACACCGCGGTCGACTCCCACCACGCGCTGCCGAGCATCGGTGTCGGCCTGGACACCCTGCACGCCCGCGAGCTGGCGCCTTTCCGCGCCGCGCTCGCCGCGGGGACCAAAGCCGTGATGAGCGCGCACATCCTGGTGCCCGCCCTGGACCCCGGCCGCCCGGCCACCCTCAGCCCGGCCACACTGACCGGCCTGCTGCGCGGGGAGCTGGGCTACCAGGGCCTGATCGTCACCGACGGCATCGACATGCAGGCCATCGCCGGTACGTATGGCATGGAACGCGGCACGGTGCTCGCCCTGGCCGCCGGTGCCGACGCGATCTGTGTCGGCGGAGGGCCGGCCGACGACGAGACCGTGGTCGCGCTGCGCGACGCCATCGTGCGCGCGGTCCACGACGGTGACCTGCCCGCGGAGCGCCTCGCCGACGCCGCGGCCCGGGTCGGCGCGCTGGCCACCTGGACCACCGACCGGATCGGCGCGGCCCGGGAGGCGATGCCCGATCTCGACGTCGGTCTCACCGCGGCACGGCGCGCGCTGCGGGTGACGCGCACCGAGGGGCACGTCCCGATCTCCGAGGCCCCCTATGTCGCCACCTTCACTCCGGTCGCGAACATGGCGGCCGGTGACGCGACGCCGTGGGGGGTCGCGGCCGAGCTGGACCGCTTCTTCCCGGGCACGCTCACCGGTAGCTTCCGGGACGGCGACGCCTCGACCGCAGAGCTGATCCGATCGGCGGCCGGCCGAAGGATCGTTGCGGTGGTCCGTGATGTGCACCGCCACCCGTGGATGGCCAACGCCCTCGGCGAACTGCTCGCCGCCCGGCCCGACACGACCGTGGTGGAGATGGGCGTACCGCAGGCCCCGTCGGCCGGCGCGCTGTACATCGCCACCCATGGCGCCGCCCGGGCGTGCGGGCGCGCGGCGGCGGAGATCATCGCGGGCAAGGACGCCGGTCACTAGCCTCGCGCTTCGACCGGACTCGGCGTCCGAGGGGTGACCGAACAAGAGGAGAGGGCCGCGGAGCCGGCGAGACAGGACTGGTCGAAGGCTCTGCCAACCGTAGTTGAAATAATGCGATGGCGTGGCCGCTCAGGTACCTCTAGGGTTGTTTCTGCTGGAGCGGCAACTTGGCGTTGGCGCGGGTGATTTGGCTTGTGTTGTGGGAGGTGTGACCGATGGCTGTCTCTGTGATGGGCGCTGCCCGCATTCGGAAGTTCATCAAGTCCACTCCCGTGGTCTCCGGCTGACCTCATTCTCTTCTCCCGCGCCTGTGAGCGCGGTGCCGGGGCCACCCTTGTGAAGGGTCACCCCTTGTCTCTGTCTTCTCTCCCGGGTTCGTTCTCGTCTTCCTCGCATCCGCTCGTGCCGTACGGCTGGGATGCGGACTGGGAGTCCGAGTTCGCCCCGTATGCCGAGCAGGGTCTCCTGCCCGGTCGTGTCGTGCGGGTCGATCGCGGCCAGTGCGACGTCATCACCCCGGTCGGCACCGTGCGTGCCGACACCGAGTTCGTCGTCCCCCGCGACCCGATGAAGGTCGTGTGCACTGGGGACTGGGTCGCCGTCGACCCCGAAGGCAACGACCCGCGGTACGTACGGACGCTGCTGCCGCGCCGAACCGCCTTCGTCCGCTCCACCTCCTCCAAGCGGTCCGAGGGGCAGATCCTCGCCGCCAACGTCGACCACGCCGTGGTCGCGATGTCCCTGGCCGTCGAGCTCGACCTGGGCCGCGTGGAACGGTTCCTGGCGCTCGCCTGGGAGTCCGGTGCCCAGCCCGTCGTCGTGCTCACCAAGGCCGACCTCGTGCCCGACCCGGCCGTGCTCGCGTACCTCGTGCAGGACGTCGAGACCGCCGCGCCCGGGGTCCCGGTGCTCACCGTCCGCGCCCGGGACGGCGAAGGCGTGGAGGAACTCGCCGCGCTCCTCGGACGGGGGACCACCGTGCTGCTCGGCGCGTCCGGCGCGGGCAAGTCCACGCTCGCGAACGCGCTCGTGGGCGAGGAGGTGATGACCGTGCAGGCCACCCGTGACATGGACGGCAAGGGCCGGCACACCACCACCACGCGCAACCTGCTGACCCGGCCCGGCGGCGGCGTCCTCATCGACACGCCGGGTCTGCGCGGCGTCGGTCTGTGGGACGCCGGAACAGGCGTCGGCCAGGTGTTCTCCGAGATCGAGGAGTTCGCCGAACGGTGCCGGTTCCACGACTGCGCCCACGAGCGCGAGCCCGGGTGCGCGGTGCTCGCCGCCGCCGAGGACGGGGAACTGCCCGTGCGACGGCTGGAGAGCTACCGCAAGCTCGTGCGGGAGAACCAGTGGATCGTCGCCAAGTCCGACGCGCGGGCACGGGCCGATGTCCGCCAGGACTGGAAGCGCAAGCAGGCCGAGGGCCGGGCGGCGGGGGAGGCGAAGCGGGGGCGTGGGCCCTGGCCCGGCGTACCCCGCTGAACAACTGGGCGTCCGATTTCCGCTAGCGGAGCCTGGGTTCCCGGCGAAGACTGGGACCCATGACGGATCAGGACACCAGGTACGAGGCGGTGCGCAGCCGGGACGCCCGGTTCGACGGCGAGTTCTTCTTCGCCGTCGAGACGACCGGCATCTACTGCCGGCCCAGCTGCCCCGCCGTCACACCGAAACGGCACAACGTGCGGTTCTTCACGACGGCCGCCGCCGCGCAGGGCTCCGGTTTCCGGGCCTGCCGGCGGTGCCGTCCGGACGCCGTCCCCGGCTCGGCCGACTGGAACGTGCGCGCCGATGTCGTGGGCCGTGCCATGCGGCTGATCGGCGACGGAGTCGTCGACCGGGAGGGCGTCGCCGGGCTCGCCGTACGGCTCGGCTACAGCGCCCGGCAGGTGCAGCGACAGCTCACCGCCGAACTCGGCGCGGGGCCCGTCGCCCTCGCCCGGGCGCAGCGCGCGCACACCGCGCGGGTGCTGCTGCAGACCACCGGCCTGCCCGTCACCGACATCGCCTTCGCGTCCGGCTTCGCCAGCGTGCGCCAGTTCAACGACACGATCCGCGCCGTGTACGCGGCGACCCCGACCGGGCTGCGCGCCGCCGTACGCACCTCCCGCCCCCCTACGGGTACCCCGGCCGCCGGGATCCCCCTGCGGCTCGCCCACCGCGGCCCCTACCACGCGGCGTACGTGTTCGACGTGCTGGAGCGGGAGGCCGTGGCGGGAGTGGAGGAGGTGAGCGGCCCGGCGGGCGGACGCACCTACCGCCGTACGCTCCGTCTCCCCTACGGCACCGGGATCGTCGCCGTCGACGAGCGCCCCGGCGCCGGGCCGCGCGAAAGGGGCACGGGCCGCGCCTCGGCCGTCCACCCCGGCGGCTGGCTCGACGCCCGGCTGCACCTCACCGACCCGCGCGACCTCACCACCGCCGTCCAGCGGCTGCGCCGGCTGTTCGACCTCGACGCCGACCCGTACGCCGTCGACGAGCGGCTCGGCGCGGATCCGCGGCTCGCCCCGCTGGTCGCCGCCCGGCCCGGCCTGCGCGCGCCCGGCGCGGCCGACCCCGAGGAGTACGCCGTACGGGCCGTGGTGGGTCGTACGGCGGCCGCGAGCCTCGTCCGCGCCCACGGGAAGGCCCTCGACGCGCCCTGCGGCACCCTCACCCATCTGTTCCCCGAGCCGGCCGCCCTGGCGGACGCCGTCGGCCCGCTCGCCGTCGCCCTCGCCGACGGCGCCGTACGCCTCGACCCCGGCGCCGACCGGGACGAAGCCGAGGCCGCGCTGCTCGCCGTACCCGGTCTGGACGGCCGTACCGTCGCGGCGATCCGGGCCCGCGCCCTCGGCGACCCGGACGTCGCCCCGCCCGGCGCGGACGTGCCCGACACCTGGCGTCCCTGGCGGACGTACGCCTTTCACCACCTGCACGCAACGGAGGAACCCCATGTCCGTGTACTGGACTAGCGTCGACAGCCCGCTCGGCCCCCTGCTCCTGACCGCCGGCGACGACGGCGCGCTGACCTCGCTCTCGGTGCCCGGCCAGAAGGGCGGACGCGCCGTCCAGGACGGCTGGCGGCACGACCCGGGCCCCTTCGGCGCCGCGCAGGAGCAGCTCGCCGCCTACTTCGCGGGTGAGCTGAAGGAGTTCCGGCTGGAACTGCGCGCCGAGGGCACCGCGTTCCGTGAGCGGGTGTGGAACGCGCTCGACACCGTCTCCTACGGGGCGACCACGACGTACGGCGAGATCGCCGCGCGGATCGGGGCCTCCCGGATGGCGGTGCGGGCCGTGGGTGGGGCGATCGGCGCGAACCCGTTGCTGATCCTCCGCCCCTGCCACCGCGTCATCGGCGCCGACGGCTCTCTGACGGGCTACGCCGGCGGGCTGGAACGCAAGATCCGGCTCCTCACCCTGGAGAAGTCCCCGTAGGGGGAGGGGTGGTCAGCCCCACAGTTCCGCGCCCAGCCACGCCCCCGCGATCAGCAGACAGGTGAACAGCTCCGCCAGCACGCTCCAGCCGCCCGAGCGCATCGCGGTGCGCAGGGCGGCCCGGGCCTCGCCGTGGCGGCCCAGACGGAGCCGTTCCGACAGGTAGACGCCGCCCATGAAGCCGGGGATCGCGCCGAGCACGGGCAGCAGGACGAAGCCGAGGAACGCGCCGGACCCGGCGTACACCGCCATCCGGCTCGTCGCGCCGCTCTCCCGCACCCGGCGGGGCGGCAGCGCCCAGCGCACCACCTGGGAGAGGAGCAGCGCGACCGTCGCCCCGACCAGGACCCACCAGGCGACCGCCCGTGGATCCTTCAGCGCCCACCACAGGACCGCGGCCCACACCAGCCACGACCCCGGCACACCGGGCACCAGCACCCCGCACAGACCGAGCAGGATCACCAGCCCGACCAGCAGGAGCTCCCACACGCCCATCTGCCCAGGGTGCCCGAGCCGCGATGAATACGCAGGTCAGAGCCACTGGCGCTCGCGCGTCACCCAGCCCCGTTCGGATGCCCGCCAGCCCAGTTGCAGACGGGTCGAGACGCCCGTCAGCTCCATCAGCCCCTTCACCCGGCGCTGTACGGTCCGCAGGCCCAGGTCGAGCTGTTTGGCCACGCTCGCGTCGGTGAGCCCGGCCAGCAGCAGGGAGAGGATCTCCAGATCGGTGGCGTCGGGGCCGTCGGTGCCCCGCTCCACCACGCCGTCCGAGCCCAGCCGCAGCGGCAGGGCGTCCCGCCACACCGACTCGAACAGGCCCGTCAGCAGCTCCAGCAGCCCGCTGGCGTGCACCACCAGTGCGGCGGGCTCCGCCGAGCGGCCGGTCAGCGGGACCAGGGCGAGCGCGCGGTCGGCCACCACCAGCTTCGTCGGCACCCGGTCCACCACCCGCACCTGCTCGTCCCGGCCCAGCGCGGCGGTCAGCTCCCGGACGCCGTGCGGCTGGTCCAGCACCTCCCGTTCCAGGACGACCCGGTAGCGCACCCCGCGCTCGGCCGCCCGCTCCTCCGCGTCGTTCTCCACCCCGGTCACCGCCACCGGGGTGCCGGTGACCAGCGCGCACACCTCGTCGGTCGCCCCGAGCTGGATCTGCAGAAAGCGCTGCGAGACGGCCGCGGCACCGGTCACCACCTCCACCAGGTCGTGCACCTCCGGTTCGGTGGCGGCGGCCCGGTACTCCTCCGCGAGCAGCGCCGCCGCCAGCTCCGCCTTCTCCAGCTCGTGCCGCTGCTGGGTGAGCAGCGCGCCCAGCGCGACGCCGGGCGGCGCGGCCACCCAGCGGCCGGGCCGGCCCGAGGACTGCGCCGCGAGACCGTGCAGCTCCAGCCGGCGCAGCGCGCGCTCGGTGTCGTACTCGCCCAGGGCGAGGCGGCGCGCGAGATCGGGTAGATCGGCGGCGCCCACGGACACCAGCGCCCGGTACGCCGACTCGTGCGTCTCGTCGAGCCCTATCGCTCCCAGCATCGGGTGCGGCCCTCCTTCTCGGTGGCGGGAAACTGCCACGGCGCAAACCCGCCGCCGCACATCATCGCCGTACGGCAAGCCACTCTGCCAAGGTGTGGAAACGGCGGAACGTGGTCCGGGCTCAGGGCGCGCAGGGGCGCACCGGGGAACTGAGTCCGGGTCACTCCCGGGTCGCCGGGCGGTTCGCCCGTGGGGGGTGGGACCGCCCGGCGACCCGTACGGGTATTCGACGGTGGCGCATTTTCCGGATGCTCCGTTTTCATCCGGCCCGCGCGGTGGACAATTAGGGGCATGAGCGAGCAGGGGGGAAGGCCCACCGGTCCCGAGGACGAGTGGTGGGGGCAGCTGTACGACGACTCCACCGCGGACACGGGCCCCACGCCCACCGCCGACTCCCTCGACGACCGCTTCGCCTCGGCCTCCGGAGCGGTGCGCTCCGCGGGGCCGGCGGACGAGGCGCCCGAGCGGGGGACGGAACGGCCCGAGCCGAACGAATGGTGGATGGACGACGACCCGGTGTCGGGGCCACCGACATCCCCGCCGCCGCCCGGGGTCGCCCCGGCTTCCCGGATCAACGGGGGCAGCGGGACCGCTGGGGCCAGCGGGGCCAGCGGGGCCGGCGGGACTCCTGGGGCCAGCGGGGCCGCTGGGGCCCCTGGGGCGAAGGTGCCGCCACCGCGCGGTGAGACGGCCATCGGTGCGGATCCCAGTGCCATCGGTGCGGACCCCAGTGCGGTCGGTGCGGACCCCCGTGCCGGCCGCGGCGCCGACGCCGCCGTCGTCGTGAGCACCGACCATCGCCCCCCGGAGCGTCCCCGCGCACCCTGGGAAGCGCCTCCCGAAACGCCCCCCGGCCCCACGACCTTCCCGGCCGGCCCGCTGCCCGTGGGTCTCTCCGGCACCGCAGGTCAGACACCTCCCGCGGTCCCCCGCGTGCCCCCTGTACCGGCCGTACCTCCCATGCCCGCCGCGCCCGCCGTGCCCCCCACGCCCGCTACGCCTCCCACACCTGCCGCGCCCGCCGTGCCTCCTGCACCCGCCACCCCGCCCCCACCGGCCTTCAAGCCCGCCGCCGCCTCCGCCGTCGGGACTCCCGTCGAGCGCACCCCCACCGCCCACGATCTCCCCCTCCCGAAAGCCGCGCCCAAGGCCTACGTCGGCTCCGGGCCACCCACCTACGATGCCGAGCCCACCGCGCTGCCGGCCGCCGATCCGGACGGGCTGGACGACCTGGTCGCCGACACCGTGCTGGACGGCGCCCGGTACGGGGTCTGCGCGCTGAGGGCGGCGTCCGTGCGCGGGGACTCCGCGCGGTACCGGGGCGAGCCGCGCCGCGACGCGCTGCTCACCGCGCGGTTCGGCACCGGCGAGCAGGCGTTGCTCCTGGTCGCGATGGCCACCGGCGCGCGGGCGACACCGGGCGCGCACCGGGCCGCCGCCGAGGCGTGCCGTTGGATCGGGCGGGCGGTCGGCCGCAGTCACGTACGGCTCGCGCAGGACCTCAGGGCCGCCCGGCGCGGCGATCTGAAGTCCGGCCTGCACCGTCTCACCGACCGCAGTCTCGGCCGCCTTCGCGCGGGCGCCGCCGAGCAGGGCCTGGAGCCCGACGAGTACACGGCTTTCCTGCGCTGTCTGCTGCTGCCCGCCGACCCCGAGTGCCGGACCCGGGTGTTCTTCGGCGTCGGCCCCGGCGGACTGTTCCGGCTGCGGGGAGGGGAGTGGCAGGACATCGAACCGGGAGCCGGTGAGATCACCGGGGAACCGGTCGTCGGGTTCGGCTCCCTGCCCGCCGAGACGCCCGAGGGCGACCGGCTCACCATGGATCTCGGCATCCCGACCCCGCCCAGCCCCTACGACCCCGCGCCCGAGCCGCCCCGCGAACCCTTCCGCTTCCGCGCCTCCGTGGCCCGTCCGGGTGACGTCCTGCTGATGTGCACCGGCGGCCTCGCCGACCCGCTGCGCGGCGAACCCGAACTCGCCCGGTATCTGACCGGACGGTGGGCGGACCCCGCCCCGCCCGGGCTCGCCACGTTCCTCGCCGACACCCAGGTGCGGGTGAAGGGTTACTCCGACGACCGTACGGCTGCGGCCATCTGGGAGGCGTGAGCCCGGCTCGACGGCCGGCGCCCCGGCCGTAGGAGCCGTAGACGGTCTTATGTATACGGGATCCACTCGCGTCGGCCGCCCTCCGTGCCGTACCAGTAGCGCGGCAGCCCGTTGATGCCGCTGGTGCGGAAGGGGCGGCCGTGGTCGTCGACGCGGACCGTGCCGGTACGGCCCTGGGAGGACCAGTCGAGCTCCAGGTACCAGGAGCAGTCGCAGGTCTCCGTGCGCGCCGTGACCAGCAGCACCTCCGGGTCCTCGGCGGAGACCCGGTAGGGCAGTTGGACCGCCGGGATCGCCGTGCCGGCGTCGTTGCCGGGAACCGAGTGGGCGATCGGGCGGTCCTTGTCGAGGTCGACCGAGAAGTAGCGCTTGGTGAGCGAGCCGCCGCAGCCCTGGTCCATCGCGTAGTCGTTGCCTGTCAGGGGCGTGTCACGGCCGACGACCCGCACGCGCAGCGCCGTCAGGACGACGGCCGTGGAGCTGCGGCCCTGCACCGAGACCTCCACGTTGGTCTCCCGCCCGTGCACGGCACCCTGCGCCGTGGCCCACGGGCCGGCGTCCTGCTCGGCCGGGGGCGGCGGCACCTTCGCCGGGGGCCGGTCGATGACGTAGTCGTGGCCGCAGTTTTGGGCCCAGGCGTGGGAGTCGACGGTCCACGCCAGGGGGACGGCGGGAGCGGCGGACGTCTCCGCGCCGCCCCTGGCGGGCGTACCGGGGGTGGGGGACGCGGGAGAGGCCGTACCGGAGGCGGCCGACCGCGTGGGGGTACCGCCGGTGGTGGGGCCGGGGGTCGGAGTGGCGTCCGGAGCGGGGCGCGGTGCCGCCCGGAGTGCCGGGCGGGAGGCGGACGCGGGGGACGCGCCGTCACCGGCGGGTGAGTCCCCGGACGCCGAGGGGCTCCCGCCTCCGCCTGGCAGCGCGGACAGCGTGCCCAGAGTGGCCAGCAGCGCACAGGCGACCCCGAGCAGAGCCGCGCTGCGCCGCCGCCGGTGCCAGGGCCGGGGCACGGCCGACGTCCCGCCCGGCACCGACCCATCCGCGGTGGCCGCCGGTTCCGCCGCGTCCGGTACGTCCAGCGCCGCAGAAGGCCCCGCCGCCGTACCGGCCGCCTCCGCCGTCGTACCGGGCCCGCCTGCCCTCGTACCCGGCGCCTGCGCCTGCGCACCGGGCGCCTGTGCCTCCGTACCGGCCGCCTTCGCTGTCGTGCCGTGCGCCTCCGCCCCCGCACCGTGCGCCTGCGCCTCCGTACCGGCCGCCTTCGCTGTCGCACCGTGCGCCTGTGCCTCCGCACCGTGCGCCTTCGCTGTCGTGCCGACCGCCCCCGCCCCCGCACCGGCCGCCGCCACCGCCGTGTCGGGCGATCCCTCCGCCGCCCCGGTGCCCACCGCCTGTCCTCCCGGTCGGCCCGCCGCCCGCTGTTGGCGGACCGCTGCCGCGCGTAACCACCGGCGGTGCAGTTCGAGGCGTTCCTCCGGGGTCGCGCCGCAGAACTCCGCGAGGCGTTCCACGGGGGCGAAGTCCTGCGGTACCGCGTCCCCGGCGCAGTAGCGGTGCAGAGTCGACGTGTTCATGCCTAACCGGCGCGCGAGGGAGCCGTAGCTGCGCTCCGTGCGTTCCTTTAGTTCCGTCAGCAGCGCCGCGAACTCCTCGACACCGATTTCCCCGTCGTCTGCGGACATCGCGCGCCTGACCCCGTCCTCGTCCCGGCCCGGGCGGTCATCCCAGGCACTCATATATCTGCACGTCAGATGGGCTGGGATGGTTCCATGGCGGCCGATCGGACGAAGAGCGTTGTCCCGGACCGCCCGGACGGCCGATGCTCTAGGTGTCGCCGACGGACACGGCCGGACCGACCATCCACCGTGACTGGCGACGTCTCACACCCATTCACCCACTCACGGGGGACACGCATGCCCAAGCACACCCGAGCCGGTGCCCTCACCACGCTCACCGCGCTCGCCGCCGCCGGAATCGCCGTCACGACCGTGCTCGCGCCGCCGGCGGGCGCCGCCCCGAGCGTGCCCGGCTTCCTGGCCGCCAAGGACCTTCCGCCGCACGCCACCTCCGCCTGGACGGCCGGCCCGGTCACCGCCGGCGCCTCCCCGGAGGTGGAGCAGGACCGCTGTCTGGGCATGGCCCTGGGCGGCGACGGCCGGCACTCCTGGTACCGCGGCTTCCGCACGGACCTCGACACGAGCGCCCGTCAGGTCACCGTCGAACAGCCGAGCGTCAGCGCGGCGAAGGGTCTCTTCTCGCGGGTGAACCGGGACATCAGGTCCTGCCCGGGGTGGATCGAGCAGGCCGACCCGGAGACCGAGGCCACCCTCAAGGACTACGGGACCCTCGACGTCGAGGAGGGCGCCCATGTCTACGGCCTGCACACCGAGACCTCCTGGGGCGCGACCGACATCCGTCTGCTGTCCGTCGGCCGGGACGGCCGCACCGTCACGGTCGTGGACTGGGGGCAACTGGGCGACTTCGGGGACGCCCCGGTGAAGGCCTTCAAGAAGACGACGACCACCGCGGTCAACAAGCTCCACTGAACGGAAACGGGGACCCGCACATGACCACCACGAAGGCCACCACGAAGGCCGGCAGGAAGACGCCTCGACGCCGCACCGCCCTGGCCGCCACCGGCCTCGCCCTCGCCCTGGGCCTCGGCGTCACCGCCCAGGCCTCCGCGGGCAGCCCGCGCAGCGTCAGCGGCAGGCCGTCCGACAACATCACCCGCATCGCCGACTTCTACGGCGCCTACATCGACGCGGTGACCGACGAGAACGCCGGCCGGCTCGGGGAGGAACTCCGCAGGCACTACCTGACGCCCGCCTTCCAGAAGGAGCTGAAGGCCTGGGAGGACACGAACCACGCGAACGGCGTGCTGCGCGCCCAGAACGTGCCGCTCGCCTGGAAGGTCACCGACAACGGCACGGCCGACCACACGGAGGCCGTCGTCACCCTCACCTGGAGCGAGGGCGAGACCAGCACGCTGATCGTCGACATGACCCGCGGTCACAAGATCTTCCACATCGGTGAGAAGGGCGTCGAGGGCAGCTGACGGACCGTCCGGTACCGCCGGATTCCGGCCAACTTCGCGCACGAGGGGACGCGAAGTCGGACGGGCGGCGGTCCGCGGGGCGCGCGGGCGCACACCCGGCAAGGGGTGCGTCCGCGTCGTCGTACCGCCTCCACTCCGCTCGGAATCCGGGTCGTGGGCCGGGGAACCGGCCGTGTCGCGGCTCGGGGGCACCCCGCCGCCCGCGTGTTGTGCGCCCCCTCGAACATGGCCGAACACCCGGGCGTCGGCGATTGGACATGACTGGCGCCGCGCCGACCGGGCAAGGATCCCCGTGAACGTGTTCGAGCAGGAGGGGAACCGACATCGGCACGCGGGCGGGGGTCATGAAGAGGCAGGCACGGGGCAGTGGTCGTACGGCGACCGCGGACCCCTCGGTGGCACGGCGGAGCGTGGAGACCGCGGAGGGGGACGAGCACGGGGACGAGCACGGCGACGCGCGGCTCAGTCGCAGACTCGGACGGGCGGATCTGCGGGCGGTGCCCGAGGCGCGCCGGGCGTTGCGCGAACTGTTGGAGGGCTGGGGCAGACCGGGCCGTTCGGAGACGGCGGAGCTGCTCACCAGCGAGCTCGTCACCAACGCGCTCGTGCACACCGACGACGACGCGGTGCTGACGGCAACGGTGTCACCGGACGGTCTGCGGGTGGAGGTTCGGGACTCCGAGCCCGGCCGCCCGCGCCCCGGCACGCCGGCCGCCGACGAGGCCACGAACGGCCGGGGCCTGGTCCTGGTGGAGTCACTCGCGGACGCCTGGGGGGTGCGGACGCAGGACGCCGGGAAGGTCGTCTGGTTCGAACTGGCCGCCGGAGCGGCGTGACACCAACGGGAGAGCAAGGGGCGGCACCGGGAAACGGGAAGGGGGCGCAGCCCCGAAGGCCGCGCCCCCTTTCCGGGGTGTTACGGGCTGACCGTCAGCCGAACTGCTGCTCCATCTCCTTGAGCTTGCGCTCCAGGGAGTCGAGGCGCGGCAGGGCCATCGTGTCGTCCTCCGCGGTGAGGTCGACGCTGTAGTCGGAACTCTGGCGAACGGGCTGCAGGGAGGGCCGGGAACGTACGGGGAGCTGCTCCGCCGAGTTCGCTATGGCAGGCTCCGCGGAGACCCGCTCGGCGGTGGCCCGCTCCAGGGCCGCCTGAGCCGCCTGGGCCTCCACCTGGCGACCGCCGCCGCCACCGCCACCACGGCCGGGGAAGCGGCCGTGACCTCGGCTGATCGCCTTCAGCTGGGCGCGCTCGATACGCTGCTGGTCACGGCGGCGCCTCTTGGTCTCCTCCTTGCGCGCCTTGTCGTCACGCACCTCCTCGACGGCCTCGTCCAGGCTGCGCACGCCCTCCAGGAGCATCAGCGACCAGGCCCTGTACGTCTCACGGGGGGCCCGCATCCAGCGCACCACGCGGATCTGCGGCAGCGGACGGGGTACCAGGCCCTGCTCGCGCAGCGCCGAGCGGCGGGTCTGCTTCAGGGCGCGGTCGAAGAGCACCGCGGCGGACAGGGACATGCCCGAGAAGAACTGCGGAGCGCCGTCGTGTCCGATGCCCCTGGGCGCGTGCACCCAGTTGAACCAGGCGGCGGCACCGGCGAAGGTCCACACGAGTATCCGGGAGCCGAGGGCCGCGTCACCGTGGCTGGCCTCGCGCACCGCGAGCACGGAGCAGAACATCGCCGCGCCGTCGAGGCCGAAGGGCACCAGGTATTCCCAGCCGCCGGAGAGGCTCAGGTTCTCCCGGCCGAAGCCCACGAGGCCCCGGTAGGAGAGCGCCGCCGCCACGGCGGCACAGCAGAACAACAGGACGTACGAAGCTATGCCGTAGATGGCTTCCTTGCGCCTGCGGCGCTCCTCGCTCCGCTCCCACGAGTCGTCCGAACCCGTGTCCTTCCCCGAGGAGTTCTTGCCGCGCCGGAGCACCATTACCGCCACCAGCATGCCCAGGAGCAGGACGGCACCCGGAAGCAACCAGTCCAGCGATATGTCGGTCAGTCTCATCTAGGGGTCCCTTGCATTGGGATAGGGCGTAACGCCCGCCATATTGACCCAATCCCGCCGTTCCTCAGGGGGTTTCGGGGCAAGAGGCCGCCAAGGAGGTGCAAGGGGCTGCCCAGGGCGACGATCTGCTCGAACTGCCGCTTGAGGGGCGGGAGTTGAGTTCGAATAAGACTACCCGTACGGATGGTTCCACGGAAAGTTCCCGAGGCACGTGAGGAAAATGTGAAACACCTGTAACCCGAGGGGCGGTCTCGTCCGGGTGATCCTAGGGGACGCCCCTGAACGCCCGGTGCCCGGGGGGTGCCTGAAGACGCCTCAGCCGGCCGCCGCCGCCACGAGCTTGCTGACGCGGTCCGACTCGCAGACGCGCGGGCAGGCGGCGCAGGCGTCGTCCGGGTCCAGCGTGTAGTACATGCAGCAGCTCGCCCGGTCCCGGGTGGGCAGCGGCTCGCCGCCCGGACCGGTCAGCTCGCGAAAGGCCGCCGAACCGACGTAGGGCCTGGTCGCGCCCGGCAGCAGCAGCTCCAGCTCGCGCCGGGCCCGGTCCTGCTCGCCCTCGCCGAACAGCGAGGCGACGTACCACAGGCCCTCCACGACCTCGTCCGTCACCATGCCCCACAGGGCGCGCCCGCGCCGCCGGGCCCGTGGCCCGAACCCGGCGAGCAGCGGCTCGTGGTGCTCGGCGACCGCGGCCCGCACCTCCGCCCGCAGCGCCTCCTCGTCCCGGACGACCCGGGCGCCCGGCAGCAGGGCCGCCGGGTCACCGGGCAGACACGCGAACGAGTCCGGCGTACGGACCGCCATCCGCATCGTGCCGTCGGTGCGGTCGTACGACACGTGCGTCACCGGGTAGCGCGGCACCCGGCGGTGCAGGAACCAGGGCACGGTGATCAGCAGACAGGCCGGCCAGGAGTACCGGTGCAGCCCGAAGGTCGCTATGACGTCCGGGCGGGCCCGCGTCCCGTGGTCCCGTACGACCTGGTCCTCGTCCCAGGCCAGGAAGGCGTCCAGGGCCGCGCCGCCCGCCGCGAGGTCCGCCGCCGCGACCCAGCCGCCACCCCGGGGGGCCGGTTCGCCGGGGCCCAGCTCCCTGACGGTCAGCTCCGGGAAGACCTCGGTGAGACGGGTGTGCGCCTCCGCTGCGACCGACGGGGCTGTGGGCATGCCGGGACCACCGTTCCGAAGAGTGGCTAAAGGTAAGCCTTACCTTAGTCAGTATCGTCGGGATTTGAACTGGCGGCCAGTACGCCTAAGGTGCTTGACGGGCGAGTAACAACCCGCCGTAATGACCCCAAGTACCGACACGTCCGCCAGGAGGACCCGTGAAGCAGGGCACGCAGGGCTTTGCCGGAACGGGGACCGGACAGGACGATCCCGCCATGGCGCGGGTGCCGGCCCAGCAGCGGGGCGCCGGTGCCGAGCGGAACGACGAGCGGACGGACGAGCGGGAGCACTGCGGACCGCGCGGTGCCGCGCGTGGTGAGCACACCCACAGCGAATCCCCCATTGCCCCGCCCCGTCCCGTTCCGCCGCCGCCCCGGCTCGTGCAGCGGGCCTCCGTGCGCGGCCAGATCCTCGACGCGCTGCGCACCGCGCTGGTCTCCGGTGAACTGCGGCCGGGCGAGGTGTACTCGGCGCCGGTACTGGGCGAGCGCTTCGGGGTCTCGGCGACACCGGTGCGCGAGGCGATGCAGCAGCTCGCGCTGGAGGGCGCCGTCGAGGTCGTGCCCAACCGGGGGTTCCGGGTGATCGTGCGGGGCGCGCGGGAACTCGCCGAACTCGCCGAGGTGCGCGCCCTGATCGAGGTACCGGTGATGCTGCGGCTGGCCCGCACGGTGCCCGCCGAGCGATGGGCGGAGCTGTGGCCGCTGGCGGAGGCGACGGTGCGGGCGGCGAGCACCGGGTGCCGGGCGACGTACGCCGAGGCGGACCGCGGCTTCCACCGGGCGGTGCTTGCCCTTTCGGGCAACGAGCAGCTCCTCGGCATCGCGGAGGACCTGCACCGGCGGACCCAATGGCCGCTGACCGGCGGGCAGTCCTTCCGCGCCCGCACGGACCTCGCCGCCGACGCGGCGGAACACACGGCCCTCCTCCATGCCCTGACCGCCGGGGAACTGGACGTCGTCCAGACCCTGGTACGAGGGCACTTCACGGGCACGGCGTGAGCAGGGTTCTTCGGTAACCCCTACGCCGTGGCGGCAGGCGGTGCCAACTGGCGGGCCAGCCACGTCGGTACGCCGCCCAGGAGGCGGAACAGCCGCCGAGCCTCCTCGCGCAGGCGGGACGCCTCCGGCTCCGTCTCGGTGTCCGCGAGGGACGCCAGCGCGGGGGCCGTGCCGACCAGATAGCCCAACTCCTCGCGGATCCGCAGGGATTCGGCGAAGCCGTGCCGGGCCTCCGCCAACTCGCCTTCCCGCAGGGCGAGTCCGGCGAGATGACGCCAGGTGAACGACAGCAGCAGGGAGTCGGAGTGCGCCGCGGCGGCCGTGTGGGCGCGCCGGTACGCCGCCCGGGCGGCCTGCGGGGAGTGCGCGATGTTCTCCGCGATCAGCCCCCGCCGGAAGTCCAGCAGCCCCCGCCCCACCGCGTCCGGCGGGATCAGCGCCGCCGCCCGCCCGAGCGCGGCCCGCGCCTCGTCCACCCGGTCCCGCACGCCGTGCAGGGTGGCCGCGTAGGCGAGCTGGCCGCGTTCGCAGGCGGCGGCACCCCGCTCCTCGTCGCTGTGGGCCAGGGCCTCCGCCGTACGCAGCGCGTCCTCCGCGTCCTGCCAGCCCTGCTCGGTGTACATGCACCGCTCGACGAGCAGCCCCACCCGCTGGATCGAGCCCGCCGCGGTGTCGGTCGGCAGCAGTGCCGCCGCGTCGGCCCAGCAGGCCCGCGAGCGCAACCGCCAGACCGCGGTCTGCACGGGATCCTCGCCTGAGGTCGTACCGGTGCCGGACATGGCGGAATACGCCACGTTGCCCTCCCCGAGCGCGCCGTCGAGCTTTGAGTGGTGGCCGCATCTCAGCACGAATTCCAGCACCGGGCCAAGGGGGCGGGTGAAGGATTTCACAAAGTCGTGGGACTCGGCGCCCTCACAGGTTTCGGTGTACGCGCCCGCCGTCAGCTCATACGCAGCGCCAGGAAGAAGTCCAGCTTGTCCTCGAGCCGCGACAGATCACGGCTCGTCAACTGCTCGATCCGGCCGACCCGGTAGCGCAGCGTGTTGACGTGGAGGTGCAGCCGGGAGGCACACCGCGTCCAGGAACCGTCGCAGTCCAGGAACGCCTCGAGGGTCGGGACCAGCTCGGCGCGATGCCGCCGGTCGTACTCCCGCAGCGGGTCGAGCAGCCGGGCCGTGAACGCCCTGCGCACGTCGTCCGGGACGAACGGCAGCAGCAGCACGTGCGAGGCCAGCTCCTGATGGCCCGCCGCGCACACCCGCCCCGTCCGGGCCGCCGCCACCCGCCGCGCGTGCCGGGCCTCCTCCAGCGCCCCGCGCAGCCCCTCCGCGGAGTGCACCGCGGCGCTCACCCCCAGCGTCAGCCGCCCGTCGCCGTCGAGCCCGGCCGACAGCGGCTCCCGTACGGCGGCCAGCAGCGCGTCGGCCATGATGCCCGCCTCGGACCCGTCGTGCTCGCTGGACACCGACGGCAGGGGGACCAGGGCGACGGCCTCGTCGCCGGTGTGGGCGACGGCGATGCGGTCGGAGTGCTCGGGGCCGGTCGCGAGGGGATCGACCAGGATCTCCTCCAGCAGCGCCTGGGCGAGCGGACCGGCCGCCGGCGCACGGACGCTCTCACGACCATCGCGGCTATCACGGCCATCGCGACCATCACGGCCGTCAGGGCCATGACCGCCGGCGCCTTCACCGCCGTCCCACTCGACCCGGGCGACGACCACCTGCCAGTGCGGGGCGGCCCCGAGGCCGGGCAGCAGTACCGGCGCGGCGACCCGCAGCCGCGCCGCGATCTCCGCGGGCGGCGCGCCCGTGCGGACCAGTTCGAGGACCTCCTGGGCGAGCCGTCTGCGCACCGTGCGCGCCGCGTCCCGCCGGTCCCGCTCGACGGCGATGAGCTGGGTGACCCCCCGGAGCAGTTCCAGGCGCTCCTCCGGCCACTCCCCGGCGTCCGCCTCGACGGCCAGCAGCCAGTCCGACAGCACGCTCTCGCGTACGTCCCGCGTGCCCCGCGCCCCGCGGCCACCGCTGCCGCGGACCGGGAACAGCGAGTACGTCACGCCGTCCAGCAGCACCCGGTGCGGTCCCGGGCGGCCGGTGCGGACGGCGGCCAGGTGCTCGGCGGCGAGCCGCGCGCACGGCTCGGAGGGCAACGCCGGATCCGCCGCGCTCGGGCCCACCGGGCCTGGCGCGCTCGGGCCCGTTGCCTTCGGGCCTGGCGCGCTCGGGCCCGTCGCCCTCGGGCCCGCCGCCTTTGCGTCCGCTGCTGCTCCTGCTGCCGCCGTCGCCGTCGCGTCCGGCGTCTTGGGGCCCGCCGCTCCCGGGCGTGCCGCTCCCGGGCGTGCCGCTCCCGGGCGTGCCGCTCCCGGGCTGCCCGCCGCCTTCGGGCCCGCGATGAGGCGGCCGGTGGGTGAGAGGACCCAGGCGCGCAGGTCCAGGTCGGAGCCGAGCAGGTCCAGGACCACGTCCGGGCCGCCGCCCGCCGGGCCCGAGGTCATCATCCGCCGGTGCCGGTCGACCACCGCCGCCAGATCCCCGGCGCGCTCGCCGCTGACCTGCCGTACGACATGCTCGGTGATCGTCGCGAACGCCACCGACTCGTGCACCGCGAACAGTGGCAGCCGGTGCCGGGCGCAGGCCACGACCAGGTCCTCCGGGACGTCGCCCAGCTCGGCCTCGCCGGCCGCCAGCGCGGTCACCCCGGCCTGCACCAGGATCCGTACGAACGGCTCGGAGTCGGCCGTGTGCCGGCGCCAGGCCAGGCCCGTCAGCACCAGCTCGCCGCCGGAGAGGTAGCGGCTCGGATCCCGCAGGTCGGTGGTCATGACCCCGCGCACCGTGCGGTCCAGCTCCTCCTCGCCGCCGAGCAGCCTGAGGCCCAGCGCGTCGGTGTCCAGCAGTGCGCGCAGCCGCATCTCGTCGCCGCCGTTTCTGTGTCTCGAAATCTACGATGACCACATGGTCGCTTCCTACGTTTCCACAGGAAAACGAGGAGGTTTCCGATGGCGTCCGTTCATATGAATCTACAAGATGACCGCGCCGACCAGCCAACTCCTTCATGGTTTCGGTGACTCACACGGTCGGAGTACAACGCGGTGTACTGAGACCGATCCGTGTGAACACCACATGAACGAGCCGATGCCGCCGCACCGGATTCTGGCTCGAACCGAACACCCCCGATGTCGAAGAAGAGAGCCGGTCATGGACTTCCTTCGCCCCGCCAGCTGGGAGGAGGCGCTCGCCGCTAAGGCCGAGCACCCCGCCGCTGTGCCGATCGCGGGCGGCACCGACGTGATGGTCGAGATCAACTTCGACCACCGGCGACCCGAGTACCTCCTCGACCTCACCCGGATCGGCGACCTGTACGAGTGGGAGGTCGGCGAGGACAGCGTGCGGCTCGGCGCCTCGGTGCCCTACACGGGGATCATGGAGAACCTGCGCGCCGAGCTCCCGGGCCTGGCCCTCGCCTCGCACACGGTGGCCTCCCCGCAGATCCGCAACCGCGGCGGCGTCGGCGGAAACCTCGGCACCGCCTCCCCGGCGGGCGACGCCCACCCCGCCCTCCTCGCGGCCGGCGCCGAGGTCGAGGCCCAGTCCGTACGCGGCACCCGGCTCATCCCGATCGACGACTTCTACACCGGTGTGAAACGCAACGCGCTCGCCCCCGACGAGCTGATCCGCGCCGTGCACATCAAGAAGGCCGACGGCCCCCAGCAGTTCTCCAAGGTCGGCACCCGCAACGCCATGGTCATCGCCGTCTGCGCCTTCGGCCTCGCCCTGCACCCCGCGACCCGGACCGTCCGCACCGGCATCGGCTCGGCCGCGCCCACCCCCGTCCGGGCGAGGACCGCCGAGGAGTTCCTGAACGCGGCGCTCGAGGACGGCGGCTTCTGGGACAACGGAAAGATCATCACCCCGTCGGTCGCCAAACAGTTCGCGGACCTGTGCGCCGCCGCC
This sequence comes from Streptomyces vulcanius, assembly GCF_042653945.1. Lineage (NCBI taxonomy): Bacteria > Bacillati > Actinomycetota > Actinomycetes > Kitasatosporales > Streptomycetaceae > Streptomyces > Streptomyces vulcanius. Next base: position 259,177 of record NZ_JBHSFK010000001.1, on the reverse strand, counting down.
TGCAACCCCATCGACGACGTCCGGGGCACCGCGAGCTACCGCCGCCACGCGGTCGGTGTCATGGCCCGCCGCACCCTGACCTGGACCTGGGAGTCGTACCGCGGCAGTCGCCGTATCACCGAGGGAGCTGCGTGATGCGCGTCAACTTCACCGTCAACGGACGCCCGCAGGAGGCCGACGACGTCTGGGAGGGCGAGAGCCTGCTCTACGTCCTGCGCGAGCGGCTGGGCCTGCCCGGCTCCAAGAACGCCTGCGAACAGGGCGAGTGCGGCTCCTGCACGGTCCGCCTCGACGGCGTGCCGGTGTGCGCGTGTCTGGTCGCGGCCGGCCAGGCCGAGGGCCGGGAGGTCGTCACGGTCGAGGGCCTCGCGGAGTACGCGCGCCAGCGGTCCCGCGGAGACTCCCACGACACCCCGGAACTCTCCCCGATCCAGCAGGCGTTCATCGACGCCGGCGCCGTGCAGTGCGGCTTCTGCACGCCCGGCCTGCTGGTCGCCGCCGACGAGATGCTGGAGCGCAACCCCACCCCCACCGACGCGGACATCCGCGAGGCACTCTCGGGCAACCTGTGCCGCTGCACCGGCTACGAGAAGATCATGGACGCGGTACGCCTGGCGGCCGCCCGGCAGGGAGAGGCGGTCTGACCCCATGCCGACCAACGGCGTTCCCACCAAGATCACCCAGGGGTCGCGGACGAAGGGCGGCATCGGTGAGTCCACCCTCCGCCCGGACGGCACCCTGAAGGTCACCGGCGAGTTCGCGTACTCGTCCGACATGTGGCACGAGGACATGCTCTGGGGTCAGATCCTGCGCTCCCCGGTCGCGCACGCCGAGATCGTCTCCATCGACACCTCCGAGGCCCTCGCCACCCCCGGCGTGTACGCCGTCATGACCTACGACGACCTGCCGACCGACGTACGCCACTACGGACTGGAGATCCAGGACACCCCCGTTCTCGCCCACGGCAGGGTGCGCCACCACGGGGAGCCGGTCGCGATCGTCGCCGCCGACCACCCCGAGACCGCCCGCCGTGCCGCCGCGAAGATCAAGGTCGACTACCGCGAACTGCCCGTGATCACCGACGAGGCCTCCGCGACCGCCCCGGACGCGATCCTGCTCCACGAGCACCGCACCGACCGCCACAGCGGCCACGTCCCGCACCCGAACATCGTCCACCGCCAGCCCGTCGTCCGCGGCGACGCGGCCGGGGCAGCCGGGCGGGCCGACGTGATCGTCCGGGGCGAGTACACCTTCGGCATGCAGGACCAGGCGTTCCTCGGCCCCGAGTCCGGTCTCGCCGTGCCGGAGGAGGACGGCGGCGTCCACCTCTACATCGCCACCCAGTGGCTCCACGCCGACCTGCGCCAGATGGCGCCCGTCCTCGGCCTGCCCGAGAGCAAGGTGCGGATGACGCTGGCCGGCGTCGGCGGCGCGTTCGGCGGTCGCGAGGACCTGTCGATGCAGATCCACGCCTGTCTGCTGGCCCTGCGCACCGGCAAACCCGTCAAAATCGTCTACAACCGGTTCGAGTCCTTCTTCGGGCACGTCCACCGCCACCCCGCCAAGCTCTTCTACGAGCACGGCGCGACCCGCGACGGCAAACTCACCCATGTGAAGTGCCGGATCGTGCTCGACGGCGGCGCGTACGCCTCCACCTCCGCGGCCGTCGTCGGAAACGCCGCCTCGCTCGGCATCGGCCCGTACGTCGTCGACGACGTCGACATCGAGGGCATCGCCCTCTACACCAACAACCCGCCCTGCGGCGCGATGCGCGGCTTCGGCGCGGTCCAGGCGTGCTTCGCCTACGAGGCGCAGATGGACAAGGTGGCGAAGGAACTCGGCCTGGACCCGGTGGAGTTCCGGCGGCTCAACGCGATGGAACAGGGCACCCTGCTGCCGACGGGCCAGCCCGTCGACTCCCCGGCGCCGGTCGCCGAACTCCTGCGCCGCGTCAAGGCGATGCCGCTGCCGCCGGAGCGCCAGTGGGAGAGCAGCGAGGGCGCCGACGTACGGCAGCTGCCCGGCGGTCTGTCCAACACCAGCCACGGCGAGGGCGTCGTACGCGGCATCGGTTACGCGGTCGGCATCAAGAACGTCGGCTTCTCCGAGGGCTTCGACGACTACTCGACGGCGCGCGTCCGCATGGAGGTGATCGCCGGCGAGCCGGTCGCGACCGTGCACACGGCGATGGCGGAGGTCGGCCAGGGCGGGGTCACCGTCCACGCGCAGATCGCCCGCACCGAACTCGGCGTCACCCAGGTCACCATCCACCCGGCGGACACCAGGGTCGGCAGCGCCGGCTCCACCTCGGCCTCCCGGCAGACGTACGTCACCGGCGGCGCCGTGAAGAACTCCTGCGAACTGGTCCGGGAGAAGGTCCTGGAGATCGGGCGCCGCAGGTTCGGCTCGTACCACCCCGCCTGGGCCACCGCCGAACTGCTGCTGGAGGGCGGCAAGGTCGTCACCGACGGCGGTGAGGTCCTCGCCCATCTGGTCGACGTGCTCGGCGAGGAGACGGTGGAGGTCGAGGCGGAGTGGCGGCACCGGCCGACCGAGCCCTTCGACCTGCGCACCGGACAGGGCAACGGACACGTCCAGTACTCCTTCGCCGCGCACCGCGCCGTCGTCGAGGTCGACACCGAGCTCGGCCTGGTGAAGGTGATCGAGCTGGCCTGCGCCCAGGACGTCGGCAAGGCACTCAACCCGCTGTCCGTCCTCGGCCAGATCCAGGGCGGCACCACCCAGGGACTGGGCGTGGCCGTCATGGAGGAGATCGTCGTCGACCCGAAGACCGCGAAGGTGCGCAACCCCTCCTTCACGGACTACCTCATCCCCACCATCCTCGACACGCCGACCATCCCCGTCGACATGCTCGAACTCGCCGACGACCACGCCCCGTACGGGCTGCGCGGCATCGGTGAGGCCCCCACCCTGTCGTCGACTCCCGCCGTCCTCGCGGCGATCCGCGACGCGACCGGACTGGAGCTGAACAGGACGCCGGTGCGTCCGGAACACCTCACGGGCACGAGTCTCTGAGGCATCCTTCCGGGCTGTTTCGCCCTCCATCCCTGTGAGAAGAACCGGCTGGGCGTGCACCGACCCGCTCCCGACCGTCTAGGAGACCGAGACATGCTGGACATCGCCGAGGAACTGGGCCGGTGGGTGGAGCAGGGCCGCGACTTCGCCGTCGCCACCGTGGTGGCCGTCGGCGGCAGCGCGCCCCGGCAGCCGGGCGCCGCCCTCGCGGTGGCCGCCGACGGCACCGCGATCGGCTCGGTCTCCGGCGGCTGTGTGGAGGGCGCGGTCTACGAACTGTGCCAACAGGCGCTGTCCGACGGGGAGTCGGTGCTCGAACGCTTCGGCTACAGCGACGACGACGCCTTCGCCGTCGGCCTCAGCTGCGGCGGGATCATCGACATCCTCGTCACACCGGTACGGTCCCGCGACCCCGTCCGCCCGCTGGTCGAGGCCGCGCTCGCCACCGCCACCAGCGGCGGGGCGGCGGCCCTGGCCCGGATCGTCACCGGCCCGGCCGAACTCGTCGGCCGCGCACTGCTCGTCCACCCCGACGGCACCTGGGACGGCACCTACGACGGCGGCTACGGCGGCGGCTACGACGACGGCGGCTACGGCGGTGGCTTCGGTGCGCATCCCGAACTGGACCGCACGGTCGCCGCCGAGGCCCGCGCGCTGCTCGACGCGGGCCGTACCGGCGTCCTGGAGATCGGCGCCCAGGGCTCCCGCTGCGGAACCCCGCTGGCCGTCCTCGTCGAGTCGTCCGTCCCGCCGCCCCGGATGATCGTCTTCGGCGCGATCGACTTCGCGTCGGCGCTGGTCCGGGTCGGCAGGTTCCTGGGCTACCACGTGACCGTGTGCGACGCCCGCCCGGTGTTCGCGACGCGGGCGCGCTTCCCGGAGGCCGACGAGATCGTCGTCGACTGGCCGCACCGGTACCTGGAGCGCACCGAGGTCGACGGCCGCACCGTCCTGTGCGTCCTCACCCACGACGCCAAGTTCGACGTACCCCTGCTCCGGCTGGCGCTGCGCCTGCCCGTCGCCTACGTCGGCGCCATGGGCTCCCGCCGGACGCACCTGGACCGCAACGAGCGACTGCGCGAAGTCGGCGTCACCGAACTGGAGTTGGCGCGCCTGCGGTCACCCATCGGCCTCGACCTCGGCGCCCGTACCCCCGAGGAGACCGCCCTGGCCATCGCCGCGGAGATCGTCGCCGACCGGCGCGGCGGCACCGGTGTCCCCCTCACCGGCGCCCACACCCCGATCCACCACGACACGACATCGGCACCGCAGCTGAGCATCGGATCGGTGGCCTGAACCGCGTACCTCTGACCGCGTACTTCTGACCGCCCACCTGACCGCCTACCTGAGCGCGTACCTCTGGAGTACCTCTGGAGTGCCTTCTCACGCCCGCCGCAGCAGACGGTTCACCGCGCGGCCGAAGACCCGGCGGGCCGTGGACCCGACGAGCGGGTCGAGGAAGGAGGGGACGAACCGGAAGCGCAGTTCCTCCCGCCAGACCACCCTGGCCCGGCCGCCGGGGCCGTGACGGACCTCGATCTCGGCCCAGCCGCGCACCGCCCGGCCGAGCTTCTCCAGCCGGCACAGACCGGGCTCGTCCTCGGCCGGCGGCTGCCACACGGTGACCTCCATCCGGTCCTCGAAGGCGAACGGACCGAGGCCCGTACGGGCCACGACCACCGCGCCCGCTCCGTACGGCGGGGGAGTGACCACGATGACGCGGGTCAGCGGGACCACGTCACCGTGCCGGCGCCACTCGGTGAGCCGGCGCCACGCCTCGTCGGGGGACAGGGGCGCCGTGCGTTCGAGCTGGAAGATGACCACGCAGTGATCGTAGGGAGTCGGAGGCCCCCGGCGGCGCGTTCCCCGACGGGTCACACGCTTGGCCCAGTCCCGTATGTCCCCTACCCACCCGTACGCCCGTACGGCAGCATGAACGCGGACTCCCACCACCGGCCGGAAGGACGCCCCGTGGACGGCGAAGGGCTAGGCAGACTCGACCAGTTGCAGCGGGATCCGTATCCGCTCTACGCCCGGGCGCAGCGCGCCGACGGGCTCCTGCACGTCCCCGAACTCGACGCCTGGCTGGTGGCCCGCGACGCCGACGTCCGCGAAGTACTGCGCAGGCCCGTGGACTTCTCCTCCGCGGGGGCGCTCAGGCCCGACGTCCTGCCCTCGCCCGCCGCGTTCGCCGTCCTCGGCGGCGGCTTCGGCGGGCGCCCGGTGGTCGTCGGCTCCGACGGAGAGGCGCACCAGCGGCTGCGCGCGCCGATCGTGCGCGGCCTCTCCCCGGCCCGCGTCGCCGCCGTCCTGCCCTACGCCGCCGAGCGTGCCGCCGCCCTCGTCGAGGAGTTCGCCGGCGCCGGGCATGTGGAGCTGATGGCGGCGTACGCCGGGAAGCTCCCCGGCGAGGTCGTCGGGCGGATCGTCGGCCTCGACCCCGCCGACGTGCCGGCGGTCGTGCACGGCGGACACCGCGCCGAGGAACTGCTGTTCCGGCCGCTGCCGGAGGACGAGCAGATCGCCGCCGCCGAGGACGTCGTCGCCGCGCAGCACATCCTCGACCGGTACGCCCGGGAACGCCATGCCGACCCGCGCGAGGACCTCTGCACGGAGATCGTCGCCTCGGTGGCCGCCACGCCCGGCGAACTCACCCTGGAGGAACGGCACGAGGCCGTCTCGGCCCTCCAGAACCTGCTGCTCGCCGGGCACCTGACCACCACCGCGCTGATCGGCACCACCGTCCTGCACCTGCTGCGCCACCCGCAGCAGTGGGAGCTGCTGTGCGCGGAGCCCGAGGACCGGATCCCGGCGGCGGTCGAGGAGGCCGCCCGTCACGACACCGCGCTCCAGGGCTTCCGCCGGGTCACCACCCGCCCTGTGACCCTCGCCGGTACCGAACTCCCCGCCGGTGCCTCGCTGTTCGTCGGCTTCGGCGCGGCGGGCCGGGACGGCTCACGGCATCCGCGCCCGGACGAGTTCGACATCACCCGTCCGCCCGCCCGCCACCTCGCCTTCGGCCTCGGCCCGCACGCCTGCCCCGGCGCCCAGCTGGCCCGCGAACAACTCCGCATCACCCTGCGGGAGCTGACGAGCCGTCTGCCGAAACTGCGGCTCGCCGAGGGCCAACCCGTCCGGATGCGGCCCACGTTGATCCACCGCGCGCCGGCCGAGCTGCACCTGACCTGGTGAGCCCGCGGTGGACCGTCAGCGGTAGACCCTGCCCGGTTCCGCCGTCCCGGGCGCCAGCAGCTGCGGCACGGTCACGAACACGAACCCGCGTTCCTTCAGCGCGTCGATGATCCCGGGCACGGCCGGCACGGTCCCGTCGTAGATGTCGTGCAGCAGGATGATGCCGTCCCGGCCGGCCTGGGCGAGGACGCGCCGGGTGATCAGCGCGGGGTCGGTCGTCGTGTAGTCCTTGGCGGTCACCGTCCACAGCACCTCCGCGAGGCCCAGCTCGCGGGAGATCTTGTGCACGGTGTCGTTCGTGCGGCCCTGCGGCGGGCGCATCAGGGTGGGCGCCCGCCCGGTGAGGCGCTCTATCTCGTCGTTGGGGCGCTTGAGTTCCTCACGTATCTCGTCCGGCCGGATACGGGTGAGGATCCTGTGGTCCCAGGTGTGGCTGGCCACCTCGTGGCCCTCGTCGGCCATGCGTCTGACGAGTTCCGGGTACTTCTCGATGTGCCGTTTCCCCAGCAGGAAGAAGGTCGCCGGGACCTGTTTCTCCTTGAGGATGTCCAGCAGACGGGCGGAGTTCTCGCTGGGCCCCGCGTCGAAGGTGAGCGCGATGCACTTCACCTCGCGGCAGTCGACGGTGCCGAAGCGGGCGGCGGCCTGGGTGGTGGCCGCGGGACGGGCCCGGGCGGCGCTCGGGGCGGTGGTGTCGAGACCGCCGCAGCCGGTCAGGGCCGCTGCCAGTGAGGCGGCCGCCGCCGACATGGCGACGGGACGCAACCAGGCCCCCGTGTTCTTCATCTTCCTGGTCAGAAAACGCATGTCGAGACTATACATAGAGCGTATACACTCTATGTATAGCCTCGTCGATGTGCGTCCCTCACGCCCCTACTGGGCGTAGAAAGTGGCGTCTCCCTTGTCCGTGGTCGTGCTCGGAGTCTGCACGTACAGCAGGTAGTTGTAGTGCCGGACGTAGCGGCCCGCGTAGTTGTACGACTCGTACGAGACGCCCGCCGAGTCGGCGAGTCCGGCGCGCCGGTAGAAGCTGGCGTCGGAGGCGAACGTCGACGTGCCGTCGTTCTTCTCCAGCCAGACCTCGAAGTTCTTGTGCCGCAGGTAGTAGCCGGGGAAGTTCGCCGACTCCAGGGACACCGTGCCGGTGCCCGTCAGACCGGTGACCGCCCGGAACTGCGAGTCGGCCAGCGGGCTGACGTTCGCCTCGATCCTGGCGCGGTACTCCCAGTGGCGTACGAAACGGTCCGGGTAGTTGTAGGAGGAGAACCGCTGCGGGGTGACCCCGTCGGCCACCGGGATGCCGAAGTCGGGCGTGCCGTCGGCCTTCCAGTACACCTTCTGCACCCGGGTGCGCCGGTTGGGGTCGTTCAGCGGGTCACCGGTGATGTCCTTGTAGCTGCGGTCGTGGTAGACGAGGATGTCGGACTTGCCGTCCTCGGAGACGGTGAACGAGTTGTGGCCGGGACCGTACTGCGAGGTCGCCGCACTCGACTGGAAGACCGGCGACGAACCCTTCGACCAGGACGCCGGGTCGGTGAGGTCGGCCGTCGCGGACGCGGTCAGCATCCCCATGCAGTAGTTGGCGTCGGTCGCGCTCGCCGAGTAGGTCAGGAAGACCTTGTCGCCGTGCTGGATCAGCGCCGGGCCCTCGTTGACCTTGTAACCGACGGTCTCCCAGGAGAGCGTCGGCTGCGAGATCTCCGCCGGAGTGCCGGAGACCGTCCAGGGATTGGCCATCTTCGCGATGAACAGGCTGGTGTTGTTGTCCTCGGACGGGTTGCGCTGCGCCCAGGCGAGATAACGGACACCGTTCACCACGAAGGTGGTGGCGTCCAGCGAGAAGCTCTCCCAGGTGGTCGTGATCTGGCCCTTCTCGGTCCAGGTCGCGGTCAGCGGGTTGGCACCGGTGCCTTCGAGGACGTACATCCGGATGGCCCACACGTCCGACGTCGACCCGGCCGCGAAGTACACGTACCACTTGCCGTCGATGAAGTGGATCTCCGGCGCCCAGATGTGCGCGCCCATGATCCCGCTGGTGTGCTTGGTCCAGATGGTGACCTCCTGGGCCGTCGACAGGCCCTGGATGGTCGTCGCCCGGCGCAGCACGATGCGGTCGTACTCGGGGACCGTGGCGGTGAAGTAGTAGTAGCCGTCGGTGTGTTTGAAGATGTGCGGGTCGGCGCGCTGCGCGGCGATCGGGTTGGTGTACGTCACGGCGGGGGAGTCCGGCACGGCCGCCTGCGCGGGGGCGCCGACGCCGGTGAGGACGGCCGCGAGGGCGACGAGGACGGCCAGCAGCAGCCGAACGGCGTTGCGTCTCAAGGGGGTTCTCCAAAAAAGGGGGGAGTTGACGGGGTCAGGTGGTGGGCACGAGGCGCCACTGCTGGCAGTTGTTGTTCAGCCAGGTCCACTGCCGTACGTCGGTGCCGTTCGCCGTTCCGCAGTCCGCGACGTCGGCGACCTTGCCGCTGTTCTCGTTCACCAGCCGGACGTAGTCGCCGGCGCTGGTGAAGACCAGCCGGAAACGCTGGCACTTGTTGTTGAGCCAGGACCACTGGCGCAGGTCGGCGCCGTCGGCGGTGGAACAGTCGGCGGTGTCCAGCACCCCGCCGGTGGCCACGTTCACCAGCCGGCTGGTGTCGTCGCCGAGGTCCTCCACCTTCCACTTCTGGTTGGCCCCGCCGGTGCAGGTCCACTGCAGGACGTTCGTACCGTTGGCGCTGGAACTCCCCTCCAGGTCAAGGCACTTGCCACTGTTGCGGTTCACGAGCGTGTACGACGTCGGGGTCGCCGCAGTCTCCCCGGAGGGCCCGGGGAGTGTCGTGCCGAGCGCCACCGGGGTGCCGAAGTTCGGGGTGCCGTCGGCGTTCCAGGTGAACTTCTGTGCCCGCGTCGTACGGCCGTTGCCGCAGCCCCCGCCGGAGGAGGAGTTGGCGTGGTAGACGATCCAGTTCTCGGTTCCGTCGGGCGAGCTGAAGAAGCCGTTGTGACCGGGCCCGTAGACGCCGTTCGCGTCACTGCGCTGGAAGACGGGGGTCTGCGTCTTCGTCCAGGAGGCCGCGCTGAGCGGATCGGAGCCGGTCAGTTCGAGCAGGCCGAGTTTGTAGTCGGCGGTCTGGCAGTAGCTCGCGGAGAAGGTGAGGAACGTACGGCCGTCGTGGTACAGCGGCTCGGGGCCCTCGTTGACCGGCGCGCCCGAGGTCTCCCAGCTCAGGGTGGGGCTGGAGATGACCGTGAAGGTGCTGCTGGACAGGGTGTACGGGTTGCTCATCGGCGCGATGACCAGGCTCTGCCTGCTGCCGTTCACGGAGCCGCTGCCGACGAGATACAGCCTGCCGTTCGCCTGCACCACGCTCGCGTCGATCAGCCAGCCGCCCGGATCGAGGTTGGAGCCGGTGAGCGAGCCCTTGTAGGTGTACGGGCCCAGCGGGTCGGTGCCGGCGCTCTCCAGGACATGGGTGCGCTGGGAGTCGCAGCAGGCGACACCCGCCGGGGCGGCCGAGTAGTACAGGTACCAGTGCCCGTTGAACTGGTGGATCTCCGGTGCCCAGATGTTGTTGTTGCGGGTCGAGGTGGTGTCCGACCACACCTGCACGCTGGGCGCGGTGGCGAGGCCCGCCAGGGTCGGCGACTTGCGGATGCCGAGGACGCCCGTGAACGTCGTGGTGATCAGGTAGTAGTTGCCGTCGTAGTACTCCAGCCAGGGGTCGGCGCCCTTGGCCGATTTCAGCGGGTTGGTGTACGGGCGGCCGTCCGCCGCGGACACCGGCTGCGTGGCCGCCACCAGGGCGACCAGCAGGGCGAGCACACAGACGAGCAGGGGTCTGCGGCGTGCGGGCAGGTGCTCCCGAGACATCCGAGGCATACGAGACCGTCCCTTGTCCGTAATTTCGAACGTAGTTCGTAACTTCGGCCAGAACATAAGGGGCTTGCATGTCCTCGTCAATGGTTTCGACAGGCCCGGACGGGAGCGGATCGTGTCGGCCGACGGTTCTTTCCCCATGAATTACACGGAGCGTGCAGCATGCAAATGGTCCGTGTCCGGCCCGACTCCCACCCCGGACCGGCCACGCTGGCCGGAACCCGCCGTTTTTCCCCGGGGTGCTTACCCTTATGGGTGACGGGCCAGGTCTCGGCTTGGTTTCGGCCCCCTTTGCTCGGTTAGTCTGACTCGCGTTCGCACATGAAAAAAGAAGGGGTACGCGTCATGCCTCCCGTAGTTCCCCCGTTCCTCATCGGCCTCATCGCAGCCCCCCTCGCCAAAAGGGTCGTCAAACCGCTGATGCGAGGTCTGGTGAAGACCTCGGTGAGCCTGGTCCTGGAAGTGAAACGCGCCGCCCACGAGGCGGGCGAGGGGCTTCAGGATCTCGCCGCGGAAGTCACCGCCGAAGTCGTCGCGGCCCAGATGGCGAGCGGTGGCGGGAACGCCGAGCCCGCGTCGGCGACCGACGGCGCGAAGCCCGCCGCGTCCGACGGCCAACCCAAGACGGCCCCCAAGGGGCGCACCCCCGCCGTCGCCACGGGCAAGGCGAACTGACCACCCACGCACCGCACCCTGCACGGAAACATCTCGGGGATCTGCTGAAATGACATCGCTGGTGAGAATGTGCTCCGCCGTTCCCGGGCGGCAGCGCTGGAAGATTCCCGAAATGGCGGGCAGGAAACATCTCGCAGAAGTCTTCGCGGATGTTCTTGAAAAGGTTCCGGGCATCAAATCGGCAAGAGTCAGCGAAGTCACCGGAGGCGTGCTCGTCCTCCACGACGCACGCCTGGGAACCCCTCAGATCGGCGAAATCATCAGGAATTCCCTGGCCGCCGTCATGCGCTGTGCGCCACCCCGTACGGCCGCTGAATCCGAGCCGGCGGAGGAGAGCGAAAACAGTCCGGTTCCCGCGGCCCTCCAGCTCACCGGCGGCGCCGCCCTCGCCGCGCTCGCCCTCGGCCCCGGCAAGCTCCTGCGCAGGCCCCTCGTCGTGCTCGGCGCCGTCGTCACCGCCACGGCCGTCGTCGTCCGCCGGGCCGTACGCACCGTCGCCGAGCCGGCCACCCACGAACCGACCGCCGACGAGACGTCCCCCTCCACCGGCACGACCGCCCCGCCCCCCGGCACCTCGGGCCTGCGGTCCCTCCTCGACCTCGTCGGACCGCACAGACCCCGGCTCGTCCTCGCCTCCGGGCTCTCCGCCCTGTGCCAGCTCGCCGAGGTGTCGCTCGGCCTCTTCCTCGGCTGGGTCGCACTCGTCCTCATCAAGGGCGAGGCCGCACCGCTCCTCGCCCTCGGACTGACCGGCGCCTCCGCCCAGTTGTGGTTCCTCGCGGCAGCGGCGGCCGTGTCCTGCGCCGCCGTCGCCGGACTGTCGTACGCGGCGAACGTCGCGTGGCGGGAGCTCGGCCAGGCCGTACAGCACGACTGGCTCAACGCCACCTACACCCAGGTGCAGCAGCTCGAACTGCGCCATCTCGAAGGCGAGCGCACCACCCGGGTCGCGGGCGTCCTGACCGAGGACGTCGGCCAACTCGGCGCGTTCTTCGCCACATCCGCCAACGACGTGGTCCAACTCGCCACCAGCTTCCTGGTTCTGGTCCCCGCCTTCCTCCTCCTCGCGCCCGGCATCGCCTGGATCGCCTTCCTGCCGATGCCGATCGTCGCCTGGCTGTCCTTCCACCAACGGGACCGCGTCGCCGCCGACTACGCCGAAGCCGGCGAGCAACGAGCCCGACTGCACAGCCAGTTGGTCAACAGCCTGGAGGCCGGCGCCACCGTCAAGAGCTTCTGCACCGAGGAGTACGAGGCGCGGCGCGTCGCCGACCTCGGCGAGGTGTGCCGCAAGAGCAACGGACGCACCGACCGCTCGACCGTCCGCCACGCCGAGACGATCCGCGCCGTCACCACCGCCTCGATGACCGCCACCCTGCTCCTCGGCGGTCTTTCGGTCCTCGACGGCAGCATCCCCTTCGAGGTGTTCAGCCCACTCATCGGACTGCCCCAGCAGGTCCTGCTGCGGCTCACCCGGCTCGGCACGATCGTCGACCAGTACCAGCGCACCCTCTCCGCCCACGACCGCGTCCGCCGACTGCACGCCCTGCCCACCGAACCCGTGGGGCACGCACAGCCCGTGGACCCGGCGGAGGTCAGGGGAGCGGTCACCCTCGACCGCGTCACCTTCGCCTACCCCGGCCGCCCACCCGTCCTCAACCGGCTCTCCCTGCGGATCGCTCCCGGCCGCGTCACCGGCATCGTCGGCCCCACCGGCTCCGGCAAGACCACCATCGCCAAACTCCTCATGCGCTTCCAGGACACCGACTCCGGGCAGATCCTGCTCGACGGCCGCGACGTACGCGACCTCTCCCGGCAGGGGCTGCGCGGCGCGGTCGGCTTCGTCGCCCAGGACCCGTTCCTCTTCGACGGCACCATCGCCGACAACATCCGCTACGGCAGCTTCGACGCGCCCCCGGAACACCTGGAGCGCGCCGCCCGCATGGCCGAGGCGCACCCCTTCATCGAAGCCCTGCCCGACGGCTACGACACCCTGATCGGGGAACGCGGCGCGGCGCTGTCCGGCGGGCAGCGCCAACGCCTCGCCCTCGCCCGCGCCATCCTCAAGGACCCGCCGCTCGTCGTCCTCGACGAGGCCACCTCCGCGGTGGACAACGAGACCGAGGCGGCCATCCAGCGCACCCTGCGCACCTTCGCCGAGAACCGCACCCTCGTCGTCATCGCCCACCGTCTGTCCACCATCCGCAACGCCGACTGGATCCACGTCCTCGACAAGGGCGGCCTCGTCGCCGAACAGGGCAACCACACCGAACTCCTCGCCCGCGGCGGCCTCTACGCCTCCCTCTGGAAACTACAGGCGGGCGAACAGGCGGCGTGACAGGCGCCGCGACGCGCGACGCGACCGGACGAGTCGCGGATCCGCGCCGCGGGGCGGTGTGCGCGGCGGGGGCGCGGTTCGGGGTCCGGGTCGGGGTGGGGCACGGACCAGGTGCGTGCGCCGAGCCCTGCGGACCGAACCCCGCGGACCCAGTGGCCGACCGCGAGATCCTGAGCCGGCCGATCGGATCGACAGCCAGGCAGACCAGCCGGTTCGGAAGCCCAGCCGGCTCCGGAAACCCCAACCGGCCCGGAACGGGCGATGCCGCCCAGGCCCACCCCACCACCGCACCCTCCGCCCACCGGCCGGTCCCGTCCCACGGCTGACCGTCGTCCCTCGCTCCCACCGGCCGACGGCGGCGCCGAACCCGTACAGCATCTCTGGAGGTACCCCCATGTCTGCTCGCGATGACGTCGCCCTGCCCCTGACGGCGGCTCAGCGCGAACTCTGGCTCGCCGAACAGCGGACCGACGGAGTGATCCCGACGTACCGCATCGGTGAGTACCTGGACATCGCAGGCCCCCTCGACACCGACCTGTTGCACACCGCGCTGCGCACGGTCGTCGCCGAGAACGAGGCCCTGCACGTGGGGTTCACCGACGGCGACGACGGTCCGCGCCAGATCCTGAGGCGGTCGGACACGCACGGCGAACACACCGTCCGCCACCTCGAGTTCGGCTCGCGCGCCGCCGCCCTGGAGTGGATGGCCGCCGACCGGCTCCGTCCCCTCGACCTCACCCGTGACCGCCTCTTCAGCCTGGCCCTGATCAGGCTCGCCGACGACCACCACCTCTGGTACCACAGCTACCACCACCTCCTCTCCGACGGCCTCGGCTACGCGCTGATCGCCCGCCGCGTCGCCGCCGTCCACACGGCGCTCGCGGCGGGCCGTACGCCGGACCCGACGCCGTTCCCGCCGCTGCGAGCCGTCGTCGACAGCGACGCCGCCTACCGGTCCTCCGACCGCTGCACCGCGGACCGCGCGCACTGGACCGAGCGCCTCGCCGGCCTCCCCGAACCCGCCCGCATCGGCCGTTCCGCAGGGCAACTCACCGCCGGCCCGCGCCACACCCCGCTGCCCGCCGAACCCGTACGCCACGCCCTGCGCACCCTGGCCGCCCGCGCCGGAACCCGCTGGTCGCGCGTGCTGATCGCGGCCACCGCGCTGTATGTGCAGCGCCGCACCGGCGCGCAGGACCTGCTCCTCGGGCTGCCCGTCACCGGCCGCGACCCCGGCGACCCGGTCCTGACCGCCACCCCGGGCGTGGTGTCCAACATGGTGCCGCTGCGGCTGACCGTCCGGCCCGCGACGCCGTGGTCGGAACTGGTGGGCCAGGTCGAGGCCGAGGTCCGGGCCGCCCTGCGCCACCAGCGCTACCGCGGCGAGGACCTGCACCGCGACCTCGGCCTGCCCGGCATCCCCGGCTCGGCCTACTCCGCCGTCGTCAACATCATGTCCTTCGACAGCGACCTGGACTTCGCAGGGCTACGGGCCACCGCGCACAGTCTCGCCGAGGGCCCCGCCACCGAACTCGCCGTCTGGGCGCTGGACCGGCACGACGGCACCGGCCCGCACCTCAAGCTCCAGGCCGCCGCCGACGCCTGGGACGAGGACGAACGCCTGGCCCACCGCGACGGCCTGACCGCCCTCCTGAAGAGCCTCGCCGAGAGCGACCCCGACCGGCCCCTCGGCCGCGTCCCCCTCCCGGGGCGCACCCGGGAGACGACCGCCCCGGCCCCCGGCGCGCACCTCGCCGACCTTTTCGAGGAGCAGGCACGCCGTACCCCGGACGCCGTCGCCGTCGTCGGCACCGACGCCACCACCCTGACGTACGCCGAACTCGACTGCCACGCAAGCCGGTTGGCGCATGTCCTCGCCGCGCACGGCGCCGCCCCGGAGCGCCGGGTCGCCCTCGCGCTGCCCCGCTCGAACGAACTGGTCGTCGCGGTCCTCGCCGTGCTGAAGACCGGTGCGGCCTACGTCCCCCTCGACCCGGACCACCCGGCCGCCCGCCTGGCCGGCCTCCTCGACGACACCCGCCCGGTCGTCCTGGTGACGGACACGGCCACCCGGCCCCGGCTGCCCGAGGATTCTCCCTCCAGGACGGTCGTCGTCCTCGACGCCCCCGACACGGCCGCCCGGCTCGCCGCCCACCCGCCGACCGCCCCGTCCGCGCCGCGCGACCCCCGCCACCCGGCGTACGTCATCCACACCTCGGGCACCACCGGCCGCCCCAAGGGCGTCGTCACCCCGCACTCGGCCGTCGCGAACCTGGTCCGCCACCAGCTCGGCACCCTCTACGCCACGCCCAGGATGCGGGTGGCGCTGACCACCTCCCTCTCCTTCGACGCCTCCTGGGACCAGCTCGCCTGCCTCTTCGGCGGGCACGAACTGCACGTCCTCGACCGCGCCACCTGGACCGACCCGGACGCCTTCCTCGCGCATCTCGACCGCCACCGCCTCGACCTCCTCAACGCCACCCCCTCCTACCTGCGCGTTCTCCTCGACCACGGCCTGCTGACCGACGACCACCGGCGGCCGTCCGTGATCGTCGCCGGCGGCGAGGCCGTACCCGAGGACCTCTGGCGCCGACTGCGCGCCGCCGACGGCGTACACGTCCACAACTTCTACGGCCCCACCGAGTGCACCGTCGACGCCACCACCGCCGACCTCGCCGCCACCCCCCGCCCGGCGATCGGGCACCCGGTCGCCGGCGTACGCGTCCACGTCCTCGACAGCGCCCTGCAACCGGTCACGGACGGTGTCTCCGGCGAGCTGTACCTCGCGGGCACCGGCCTGGCCCGCGGCTACCTCGACCGGCCGGTCCCGACCGCCTCCCGCTTCGTCGCCGACCCCTACGGGCCGCCCGGCGCCCGTATGTACCGCACCGGTGACATCGTCCGCCGTACCTCCGGGGGCGCCCTCGAACATCTCGGCCGGGCCGACGACCAGGTCAAGATCCGTGGCTTCCGGGTCGAACCCGCGGAGATCGAGGCCCGGTTGACCGACCACCCGGCGGTGGTCCGGGCGACCGTAGTCGCCCGCCACGACGGCGACGAACCGGTCCTGGTCGCGTACGTCGTCCCGGTGGCCGGCGCCGGAACCGGAACCGCCGGAATCGGCGGCCTGCGGGAGTACCTGCGCGACCGCCTCCCCGACCACATGGTCCCGGCCGCCTTCGTCCCGCTCGACGCCCTGCCCCTCACCCCGACCGGGAAACTCGACCACCGCGCCCTGCCCGCCCCGGCCCCGGCCACCGCCCCGGTGACCCAAGCCCCCCGCACCCCTTACGAGGAACTCCTATGCGGACTCTTCGCCGACGTCCTCGGTGTGCCGCACGTCGGCGTCCACGACGACTTCTTCGCACTCGGCGGCCACTCCCTGCTCGCCCTGCGCCTCCTCGCCCGCATCCGCACCGCCCTCGGCACCGGACCACGCCTCGGTGACCTGTTCGACGCACCGACCCCGGGCGGCGTGGCCGCGGCCCTGGACACCGCCGACTCCGGCCACACCCGGCCCGCGCTGCGCCCCCACGAGCGCCCGGACGCCGTACCGCTGTCCTCCGCCCAGCGCCGCCTGTGGTTCCTGCAACGCGTCGAGGGCACCGGCGCCACCTACCACATCCCGCTCGCCCTGCGCCTGACCGGCACCCTCGACCGCCCCGCCCTCCAGGCGGCCCTGCGGGACGTCGTCGCCCGTCACGAGAGCCTGCGCACGGTCTTCCCCGACGAGCACGGCGTGCCCGTCCAGCGGATCCTGGACACCGAGACCGCCGTCCCACCCCTCCCCGTCACCGACACCACCGAGGCCGACCTCCCGGACCGGCTCACCCAAGCCTCCCGCCGCCCCTTCGACCTCTCCGCCGAACTTCCCCTGCACGCACGGCTGTTCGCCCTCGCACCCGACGAACACGTCCTCCTCCTCGTCGTCCACCACATCGTCGGAGACGGCTGGTCCCTGGGTCCGCTGGCCGCCGACGTCACCCGCGCCTACGCGGCCCGCTGCCAGGGCGAGCAGCCCAACTGGCCCCCGCTGCCGGTCCAGTACGCCGACTACACGCTCTGGCAGCACCGCCTCCTCGGCGACGCCACCGACCCGGACAGCCTGTCGGCACGTCAACTCGCCTACTGGAGCGAGCAGCTGGCCGGACTCCCCGAGCGCCTCGACCTCCCCTTCGACCGCCCCCGCCCGGCCGCCACCACCCATGCCGGCGCCCAGCTGGCACTCCATCTGGAGGCCGACCTGCACGCCGGCCTCGTCGGCCTGGCCCGGAGGCACGGCGCGAGCCTCTTCATGGTGCTCCAGGCCGGCCTCGCCGCCCTCCTCGGCAAACTCGGCGCCGGTACCGACATCCCCCTCGGCGCGCCCGTCGCAGGGCGTACCGACGAGGCCGCCGACGACCTGGTCGGCTTCTTCGTCAACACGCTCGTCCTGCGCACGGACCTGACCGGCGACCCCACCTTCGGCGAACTCCTCGCCCGCGTCCGCCGGGGCGCCCTGGCCGCCTACGCCCACCAGGATCTGCCCTTCGAGCATCTGGTGGAGGAGCTCAACCCGACCCGCTCCCTCGCCCACCACCCCCTCTTCCAGACGATGCTCGCCCTGCAGAACGCCCCGCTCGGCGAGTTCGACCTGCCCGGCCTGCACGTCACGACCGGCCTGGTCCCCACCGGCACCGCCAAGTGCGACCTCACCTTCAACCTCGCCGAACGCACGACCCCCGACGGCAGCCCCGCCGGACTCCTCGGCACCGTGGAATACAGCACCGACCTCTTCGACCCGGAGACGGTCCGGTCGCTGTGTGAGCGGTGGGTGCGGCTGCTGAGGTCGGCGGTGGATGAGCCGGGGCGGCGGCTGAGCCGGTTCGATGTCCTGACGGTGGCTGAGCGGCGGCTGGCGCTGCCCGCTTCCGTGGAGTCGGTGGTCGAGGGCACTCTTGTGGGGTTGTTCGAGGCGCGGGTGCGGGAGGCGCCGGAGGCGGTTGCCGTGACGTCGGGTGAAGTCTGGCTGACGTACGGGGAGTTGAACCGGCGTGCCAACCGTGTGGCTCATGCGCTGATCGGGCGTGGTGTGGGCCCCGAGGACGTCGTCGCTCTGGCGTTGCCGCGTTCGGCGGACCTCGTGGTCGCGGTGCTCGGTGTCATGAAGGCCGGTGCCGCCTATCTGCCGCTCGACCCGGACTATCCGGCGGCGCGGCGTGAGTTCATGGTCGAGGACGCCCGCCCGGTGCTGGTCGTCGACGACTTGGTGGCGCTGGACATGGACGGCCTCGCGGACGGCGACCCCGGAGTGCGGTTGTCCGCCCAGCACCCGGCCTATGTCATCTACACGTCGGGGTCGACCGGTCGTCCGAAGGGTGTGGTCGTTCCGCACGGGAACGTGGTGCGGTTGTTCGCGGCGACGAGGCGGTGGTTCGCGTTCGGCGCGGACGACGTGTGGACGCTCTTCCATTCCTACGCCTTCGACTTCTCGGTGTGGGAGTTGTGGGGTCCGTTGCTGCATGGTGGGCGGCTGGTGGTGGTGCCGTTCGGGACGTCTCGGTCTCCGGAGGCGTTCTTGCGGCTGTTGGCCGAGGAGCGGGTGACGGTGCTGAACCAGACGCCGTCCGCTTTCTACCAGTTGATGCAGGTGGAGCGGGACGGCGCCGAACTGGCCCTGCGGACTGTCGTGTTCGGGGGTGAGGCGCTCGAACCTGCCCGGCTCGCGGACTGGTATGCCCGGCATGCGGACGATGCGCCCGTGCTGGTGAACATGTACGGCATCACCGAGACGACCGTCCATGTCACCCATACCGCCCTCGACGCCCGATCCGCCGAGGACCCCTCCAGCGTCATCGGCAAGGCGATCCCCGACCTGCGGACCTACGTCCTCGACGACCACCTGTGCCTGGTACCGCCCGGTGTGTCGGGGGAGTTGTACGTGGCAGGGCCCGGTCTCGCCCGGGGTTACCTGAATCAGCGGGCCCTGACCGCCTCGCGTTTCGTCGCCGACCCCTACGGTCCGCCGGGTACGCGTATGTACCGCACGGGTGACGTGGTCCGTCTGCGTGCCTACGGCACCCTGGAGTTCGTGGGTCGTGCCGACGACCAGGTGAAGGTGCGCGGTTTCCGGATCGAGCTGGGGGAGATCGAGGCGGCGTTGGCCGCGCATCCCGAGGTCGGTGATGTGGCGGTCGTCGCACGCCAGGACCGTACGGACGACACCCGGCTGGTCGCCTATGTCGTCGGCCCCACCGGCTCCCTGCGGGAGTACCTGCGGGAGCGGCTGCCGGAGTACATGGTCCCCTCGGCGTTCGTCGCGCTGGACGCGCTGCCGCTGACGGTCAACGGCAAGCTCGACCGACGCGCCCTGCCCGAACCCCAGGCCGGCACGCTGGGGGCGGGGCGTGCGCCGCGTACCCCGCAGGAGCAGATCCTGTGCGAGCTGTTCGCCGAGATCCTCGGGGTCGCCGAGGCCGGGGTGGACGACGGTTTCTTCGACCTGGGCGGTCACTCCCTGCTCGCGACCCGTCTGGTCGCCCGGGTACGGGCCACCCTCGGCGTGGAGCTGGAGCTGCGCACCCTGTTCGAGGTGCCGACCCCGGCCGGGCTGGCGGCGAGCCTCACGGGTGCCGGACAGGCCCGTCTCGCCCTCACCGCCTCCGAGGACCGGCCCGAGCTGATCCCGCTGTCCTTCGCGCAGCGCCGGCTCTGGTTCCTGCACCAGTTGGAGGGCGCGAGCGCCAACTACAACATCCCGCTCGCCTGGCGGCTGAACGGCTCCCTCGACCGGACCGCGCTGGAGGCCGCCCTGCGCGATGTCCTCGCCCGCCACGAGAGCCTGCGCACCCTGTACCCGCAGCTCGACGGCACGCCGTACCAGCGGATCCTCGGCCCGCAGACGGCCCGGATGCCGCTGCGTACCCATGCCACGACCGAGGCGGAACTGGACACGGTACTCGCCGACGCCCTGCGTCACCCCTTCGACCTCGCCACCGAACTGCCCCTGTACGCCGAGCTGTTCGCGCTCGCCCCGGACGAGCATGTGCTCCTGCTCGTCATCCACCACATCGCGGGCGACGGCTGGTCCCTCGGCCCGCTCGCGCAGAACCTCGCCGACGCCTACGCGGCCCGCTGCCGGGGTGAGGCACCCGACTGGGCGCCGCTGCCGGTCCAGTACGCCGACTACACGCTCTGGCAGCACCGCCTCCTCGGCGACGCCACCGACCCCGACAGCCTCTTCGCCCGCCAGGCCGCCCACTGGACGAGCGCGCTGCAGGGCCTCCCCGAGCAGATCCAACTGCCCACCGACCGGCCCCGCCCCGCTGTCGCCTCGCACCAGGGCGGATTCGTCAGGGTCCGGCTCGACGCCGAACTGCACCAGGAACTGAGGGACTTGGCCCGCAACCAGGGCACCAGCCTCTTCATGGTGCTCCAGGCCGGCCTCGCCGCCCTGCTCAACAAGCTCGGCGCCGGGGACGACATCCCCGTCGGCAGCCTCATCGCCGGCCGGACCGACCAGGCCCTCGACGATCTGATCGGCTACTTCGTCAACACGCTCGTCTTCCGCACCGACACCTCCGGCGACCCCACCTTCGCCGAACTCCTCGACCGCGTACGGGACGTGGCCCTCGCCGCCTACGCCCACCAGGACCTGCCCTTCGAGTACCTGGTCGAGGCCCTCAACCCGGCGCGCTCCCTGGCCCACCACCCGCTGTTCCAGGTCATGCTCGTCCTACAGAACGCCCCCCGCGCCGACTTCGCCCCGCCCGGCCTGCGCACCGACTCCGTACAGCTCACCACCACGACGTCCAAGCTCGACCTGATCTTCTCCATGTCCGAGCGGCACGGCGACGACGGCTCCCCGCAGGGCGTGGACGGTTTCGTCGAGTACGCCGGGGACCTGTACGACCCGGAGACGGTCCGGTCCCTGTGTGAGCGGTGGGTGCGGCTGCTGAGGTCGGCGGTGGATGAGCCGGGGCGGCGGCTGAGCCGGTTCGATGTCCTGACGGTGGCGGAACGGCGGCTGGCGCTGCCCGCTTCCGTGGAGTCGGTGGTCGAGGGCACTCTTGTGGGGTTGTTCGAGGCGCGGGTGCGGGAGGCGCCGGAGGCGGTTGCCGTGACGTCGGGTGAAGTCTCCTTGACGTACGGGGAGTTGAACCGGCGTGCCAATCGTGTGGCTCATGCGCTGATCGGGCGCGGTGTGGGCCCCGAGGACGTCGTCGCCCTGGCGTTGCCGCGTTCGGCGGAGCTGGTCGTGGCCGTGCTGGGCGTGCTCAAGGCGGGGGCCGCCTATCTGCCCCTGGACCCGGACTATCCGGCGGCGCGGCGGGAGTTCATGGTCGAGGACGCCCGCCCGGTGCTGGTCGTCGACGACTTGGCGGTGCTGGACACGGACGGCCTCGCGGACGGCGACCCCGGAGTGCGGTTGTCCGCCCAGCACCCGGCCTATGTCATCTACACGTCGGGGTCGACCGGTCGTCCGAAGGGTGTGGTCGTTCCGCACGGGAATGTGGTGCGGTTGTTCGCGGCGACGAGGCGGTGGTTCGCGTTCGGCGCGGACGACGTGTGGACGCTCTTCCATTCCTACGCCTTCGACTTCTCGGTGTGGGAGTTGTGGGGTCCGTTGCTGCATGGTGGGCGGCTGGTGGTGGTGCCGTTCGGGACGTCGCGGTCTCCTGAGGCGTTCTTGCGGTTGCTGGCCGAGGAGCGGGTGACGGTGTTGAACCAGACGCCGTCCGCTTTCTACCAGTTGATGCAGGCGGAGCGGGACGGCGCCGAACTGGCGTTGCGGACTGTCGTGTTCGGGGGTGAGGCGCTCGAACCTGCCCGGCTGGCCGACTGGTATGCCCGGCATGCGGATGACGCGCCCGTGCTGGTGAACATGTACGGCATCACCGAGACGACCGTCCATGTCACCCACACCACCCTCGACGCCCGATCCGCCGACGACCCCTCCAGCGTCATCGGCAAGGCGATCCCGGATCTCCGCACCTACGTCCTCGACCGGTGGCTGCGGCCCGTCCCCACGGGAGTGGTCGGCGAGCTGTACGTCGGGGGACCCGGCCTTGCCCGGGGCTATCTGAACCAGCGGGCCCTGACCGCCTCGCGTTTCGTCGCCGACCCCTACGGTCCGCCGGGTACGCGTATGTACCGCACGGGTGACGTGGTCCGGATGCGTGCCGACGGCACCCTGGAGTTCGTGGGTCGTGCCGACGACCAGGTGAAGGTGCGCGGTTTCCGGATCGAGCTGGGGGAGATCGAGGCGGCGTTGGCCGCGCATCCCGAGGTCGGTGATGTGGCGGTCGTCGCACGCCAGGACCGTACGGACGACACCCGGCTGGTCGCCTATGTCGTCGGTGCCACCGGCTCCCTGCGGGAGTACCTGCGGGAGCGGCTGCCGGAGTACATGGTCCCCTCGGCGTTCGTCGCGCTGGAGACGCTGCCGCTGACCGTCAACGGCAAGCTCGACCGACGCGCCCTGCCCGAACCGGAGTTCACCCCCACATCGGTCGGACGGGCGCCGCGCACCCCGCAGGAGCAGGTGCTCGCCGAGCTGTTCGCGGAGGTGCTGGGGGTCGAACGAGTCGGTGTCGACGACGACTTCTTCGGGCTGGGCGGCCATTCCCTGCTGGCCACCCGGCTCGTCGCCCGCCTGCGGGCCGCCCTCGGGGCGGAGCTCGAACTGCGGGCCCTCTTCGAGACGCCGACCGTCGGCGGGCTGGCCGAGGGCCTGACCGGTGCCGGGGAGGCACGGCCCGCGCTGGTGCCGGCCGCACGGCCGGAGCGGTTGCCGCTGTCGCCGGCGCAGCGCCGGCTGTGGTTCCTGCACCAGTTGGACTCCACCGGCTCCGCCTACCACATTCCGCTGGCGTGGCGGCTGGACGGTCCGCTCGACCGCACCGCCCTCGCCACCGCCCTGGCGGACGTCGTCGCCCGGCACGAAGTCCTGCGCACCCTCTACCCGCAGCACGACGGCACCCCGTACCAACGCGTGCTCGACGCCGAACGGGCCCGCCCCGCGCTTCCCGTCACCGAGACCGACGACTCCGGGCTGCCCGCGCTCCTGGAGCGTGCCGTACGCCGGACCTTCGACCTCGCCACCGAACCCCCGGTGCGCGCGGAGCTGTTGGCGACCGCGGCCGACCGGCACGTCCTCGTGGTGGTGGTGCACCACATCGCGGGCGACGGCTGGTCGTTGGGCCCGCTGTCCAGGGACCTGGCCGGTGCCTACGCGGCGCGGCTCGCGGGGGAGGAGCCCACGTGGGCGCCGCTGCCGGTGCAGTACGCCGACTACACCCTCTGGCAGCGTGAACTGCTCGGCGAACCGGACGCCCCCGACAGCCTGTTCGCCCGCCAGGCCGCCCACTGGACGGGGGCGCTGCGAGGACTGCCCGAGCAGATCCAGCTGCCCACCGACCGTCCGCGCCCCGTCGCGCCCTCCTTCGCCGGCGGACAGCTGCCCGTGGCGCTCGACGCCGACCTGCACACCGGTCTCCTCGGCCTGGCCAGGCAGCACGGCGCCAGTCTCTTCATGGTGCTCCAGGCCGGCCTCGCCGCCCTGCTCAACAAGCTCGGCGCCGGGGACGACATCCCCGTCGGCAGCCTCATCGCGGGCCGGACCGATCAGGCGCTGGACGATCTGGTCGGGTTCTTCGTGAACACGCTGGTGCTGCGCACGGACACCTCCGGCGACCCGACCTTCGCCGAACTCCTGGGCCGCGCCCGGGAGTCCGCGCTGGGCGCCTACGCCCACCAGGAACTGCCCTTCGACCATCTGGTGGAGGCGCTCAACCCGGCCCGGTCGCTGTCGCGGCAACCGCTGTTCCAGGTGCTGCTCGCGCTGCAGAACGTACCGCGCGGCGGCTTCGAACTGCCCGGCCTGCGCGCCGAGATCCTGCCCGTGCACTCCACCACGGCCATGTTCGACCTGTCCTTCCACCTCCTGGAACGCGCGAGTGGCGGTGAGGAGGGCGGCATCCGCGGCTATGTCGAGTACGCCACCGACCTCTTCGACACCGCCACCGTCGAACGGCTCCTCACCCGCTGGACCGCTCTGCTGCGGCAGGCGGTCGAGTCCCCCGGGCAGCCGCTCAGCCGGTTCGACGTCCTTCTCGACGACGAGCGCGAGCAGCTTCTCGCCGGGAGCGAGGGGCCCACGGAGGAATCCGCCGGGCTGCCCGAGCTGTTCCGGGCCCAGGTGCGGGCCACTCCGGACGCGCCCGCCGTCGTCTTCGAGGACACCGTCCTGACCTACGCCGGGCTCGACGCCCGCGCCAACCGGCTCGCGCACGCCCTCCTCGGCCGGGGCATCGGAGCCGAGGACATCGTCGCGCTCACCCTCCCGCGCGGCCCCGAACTCGTCGTCGCCGTCCTCGCCGTCCTCAAGACCGGTGCCGCCTACCTGCCGGTCGACCCCGAATACCCGGCCGCCCGGCGCGCGTTCATGCTGGAGGACGCGCAACCCGCCCTGGTGCTGGACGACTTGTCCATGGCCGCCGGGCAGCCGGACACCGACCCCGAGGTGGCCGTGGACGGACGTCACCCCGCCTACGTCATCTACACCTCGGGCTCCACCGGCGTCCCCAAGGCCGTCGTCATGCCGTCGGCCGCGCTCGTCAACCTGCTGCGCTGGCACCACCGCAGCGTGGGCGGCGGGCCCGGGACCCGCACCGCGCAGTTCACCGCCGCCGGGTTCGACGTCTCCGTGCAGGAGACGCTGTCCGCGCTGCTGTTCGGCAAGACCCTCGTGGTCCCCACCGAGGAGCAGCGGCGCAGCGCCGAACTCCTCACCGCCTGGCTCGAACGGCACCGCGTCGAGGAGCTGTTCGCGCCGACCCTGGTCCTGGAGGCCGTCGCCGAGGCCGCCGAGGAACACGGCCGCCCGCTGCCCGACCTGCGCACGATCGCCCAGGCAGGGGAGGCGATGCGGCTGGGCGGGGCCCTGCGCCGCCTCGCCGCCCGCCGCCCCGACCGACGGCTGCACAACCACTACGGGCCCGCCGAGACGCATGTCGTCACCGCGTACGCCCTGCCCGCCGACCTCGACGACTGCCCGCTGCCGGTGCCCGTCGGCCGGCCCGTCGACCACACCCGCGCCCTGGTCCTCGACGCCGCGCTGCGCCCCGTACCGCCCGGCGTGCCCGGCGAGCTGTACCTGGCCGGGGTCTGCCTGGCCCGCGGCTACCTCCACCGGCCCGCCCTCACCGCCGAGCGCTTCGTCGCCGACCCCTACGGGCCACCCGGCGCGCGCATGTACCGCACCGGCGACCTGGCGCGGTGGCGCACGGACGGCGAGCTGGAGTTCCTGGGCCGCGCCGACCACCAGGTGAAGGTACGCGGCTTCCGCATCGAGCCGGCCGAGATCGAGGTGGCCCTCGCCGCCCATCCGGCCGTCGCCCGGGCCGCGGTCGTGTCCCGCGCGGACCGCCTCGTCGCCTACGTCGTCCCCGCGCCGGGCGGGAGCGCCGTACCCGCCGCCCTCCTGGGCCATCTGCGCGACCGCCTCCCCGACCACATGGTGCCCGGCACGGTCGTCGTCCTCGACGCCCTGCCTCTCACCCCCAACGGCAAGCTCGACCGCGCCGCCCTGCCCGCCCCCACCGCACCCGACGCCCGAGGGAGCCGGGCCCCGCGCACTCCGCGCGAGGAGATCCTCTGCGACCTGTTCGCCGAGGTGCTGGGCGTCGAACGCGCCGGTACCGACGACGACTTCTTCGACCTGGGCGGCCACTCCCTGCTCGCCACCCGGCTCGTCTCCCGCGTCCGCGCCACCCTGGGCGTCGAACTGCCCCTGCGCAGCCTCTTCGAGGCCCCGACCCCCGCCGGACTCGCCGTGTGCCTCGCGGATGCCGCCGACGCCCGCCCGGCCCTGGCCCCCGCCACGCGCCCCGAGCCACTGCCCTTGTCGTACGCGCAGCGCCGACTGTGGTTCCTGCACCGGCTGGAGGGCGCGGGCGCCGGCTACCACATGCCCCTCGCCCTACGGCTGCGCGGCCCGCTCGACCGGCCCGCCCTGGCCGCCGCCCTGACGGACGTCGTGGCCCGGCACGAGACGCTGCGCACGGTGTTCCCGCACACGGACGGCGTACCGCGGCAGCGCGTTCTGCCCGCGACGCAGATCACCCTGTGCACCACCCGGACCACCGAGGAGGAACTGCCCGGCCTGCTCGACGGGGCGGCCCGCCGCCCCTTCGACCTCTCGGCCGAACTCCCTCTGCGCGCCCACCTGTTCACCACCGGCGACGACGAGAACGTACTCCTCCTCGCCCTGCACCACATCGCCGCCGACGGGTGGTCCCTGCGCCCCCTGTCGACGGACCTGGCGAGCGCCTACGCGGCCCGCCGCGCGGGGGAGGAGCCCACGTGGGCGCCGCTGCCGGTGCAGTACGCCGACTACACCCTGTGGCAACGCGACCTGCTGGGCGACGAGTCGGCCCCGGACAGCACCTACGCACGCCAACTCGCCCACTGGACCGACACACTGGCCGGGCTACCGGACCGCCTCCACCTCCCCGCCGACCGGCCGCGCCCGCTCCAGACCACCCATCGCGGCGGCACACTCACGACCTCCGTCGACGCCTCCCTGCACGGCGCGCTCACCGCCCTCGCCCGCCGCAACGGCGCCAGCCTCTTCATGGTCCTCCAGACCGGCCTCGCGGCCCTCTACACCCGGCTCGGCGCGGGTACCGACATCCCGGTCGGCAGCCCGGTCGCGGGCCGGACCGATCAGGCGCTGGACGATCTGGTCGGGTTCTTCGTGAACACGCTGGTGCTGCGCACGGACACCTCGGGCGATCCGACCTTCACCGAACTCCTCACCCGGGTAAGGGAGTCGGCGCTCGCCGCCTACGCCCACCAGGACGTGCCGTTCGAGCACCTTGTCGAGAAACTGAACCCGGTCCGCTCCCTCTCCCACCATCCGCTCTTCCAGACCCTGCTCACCGTCCAGAACGTCCCGGACACCGCGTTCGGCCTCGAAGGGCTGGACACCTCCTCCCAGCCCGTGCGCACCGGCAGCGCCCGCCTCGACCTCGCCTTCGCCCTCACCGAGCGCCGCCACCCCGACGGCACGCCCGCCGGCCTTGACGCGATCGTCGAGTACAGCGCCGACCTCTTCGACCAGGACACCGTCCGCACCCTCTTCGACCGATGGGTACGGCTGCTCGGCGCCGCGGTCGCCACCCCCGACCGCCCGATCGGCACCCTCGACGTCCTCCACCCCGACGAAGTCCGGACCCACGTCACCGTCCCGGTGCCCGACGCGTCGTTCACCGAACTCTTCCGGCGCCAGGTGGCCCGCCGCCCGGACGCGGTCGCTGTGTCCGCCGGTGCCACGGAGCTGACCTACGCCGAACTCGACGCGTGTGCCAACCGGTTCGCGCACGCCCTGCTCGGGCGGGGGGTTGGGGCTGAGGATGTGGTGGCCTTGGTGCTGCCGCGTTCGGTGGATCTGGTCGTGGGGATCCTGGGGACGATGAAGGCGGGGGCCGCCTATCTGCCCGTCGACCCGGACTACCCGGTGGCGCGGCGTGAGTTCATGCTCGCGGATGCCCGTCCGGCGCTGGTGGTCGAGGAGTTGGCGTTCGCGGCCGGTTGTCCGGTCACTGATCCCGGGGTGGCGGTGGACGTTCGGCATCCGGCCTACGTCATCTACACCTCGGGCTCGACCGGCCGTCCCAAGGGCGTCGTCGTCACCCACGGCGGCCTGCCCAGCCTCGTCGCGGCCCAGACCGAGCGGCTCGCCCTCGACGACACCAGCCGCGTGCTGCAACTCGGTTCGCCCAGCTTCGACGCCTCCTTCTGGGACCTGTGCGCCGCGCTCCTGACCGGCGCCCGCCTGGTCCTGGCACCGGCGGACGACCCGGTGGCGGGTCTGACGGCGGACATCACGCATGTGACGTTGCCGCCGTCGGTGCTGGCGGCGGTGGAGTCGTTGTCGGTGTCGACGCTGGTCGTGGCCGGGGAGGCGTGCCCGGCTGAGCTGGTGGCGCGGTGGGCTCCGGGTCGGCAGATGATCAATGCGTACGGTCCGACGGAGACGACCGTGTGCGCCACGATGAGTGTGCCGCTGGAGCCGTCGGGTGCTGTGCCGCCGATCGGGCGTGCGATCACCAACTCCCGCGTGTACGTCGTGGACGAGCGGCTCCAGCCCGTACCCCCGGGTGTGGTGGGTGAGTTGTACGTGGCGGGGCCCGGTCTGGCGCGGGGGTATCTGCGTCAACCCGCCCTGACCGCAGGCCGGTTCGTGCCCGACCTGTTCGGTGAGCCCGGCGGTCGGATGTACCGCACCGGTGACCTCGTCCGTCAACGCCGGGACGGGGAGCTGGAGTTCGTCGGGCGTGCCGACGACCAGGTCAAGCTCCGCGGCTTCCGTGTCGAGCCCGCCGAGATCGAGAGCGTGCTCGCCGCGCACCCCGGCGTAGCCCACGCCGTCGTGGCCGTACGCGAGGAACGGCTCGTCGGATACCTCGTGCCCGAACCCGGTGCCGGACCCCGGCCCGCGGTCCTGTCCGCGTTCCTGCGGGAGCGGCTGCCGGAGCACCTGGTGCCGAGCGCGTTCGTCACGCTCGACGCCCTGCCGCTGACCCCCAACGGCAAGCTCGACAAACCAGCTCTGCCGGCCCCCGAGTTCGTGTCCGACGGGCCCGGGCGGGCGCCGCGCACCCCGCGTGAGCAGATCCTGTGCGACCTGTTCGCCGAGGTGCTGGGAGCGGAACGCGTCGGCGTCGACGACGGCTTCTTCGACCTGGGCGGCCACTCGCTGCTCGCCACCCGTCTCGTCTCCCGCGTACGGGCCGTGCTCGGTGTCGAACTCGCCCTGCGCACACTGTTCGAAACGCCCACGGCGGCCGGGCTCGCCGGGGCGCTCGACGGTGCCGGGCGTGCCCGGCCCGCGCTCACAGCCGCCGACCGTCCCGAGCGGACGCCCCTGTCGTTCGCACAGCGCCGGCTGTGGTTCCTCCAGCAGATGGAGGGGCCCGGCGCCGGCTACAACATCCCGCTCGCCCTGCGCCTGTCGGGGCGGCTCGACGAACGGGCGCTCACCGAGGCGCTCGGAGACGTCGTCGCCCGGCACGAGACCCTGCGCACGGTCTTCCCCGAGGCGCACGGCACCCCCCACCAGAAGGTGCTCGACGCCGACGCCGCCCGGCCGCGCATCGCCGTGACCCACACCGACCAGGCCCGGCTGTCCCAGGCGCTCTCCGCAGCCGCCCGGCTGCCCTTCGACCTCGCCGACGAAGTCCCCTTGCGTGTCCACCTGTTCACGACCGACGCGGACGAGCACGTGCTGCTGCTCGTCATGCACCACATCGCCGGCGACGGCTGGTCCACCGGGCCGCTCTCCCGCGACCTGGCCGACGCCTACGCGGCCCGTGGCGCAGGCCGCAAGCCCGAGTGGACGCCGCTGCCCGCGCAGTACACCGACTACACCCTCTGGCAGCGCGAACTGCTCGGCGATCCGGCCGACCCGGACAGCACGTTCGCCTCGCAACTCGCTTACTGGAAAGACCGGTTGGCCGACCTGCCGGAGCAGCTCCGGCTGCCCGCCGACCGGCCGCGGCCCGCCGTCGCCTCCTACCGGGGCGAACATCTGCTCGTCGACTTCAACGCGGACCTGCACACCGCCCTCGCCCGGCTCGCCCGGCGTTCGGGAGCAAGCCTGTTCATGGTGCTCCGGGCCGCCCTCGCCGCCCTGTTCACCCGGCTTGGCGCGGGTACCGACATCCCGGTCGGCAGCCCGGTCGCG
Organism: Streptomyces vulcanius; assembly: GCF_042653945.1. Taxonomy (NCBI): domain Bacteria; kingdom Bacillati; phylum Actinomycetota; class Actinomycetes; order Kitasatosporales; family Streptomycetaceae; genus Streptomyces; species Streptomyces vulcanius. The sequence continues at coordinate 229,345 of NZ_JBHSFK010000001.1, read as the reverse complement.
GGCCGGACCGATCAGGCGCTGGACGATCTGGTCGGGTTCTTCGTGAACACGCTGGTGCTGCGCACGGACACCTCGGGCGATCCGACGTTCACCGAACTCCTCGGCCGGGTACGCGAGTCGGCGCTCGGCGCCTACGCCCACCAGGACCTCCCCTTCGAGAACCTCGTCGAAGAGCTCAACCCGGCCCGCTCCCTCTCCCACCACCCGCTCTTCCAGGTGATGTTCGCCCTCCAGAACGCGCCGATGGGCGAGTTCGACCTGCCCGGCCTGAAGGTCGCCCCGATGGCCGTACCCACCGGGACCGCCAAGTTCGACCTGGGCTTCAACCTCTACGAGCGGTACGACGGCGACGGCACCCCCGCGGGCATCGCCGGCGCGGTCGAGTACGCCACCGACCTCTACGACCGCGCCACGGTCGCCGACCTCGTCGACCGCTGGACCCGGCTGCTGCACGCCGTCACCGCCGACCCCGACCGGCCCCTCGGCGGAATCGACCTCCTGTCCGCCGACGAACGCCGCCGACTCCTCCACGACGTCGACGACACCGCTGCCCCCGTCGACCCCGTCCCGCTGCCGGTCGCGTTCGGGCGGCAAGCACGGACCACACCGGACGCGGTCGCCCTCGCCTCCGACGCCGGCGAGCTGACGTATGCGGAACTCGACGCGCGTGCCAATCAGTTCGCGCATGCGTTGCTGGAGCGGGGGGTTGGGGCTGAGGATGTGGTGGCCTTGGTGCTGCCGCGTTCGGTGGATCTGGTCGTGGGGATCCTGGGGACGATGAAGGCGGGGGCCGCCTATCTGCCCATTGACCCGGATTACCCTGTCGCGCGGCGTGAGTTCATGCTCGCGGATGCCCGTCCGGCACTGGTGGTCGAGGAGTTGGTGTTCGCGGCCGGTTGTCCGGTGACTGATCCCGGGGTGGCGGTGGACGTTCGGCATCCGGCCTACGTCATCTACACCTCGGGCTCGACCGGCCGTCCCAAGGGCGTCGTCGTCAGCCACGCGGGCATCGCGCACCTCGTGGCCGCGCAGGTCGAGCGGTTCGCGATCGACGCGAGCAGCAGGGTGCTCCAGTTCGCCTCGCCCAGCTTCGACGCGTCGGTGTCCGAGCTGTACACGGCCCTGCTGACCGGCGCCACCCTCGTCCTCCCGCCCGCCGCTGATCCGGTGGCGGGTCTGACGGCGGACATCACGCATGTGACGTTGCCGCCGTCGGTGCTGGCGGCGGTGGAGTCGTTGTCGGTGTCGACGCTGGTCGTGGCCGGGGAGGCGTGCCCGGCTGAGCTGGTGGCGCGGTGGGCTCCGGGTCGGCGGATGATCAATGCGTACGGTCCGACGGAGACGACCGTGTGCGCCATGATGAGTGTGCCGCTGGAGCCGTCGGGTGCTGTGCCGCCGATCGGGCGGGCGATCACCAACTCCCGCGTGTACGTCGTGGACGAGCGGCTCCAGCCCGTACCGCCCGGTGTGGTGGGTGAGTTGTACGTGGCGGGACCCGGTCTGGCGCGGGGTTATCTGCGTCAACCCGCCCTGACCGCAGGCCGGTTCGTGCCCGACCCGTTCGGTGAGCCCGGCGGTCGGATGTACCGCACCGGTGACCTCGTCCGTCAACGCCGGTACGGGGAGCTGGAGTTCGTCGGGCGTGCCGACGACCAGGTGAAGGTGCGCGGCTTCCGTGTCGAGCCCGCCGAGATCGAGAGCGTGCTCGCCGCGCACCCCGGCGTAGCCCACGCCGTCGTGGCCGTACGCGAGGAACGGCTCGTCGGATACGTCGTCCCCGGGCGCCGCGACGAGCGGGACCGAGGGCGCGAGGAGGACCACATCTCCGGCTGGCGGGAGATCTACGACGCGCTGCCGGTGGCCTCCGCACGGGCCGCCCTCGGGGAGAACTTCACCGGCTGGAACAGCAGTTACGACGGCGCACCCATCCCCGAGGAGGAGATGCGGGAGTGGCGGGACGCCACCGTGGACCGCATCCGCGCGCTGAATCCCCGCCGGATCCTGGAGGTCGGCGTCGGCACCGGGCTGCTCCTTGCCCGGCTCGCGCCGCACTGCGAGACGTACTGGGCCACCGACTTCTCCGCCACAGCCATCGACGCCCTCGCCGAACGCGTACGCGAGCAGGCCGAGTTGGCGGAGCGGGTCGTGCTGCGCACCCAACCCGCGCACGACATCCGTGCGCTGCCCGCCGGCTTCGACACCATCGTGCTCAACTCGGTCGTCCAGTACTTCCCGAGCGCCGACTATCTGCTCGACGTCGTCCGCAAGCTGACCTCGCTCCTCGCACCCGGCGGCGCGCTGTTCGTCGGTGACGTGCGCAACCTGCGGCTCCAACGACCGCTCGCCACTGCGGTACAGGCCCGCAGGACCGACGGCGGGCCGGCGGAGTTGAGGGGGGCCGTCGAGCAGGCGCTGCGCGCCGAGGAGGAACTCCTCGTCGACCCCGACTTCTTCGCCGGGCTGCGACACCGGATCGACGGGATCGGCGCGGTCGCCGTCGAGCTCAAGCGCGGCCGGCACCACAACGAACTCACCCGACACCGCTACGACGTCACCCTGCACACCCGGCCCGCCGGGACCTGCGCCGCCTTCGCGGAGGCCGCCTGGGGCCGGGCCGTGTCCACCCCGGACCAGGTGCGCGACCTGCTGGTCTCGGCCGACCCGCCCGTCCTGCGGATCATGGGCGTCCCCAACGCCCGGGTGACCGGAGAGGTCGCCGCGGACCGGGCGCTGCACGAGGGCGGCGCCACGCCGGAGCTCGGCGTCGACCCCGAGGAGTGGCACGCCCTGGGCGCCGCCACGGGACGCCGCGTGCACCTCACCTGGGCGCCCGGGGAGCCGGACGCGCTGGACGTCGTCTTCATCGACCCGGCACGGGCGGCCGAGCCGGACGCTCCCGTCGAGACCTACCGGGCCGGGCGCGCCGAGCCGCTCACGAACACCCCCGCCACGGGACGGGCGCCCGCCTCCCTCGTCCGTGACCTGCGCGACCATGCGCGGGCCCGACTGCCCGAGCACCTCGTGCCGGCCGCGTTCGTCGTGCTCGACGGACTCCCGCTCACCGGCAACGGCAAGCTCGACCGGGCCGCCCTGCCCACGCCCGCCGCACCGGGGACCAGGGGCAGCCGGGCGCCGCGCACCCCGCAGGAGGAACTGCTCGCCCACCTGTTCGCCGAGGTGCTCGGCGTGGGCCGGGTCGGGGCCGACGACAGCTTCTTCGACCTGGGCGGCCACTCGCTGCTCGCCACCCGGCTGGTCTCCCGCGTACGGGCCGCCCTCGGCGCCGAACTCGACGTCCGCGCCCTGTTCGAGGCACCCACCCCGGCACTGCTGGCCGCCCGCCTCGACCGGGCCGGCGAGGCCCGCTCCCCGCTCACGGCCCGCGCCGACCGCCCCGAGCGCGTCCCGCTGTCCTACGCCCAGCGCAGGCTGTGGTTCCTGCACCGGATGGAAGGGCCGGACGCGGCCACGTACGTCATGCCGCTGGCGCTGCGGCTGACCGGCCCCCTCGACCGGACGGCACTGCGGCAGGCCCTCAAGGATGTGACGGACCGTCACGAGAGTCTGCGGACGGTGTTCCCGGAGGCCGACGGCACGCCGTTCCAGCGGGTCCTCCCGCACATCCCGCCGGAGCTGCCGGTCACCGGGACCGACGCGGGCCGGCTGCCGGAGCTGCTCGCCGCCGAGGCCGGCCGGGGATTCGACCTCGCCGCCGAACCGCCCCTGCGGGCCCGGCTGTTCGCGCTCGCGCCCGACCAGCACGTCCTTCTCCTCGCCGTCCACCACATCGCCGGGGACGGCTGGTCCATGGGCCCGCTCTCGGCCGACCTGGCCTGCGCCTACGCCGCCCGCCGCGCGGGCGAGGAACCCGACTGGGCGCCACTGCCCGTGCAGTACGCCGACTACGCCCTCTGGCAGCGCGAACTGCTCGGCGAGGCGTCCGACACGGACAGTCGACTGGCATCCCAACTCGCCTACTGGCAACAGACATTGACGGGGCTGCCGGAGCGGATCGCGCTCCCGGCGGACCGGCCCCGCCCGGCCGTCGCCAGTCAGCGCGGCGCCACCCTGCCCCTACGCGTCGACGCCCGACTGCACGGCGCCCTGCGGGACTTCGCGGCCGAGCACGGTTCCAGCCTCTTCATGGCCCTCCAGGCCGGTCTCGCCGCGCTGCTCACCCGGCTCGGCGCGGGCACCGACATCGCCGTCGGCAGCCCGGTCGCCGGTCGCACCGATCAGGCGCTGGACGATCTGGTCGGGTTCTTCGTGAACACGCTGGTGCTGCGCACGGACACCTCGGGCGACCCGACCTTCACCGAACTCCTCACCCGGGTAAGGGAGTCGGCGCTCGCCGCCTACGCCCACCAGGACGTGCCCTTCGAGCATCTGGTGGAGGTCCTCAACCCGGCCCGCTCCCTCTCCCACCACCCCCTCTTCCAGGTGATGCTGGCCCTGCAGAACGCCCCCGGCGGCGACTTCGCACTGCCGGACCTGGCCGTCGAGCCGGTCGCCGTGCCGACCGGCACCGCCCGCTGCGACCTCACCCTCAGCCTGGCCGAGCGGTACGCCGACGACGGCACCCCCGAGGGGCTCACCGGCGCCGTCGAGTACGCCACCGACCTGTTCGACGCGCCCACCGTCGCCACCCTCGTCGCCCGCTGGCTCCGGCTGCTCGAAGCCGCCGTCGCCCGGCCCGACGCACCCCTCGGCGCCATCGACCTGGCCACGGCCGAGGAACGGCACCGCCTCCTGGTCGAGCACAACGACGGCTCCCGGGAACTCCCCGCCGCCCGTTCCCTGCCCGAGCTGTTCGCCGAGCGGGTGCGGGCCACACCGGACGCGGTCGCGGTGACGGCCGACGACGGCGTCGTGCTGACGTACGCCGAACTCGATTCCCGCACCAGCCGGTTGGCGCGTGCCCTCGCCGGACAGGGAGTCCGGGCGGAGACCCCGGTGGCGGTGCTCATGGACCGCTCGGCCGACCTGGTCGTGGCGGTCCTCGGCGTCCTCAAGGCGGGCGGCGCGTACGTTCCGCTGGACCCCGGCTTCCCGCCCGCCCGCATCGACCTCGTCGTCCGCGAGACCGGGGCGGCACTCGTCCTCACCGAGGACGTGCTCACCGCGCTCCTGGCCGCCGAGCCGTGCGGCGACGCCCCTGAAGTCGACTGTCACGCCGACCAGTTGGCGTACGTGATGTACACCTCCGGGTCGACCGGGCGGCCCAAGGGCGTCGCCGTCACCCACGCGGACGTGGCAGGGCTGGCACTGGCACCCTGCTGGGACGCGCACAAGCGGGTGCTGCTGCACTCGCCGACCGCGTTCGACGCGTCCACCTACGAGCTGTGGGTGCCGCTGCTCGGCGGCGGCACGGTCGTGGTCGCGCCCCAAGGGCGGCTCGGCGTACGCGAGTTGTGCGACGTGATCGCCCGGCACCGGGTGACCGGACTGTGGCTGACGGCCGGACTGTTCCGGCTGCTGGCCGACGAGGAGCCCGCCGGGCTCGCCGGGGTGCGCGAGGTGTGGACCGGCGGGGACGTCGTGCCGGCGGTCGCGGTCGGCCGGGCGCTCGCCGCCTGCCCGGGCATCCGGGTCGTCGACGGCTACGGGCCGACGGAGACCACCACCTTCGCCGCCCACCACGCCATGGACACCCCGCCCGACCCCGCCCGGCCGGTGCCGATCGGCCGACCGATGGCCGGGATGCGGCTGTACGTCCTGGACGAGCGGCTGCGGCCCGCCCCGTCCGGTGTGGTCGGCGAGCTGTACCTCGCCGGAACCGGTGTCGCCCGGGGGTACGCCGGCCGTCCCGGCGCCACCGCCGAACGGTTCACCGCCGACCCGTACGGCCCGCCCGGCGCCCGTATGTACCGCTCCGGCGACCTCGCCCGATGGCTCGACGACGGCACCCTGGAGTTCGCGGGCCGCGCCGACGAGCAGGTGAAGGTACGCGGCTTCCGCGTCGAACCCGCCGAGGTCGAGGCCGCGCTCGCCCGCTGCCCCGGAGTCGCCCGGTCCGCGGTCGTGGCCCGCGGGGACCGGATCGTCGCGTACGTGGTGCCAGGCGCCGGGTCCGAAACCGGTGCCGCCGCTGGGGCGATGCGCGAAACCGCCCCCGGAGCCGTCGCCCCCGCCTTCGACCCCCGAGCCGCCGCCGACCTGCTCCGGCGTGAGCTGCCCGCGTATCTCGTCCCCGCCGCCTTCGTCACCCTGGACGCCCTGCCGCTCACCGGCAACGGCAAGCTCGACCGGGCCGCCCTGCCCGACCCCGACTACGGTTCCGCCGCCGACGGCACCGGACGCGGCCCGCGCACCCCGCACGAGCAGGTGCTGTGCGATCTGTTCGCCGAGGTGCTGGGCGTGGAGCGGGTCGGTGTCGACGACGGCTTCTTCGACCTGGGCGGCCACTCTCTGCTCGCCGCCCGGCTGGTCGCCCGCGTCCGCGACACCCTGGGCGCGCGGCTCGGACTGCGCACCCTGTTCCAGACCCCGACCGTCGCCGGACTCGCCGAACGCCTCGCCCTGCGCGACACCGACGACTCCCTCGACGTCCTGCTGCCCCTGCGGGCGGAGGGCACCGCCACCCCGCTGTTCTGCGTCCACCCCGGCGGCGGCATCAGCTGGTGCTACAGCGGCCTGCTGAGCCACCTCGCCCCCGAGCACCCCGTCCACGCCCTCCAGGCCCGCAGCCTCGGCCGCGACGAACCCCGGCCCACCTCCTACGAGGAGATGGCCGCCGACTACACGGAACAGATCCGCAAGGTCCAGCCCGAGGGCCCCTACCTCCTCCTCGGCTGGTCGGCCGGCGGGCTGATCGCGCACGCCGTCGCCACGGAACTCCAGCGCCAGGGGCAGCGCACCGCCCTGCTCGCGATCCTCGACGCCTACCCGGTCGCCGACCTCACCTTCGACGAACCGCCCGTACCCGCCGAACGGGACGTCCTGGTCGGCATGCTCGACTGCGACCCCGAAGAGGTGGGCGAGGAACCGCTGACGCACGACCAGGTCGTCGAGGTACTGCGCCGCCGCGGCAGCGCCCTGGCCGGACTGACCGAACGGCACATCCAGGCCGTCGTCGCCATCATGATCAACAACGCGACTCTGGCGCTCACCTTCGAACCGGCCGTGTTCGACGGGGACATGCTCCTGTTCAACTCCACCATCGACCGCGACCGCGACTCCCCGGGCGCCGACGTCTGGCGCCCCTACGTCACCGGGTCCATCGACTCGTACGACATCACCGCCCGCCACGACCGTATGACCCAGCCGGGCTCGCTCGCCCAGATCGGCCCGCTGCTCGCCGCCCGGATCACCGGGATCCAGCGGCAGTTGACCAGCCCCTCCCGACAGACCCAGGAGAACCCGTCGTGACCAACCCCTTCGAGGACCAGGACGCCCCCTACCTCGTGCTCGTCAACGACGAGGCCCAGTACTCGCTGTGGCCCGCCTTCGCCGACGTCCCCGCCGGCTGGACCGTCGCGCACCCGGAGGACACCCGGGACGCCTGTCTGGAGTACATCGGGCGGACCTGGACCGACATGCGGCCCAGGAGCCTCGTCGAGGCGATGGACGCCGCGCCGTGAGCACCCTCACCACCGAGGTCGAGGACTTCGCGGCGGCCATGCGGTCCGACGCGTTCCGCCGCGACCCCTACCCGGTGTACGCCAGGATGCGCGCCGAGTGCCCGGTCTACCGGGCGCCGCAGGGACTCTGGTACGTCACCCGGCACGCGGACGTCGAACAGGCCCTCGGCGACCCGCGGTTGTCCAACGACCGCGAGCGGATGACCGACGCGCTGGTCGCCCGCGACGGCCGGATGCGCGACCTCAGCCGGCTCACCGCACGGCTCGGCCGGGTCATGAGCAACACCGACCCGCCGGACCACGCACGTCTGCGCGGGCTGGTGAACAAGGCGTTCACCGCCCGCCGGGTCGAGGGGCTGCGGGAGCGGATCCAGGCGGTGGTGGACCGGCTGGTCGACGCCGCCGTCGCCGCCCTGGAACCGGGCGGGCCGCCCACCGACCTGCTCACCGCCGTCGCCTCACCGCTGCCGCACACGGTGGTCTGCGAACTGTTCGGCGTCCCCGAGCCCGACCGCGAGCGGGTGAAGGAGTGGTTCCGCGGACTCGGCCGCATCCACGAGGACATCGACCGCGCCGAGCGGGTCGTCGACGCGTTCGAGGCGTATCTGCTGGACCTCGTCGAACGACGGCGGGCCGCGCCCGGCGACGACCTGATCAGCGCCCTGGTCACCGCCCAGGCCCGAGGCGACCGGCTCACCGACCACGAACTCCTTTCGACCTGCTTCATGCTGATCACCGCCGGCGACGAGACCACGACGAACCTCATCGGAAACGGTCTCCTCGCACTGCTGCACCACCCGGACCAACTGGCCCTGCTGCGCGCCGAACCGGCCCTGATCCGTGCGGCCGTCGACGAGACCGTCCGCTACGACAGCCCCACCCAGGCCATCCTGCGGGTGACCGCCGCCGACGTCACCCTCGGCGGACGGACCATCCCCGCGGGCGATCTCGTGCACCTCCTGCTGGCCTCGGCGGGCCGCGACCCGGAGCACCACGAGCACCCCGACCGGTTCGACCTGACCCGGCCGGCCCACCGCCACCTCGGCTTCGGGCACGGACCGCACTTCTGCCTCGGCGCACCCCTCGCCCGCCTGGAGACCGAGCTCGCGATCGGCACGCTCGTACGGCGGCTGCCGGACCTGCGCCCGGCCGTCGACCCCGGGCGACTCGACTGGCGGCCCAACCCGTTGCAGCGCCGGCTCACGGCGCTCCCGGTCACCTGCACCTCCGACGACGACACCTCCGACGAAAGGAAGTGACCTGTATGCCCCGCGAGTTCCGGGTGCGCCGCGAGCAACTGCTGCCCGTGGCACCCGAACAGGTGTGGAACGCGGTCGCCACCGGCGAGGGCAACCTCGGCTGGCTGTACCCGATGGAGATCGAGCCCCGCGTCGGCGGCGCCGTCTCGCGCGGCTCGGCCACCGTCGTGGAATGGGAGCCGCCCCGCCGGTTCGCCTGCCGGGCCACCGGTGAGGACGGTTTCTCCAACACCCTCGACTACATCGTCGAGGCGGACGGCGACACCGGCACCCGGCTGTCCATGGGCATCCACTGGGTCCACCCGGGCACCCCCGACGACGGCTGGGACACCCGTGCCGACGCCGCCCAACGGCACTTCGACTTCTACCGGCACAGCCTCGCCGAGTATCTGCGCCACTTCGCCGGCCGCCCCGCCCGCTACGTCCGGGCCGGCCGCCCGGAACCGGCCGCCCCCGGCGCCTTCACCGCCGTACGCGAACGGCTCGGGCTGCCCGCCACGGCCGGCACCGGCGACACCGTGAAGGTCGTACTGCCGCATCGGGCCGGACCGCCCGTCGAAGCGGTGGTCGACCGTGACGACCCCGGTTTCCTCGGACTGCGCACCGCCGACGCCCTGTACCGGTTCTTCGACGGCAGCCCCTGGAACTGGCCCCTGTGGCTCGGCCACCACCTGTACGCACCGGACACCGACCCCGAGGACGCCACGCGCGCCTGGGACTCCTGGCTGGCGGAGGTGGCCCCCTGATGGAGACACCTCTCTACTCGGCCGAACTCGTCGAGGAGGACGGCGTCTACACGCTCGTCGTCACCGACCTGCGCCGGGACACCGTACAGACCGCGCACGTCCCCAAACGGGCCGTGGACAAGCTCCCTTACTTCCTGTCCCTCCTCAACTCCCGTCAGTTCAGCATGTTTCGTTAGCCCCCGCTCGTCAGGCCCCGCTCCTCAGCCCCCGTTCGTCAGACCCCAGGAGGCCGCATGGCACCGCCCCACCTCACGACCGCCACCGCGCTCCCCGCGCCCCGGCGGCCCACCGCGGACAACTGGCTGCGGGTGCACGGCTGTCGTGCGGCCCGGCCCGCCCGCCGGCTGGTGTGCCTCCCGCACGCCGGCGGCACCGCCCACCTCTTCCACGGCTGGCCCGCCCGGCTGCCCGACGACACCGAACTCCTCGCCGTGCGCTACCCCGGCCGCCAGGACCGCCTCGCGGAACCCTGCGTCGAGGACATGGCCGCCCTCGCGGACGCCGTCACCGAGGCCCTCGCCCCGTACACCGGCCTGCCGCTCACCCTGTTCGGCCACAGCATGGGCTCCGCCGTCGCCTACGAGGTGGCGCTGCGGCTGGAGGCCCGTGGCGTGCCCGTGGCCCACCTGCTGGTCTCCGGACGCGCCGCCCCGCACCGGGCCCGCCCGGCCGGGGTGCCCGACGGCGACGACGACGCGCTCCTCGCCGTCGTGCGCGGACTCGGCGACCACCAGGCCGAGGCCTACGACATCCCGGAGCTCAGGGAACTGCTGCTGCCCGCCCTGCGCGCCGACTACCGCCTCATCGAGGCCTACCGCCCCGACCGCCCCGTCGCGCTGCGCGCCCCGATCACCGCCTACACGGGCCGCGACGACACCAGTTGCCCGGCGCAGGCCGTCGGCGCCTGGGCCGAGCTGACCGAACCCGGGCGCTTCGCGCTGCGCTCCTTCCCCGGCGACCACTTCTACCTGGTCGGCCACGAGACGGAACTGGTGGCGGACATCGCCGCGCGGATCGTCTGAGCAGGTTGCCAGGGCCGTCCGAACAGGTCTACAGAACAAGGGAGTTGACCCATGCCGAACCCGCCCGCCCCCCTGACCACCCGCCCGCCCGGAGAGCTGTACCTTCTCGACCACGACCTGAAGGCCGACCCCGCCGCCGGCTACGGCAAGGTCCGCGAACAGGGCCCCGTGGTGCGCGGCTGGCTGACCGAGACCCAGCCCGTGTGGCTGGTCACCCGCTACGACGACGTCCGCGAGGGCCTGCGCGACAGCCGCTTCGTCAGCAGCCCCGACGCGATCGAGGGCCACACCGGCGAGGACCCGCGCCGCACCCTGGTGGACATGCTGAACCTGCCCGTGGAGGTCCAGAAGTACTTCCTCGTCTCGGCCCTGGACACCGACCCGCCGGACCACACCCGGGTGCGCGGAGCCGTCGGCCGGGCTTTCAGCGCCCGCCGGATGCAGGCCCTGCGCCCGCGCGTGGAGCAGGTCGCCGCGGAGATCCTCGACGACCTCCACCGCCGCTCGCCCGACGGCGTCCTGGAACTCGTCGACGGCTACGCCTACCCGCTCGCCATCACCGTCGTCTGCGAACTGGCGGGCGTTCCCGAGGAGGACCGTGCCGTCTTCCGCCGCTGGGGCGACGACATCCTGGTCATGGAACCGGAACGGCTGCGGAAGTCCTCCCCGGCCGTCGTCGACACCGTCCTGCGCCTGCTCGACGAGCGGCGCCGGGAGCCCGCCGACGACGTGCTGAGCGCCCTCGCCGCCGCCCGCGACCACGCCGAGTACCGGCTGACCGAGGAGGAGGCCGTGGCGATGGTCCTCAACGTCGTCATGGCCGGCTACGACAACACCGCCCAGCTCCTCGTCAACAGCCTCGCCGCCCTTCTCACCCACCCCGACCAGCTGAAACTCCTCCAGGCCGAACCGGAGTTGATGCCGGGCGCGGTGCAGGAGTTCGTCCGCTGGTGCGGGCCCGACATCATGGTGCGGATGCGGATCGCCGCCGAGGACACCGAGTTCCACGGCACGACGATCCGGCGGGGCGACTGCGTCCAGTTCGTCCTCGTCTCCGCCAACCGCGACCCGCGCCGCTACGACGACCCCGACCGCCTCGACATCACCCGCCGCCCCACCGACGGCACCGAGGGGCACATCGGCTTCGGCCACGGCATCCACTACTGCGTCGGTGCCACCCTCGCCCGCATCCAGTGCGAGATCGCCCTGCACACCCTGCTGCACCGCCACCCCGGCCTGCGGCTCGCCGACGGCGCGAGCATGGCACGCACCGTCATCCCCGGCACCCCGCCCCGGCTGCCGAGGCTGCCCGCACAGGTCTAGGGCGCCTGGAAGGTCACCTCGGCCGTGGCGTGCCGTTCCTCGCGGTGGGTGGCGACACGGAGGGCGGCCTCGTCGCCGGCGGGGGTGCCGCAGGCCGTCAGGCGCTCGCCCGCGAAGACGGGGCTGCGCAGGCGGTAGGCCAGGGAGCGCACCCGCCGGTCCGGGGCGTGCCGGCGGACCGTTTCCAGCATGAGCAGCGCCAGCAGCGGGCCGTGCACGACGACACCGGGATAGCCCTCCTCGTCACGGCAGTACGGGGCGTCGTAGTGGATGCGATGGGCGTTGGCGGTGAGCGCGCTGAACCGGAACAGCAGCGCCGGGTCCGGGCGCAGCGGGACCTGCCACGGGTCGCCGGGGTGGGGGAACGCGGACTCGTCGAGTTCGCGGGGGTGTGGGGCGCCGCCGCGTCCGGACCGGTAGACGATGTCCTGCTCCTCGACCAGGCAGGTGCGGCCGTACTGCCGGAACTCCCGGCGTTCGGTGACGAACAGCAGCTCCCCGGTGCGGCCCTGCTTGGCGGTGACCGAGGCGAGGCCGGCGACGCGTTCCGCGGGTTCGCCGAGGCGGAGCGGTTCGGCGATCTCACAACGGCCGCCCGCCCACATGCGCTGCCGGTCCGGAACCGGCGGCAGGAAGTGCCCCTTCAGCGGGTGGCCGTCGGCGCCGAGGTCGCGGTGGGCGGGCCAGGTCAGGAAGTGCAGCCAGTGCCAGAGCGGGGGGAGGGGATCGCCGGGCCCGGCGGCGGGGGCCGGCAGGTTCAGCACCGCCGACAGGGCCGCGGCCGGGCCGGGCGCCAAGTCGTCCCCGTCGGTGACCGGTCGGGGGTGCCAGGACTCGACGTAGGAGGCGAGGGGAGGGGGAGCGGCGGGCATGGGCTTCGAACTCCTGTTCTGCGGAAGGTGTCCAGGCCTCAGAAGGTGTCCAGGCCGAGTGCGGCGCGGAAGGCGTTCTTGTTGGCCACGCCGTCACGGGGCGGCAGCGCGCGCGGCGGCTCGGTGGTGTCGATCAGGACCTGCGCGTACGTCGTCCCGGCGCGCGCCGCGATGCGCCGGGCGAGGTCCTCGGTCCGGGCGGCGTCGGTGATCCGTACGGCGTCCCGGATGCCGAAGCCCTTCGCGACGGCGACGAGATCGGTGCCCAGGCCGGTGTGACTGGGCTGCATGCCGGTCTCGCCGAAGTGCGCGTTGTCGAGTACGACGACCGTGAGATTCGGGGGGAGCCGGGCGCCGATGGTGGCCAACGCGCCGATGCCCATGAGGTGTTCGCCGTCGCCCGTTACCGCCACCACCGGGTGCTCGGGCCGGGCGAGGGCGAGTCCCAGGGCGAGGGGTGCCGCGGCGCCCATCGCGCCCCAGAGATAGAAGTTCGTGGGCCGGTCACCGGCCGCGAACACGTCGTAGCCCGGCGAACCGAGACCGGTGACGACCAGGGACTCCCGGGGGAGCCGGGCGACCAGTCCGGCGACGAAACGGCGCCGGTCCAGGCGGAGTTCAGGGGTGTCGGTCATCAGTCGCGCTCCCACTTCTTACGGCCGATCAGCTTCTGCCCGCCGCCCATCATGGGCGGTGATGGAGTGCGCTGAACAATAGAAAGACGTGATGCCTGTATGCGCCGGCCGCATGGTCCTGCCCGGGCGGCTACGTGAGGTGGGCGGAGGGCCAGGTGCCCTCGGTGACCGCCGACTCGACCAGGCGGACCAGGGCGCGGGCGACGACGTCCACGGCGGGCGGGGTGCGTCCGGAGCGCGGGGTGCCGAGGACGACCGAGCGCCACACCTCGGGTTCGGCGAGCGGCGCGGCGCTCAGCGTGCCCCGCGCCACGTCCGTGGCGACGCCCAGCCCCGGCAGGACCGTCCAGCCGTGGCCGGCCCGCACGAGCTGCTTCTGCACCCGCATGGAGTTGGTCTGCACGACGACGTCCAGCGCCGACCCGGCGCGCACGGCCGCCGCGTCGACCAGGCTGCGCAGCGCGTGTCCCGAGGCGGGTGCGATGAGCGGATGCCGGGCCGCCTCGGCGAAGGGGACGGGACGGCCCCCGTCGAGGCCGGCCGACGCCGGCGCGACCGCCCACAGGCGTTCCCGCAGCAGCGGGCGGACGTTGAGCGAGGGCGTGCTGTCCAGGTTGTAGAGCAGGGTGAGGTCGAGGTCGCCGTCGTCGAGCCACCGCTGCAGATGCCCGGAGTACGCGGTCATCAGCCGCAGTTCGATGCCGGGACGGTCCCGGGCGAGCGTGGTCACCAGCGGCTCGGCCAGCAGGTCGCTCGTGCTCTCCAGCAGCCCGACGGTGACGATGCCGGTCACCTCGCCGGGGGCCGGCTGCACCTCGGCGCGGGCCCGCTCCAGCTCGTTCAGGGCACGCCGGGCGCGCTCCACCATCACCGCCCCGGCCTGCGTGGGCCGCATGCCCTGCCCGGTCCGCTCGAAGAGGTCGACGCCGAGTTCCTGCTCCAGGGTGCGGATCTGCCGGGTGACGGCGGGCTGCACCAGGTGCAGCAGCTCCGCCGCGCGGGTGACGCTGCCGACCTCGGCGACCGTGACGACCGCCCGGAGCTGCCTGATGTCCACCGCGACCCTCCTTGTCCTTCCTCGCCCCGTCCGGACCACGCATGCCCCCATCCGGAACACGCATGGGGGCATCACGCATCGCTATTTCAGCTATGCGCTCATGACTGCTCATGATGGTATCCATGACCCTCCCTCTGGCCGGCATCACGGTCGTCAGCATCGAGCAGGCAGTCGCCGCCCCCTACGCCACCCGCCAGCTCGCCGACCTCGGCGCCCGGGTGATCAAGGTGGAGCGGCCGGGGGGCGGCGACTTCGCCCGCCGCTACGACACCACCGTGCACGGCGAGTCCAGCTATTTCGTGTGGCTCAACCGGTCCAAGGAGTCCGTGACCCTCGATCTGAAGACGGACGCGGGCCGGGACGTCCTGGAGCGGCTGCTCACCGGCGCCGACGTGTTCGTACAGAACCTGGCCCCGGGCGCGGCCTCCCGGATGGGCCTGGGCGCCGAGGCCCTCGCCGAGCGCTTCCCGTCCCTGATCCCGTGTTCCGTGACCGGTTACGGATCGACCGGGCCCTGGGCCGACCGCAAGGCGTACGACCTGCTGGTGCAGTGCCAGACCGGGCTCGTGTCGCTGACCGGCAACGAGCACGGCGCGGCCCGGGTCGGCGTGTCGATCGCCGACATCGCCGCCGGCATGTACGCCTACTCGGGCATCCTCACCGCCCTGTTCACCCGGGCCACCACCGGCGTCGCCCGGGCGGTGGAGGTGTCGTTGTTCGAGGCGCTCGCCGAGTGGCTCGGCCAGCCCGCCTACTACACCCGCTTCGGCGGTGCCCAGCCGCCGCGCATCGGGACCCAGCACGCCACGATCGCGCCGTACGGCGCCTTCACCGCGGTCGACGGCAAGGACGTGCTGTTCTCCGTCCAGAACGAGCGCGAGTGGACGGCGCTGTGCGAGCGGTTCCTGGGCCGGCCCGGACTCGCCGAGGACCCGCGGTTCGCCACCGGCTCCGCCCGCGTCGCCCACCGTGCGGAGGTGAACGCGATCGTGGCCGAACGGTTCGCCCTGCTGACCGCCGCCGAGGCGGGGAGACTGCTCGACGAGGCGGGTATCGCCAACTCCGGCGTCAACGACGTCGAGGAGTTCCTCGCCCACCCCGTCCTCGCCGCCCGCGACCGCTGGCGCGAGGTGCCGATCCCCGGCGGGGCCCTGGTGCCCGCGCTGCTGCCGCCGGCCGACCTCGCGGGGGCGGCCGTACGCATGGACGCCGTCCCCGCCGCCGGCGAGCACACCGAGCGCGTCCTCGCGGAAATCGGCTACGACACCGCGCACATCGAAGCCCTGAGGGCCGACGGCGTCATCTGAACCAGCCTCTGCCACCCTCACCCACCGGGGAGCCGTATGAGCACGCTCGACATCCTGACCGAGGACGAGCAGTTCGTCGTCCGTACCGTGCGCGACTTCGTCGACAAGGAGGTGAAGCCCGTCGTCAGGGAGCTGGAGCACGGCGACACCTATCCCGAGGCCCTGATCGAGCGGATGAAGCGACTGGGCGTCTTCGGCCTCGCCGTCCCCGAGGAGTACGGCGGCACCCCCGTCTCCACCCCCTGCTACGTACTGGTCACCGAGGAGCTGGCACGCGGCTGGATGAGCCTCGCCGGGGCGATGGGCGGGCACACCGTCGTCGCCAAGCTGCTGCTCGGCTTCGGTACGCAGGAGCAGAAGAGCCGCTGGCTGCCCGGGCTCGCCACCGGCGAGGTCCGCGCGACCATGGCGCTCACCGAGCCGGGCGGGGGATCGGACCTCCAGGCCATGCGGACCGTCGCCCGCAGGGACGCCGACGGCGACGGCTACACGGTGAACGGGGCGAAGACCTGGATCACCAACTCCCGCCGCTCGCGGCTGATCGCCCTGCTCTGCAAGACCGACCCGGACGCGATCCCCGCCCACCAGGGCATCTCCATCCTCCTGGTCGAACACGGCCCCGGCCTGACGGTCTCCCGCGACCTGCCCAAGCTCGGCTACAAGGGCGTCGAGAGCTGCGAGTTGGCCTTCGACGACTACCGGGCACCGGCCGACGCCGTCCTCGGCGGGGTGCCGGGCAGGGGCTTCGCGCAGATGATGAAGGGCCTGGAGACGGGGCGCCTCCAGGTCGCCGCCCGCGCCCTCGGCGTGGGCCGGGCGGCCCTGGAGGACGCCCTCGCCTACGCCCAGGAGCGGGAGTCGTTCGGCAAACCGATCTGGCGGCACCAGTCGATCGGCAACTACCTCGCGGACATGGCCACTTCGCTCACCGCGGCGCGCCAGCTCACCCTGTACGCCGCCCGTGAGGCGCAGGCGGGGCGGCGCGTCGACATGGAGGCGGGCATGGCCAAGCTCTTCGCCTCCGAGACCGCCATGCAGATCGCCCTCAACGCCGTCCGGATCCACGGGGGTTACGGCTACTCCACCGAGTTCGACGTCGAACGCTACTTCCGTGACGCCCCGTTGATGATCGTCGGCGAGGGCACGAACGAGATCCAGCGCAACGTCATCGCGAGCCAGCTGGTGAAACGGGGCGGCCTGGACGGGTGAACCCTCAGCCGGAGGCGGGTTCGCCGCCATCCGTGGAAGCGGCAACGGCGGCGGCAGCGGACGCGCGCTGGTGGGCGACGATGCCGGGCAGCTGGTCGTAGATCGCGTCGATCAGGTCGCAGACCCGCTCGGCGATGGGCCTGCCGAGGGCGGTGAGTTCGTAGTCCACGCGGCGGGCGACGGTCGGGTGCGGGGTCCGGGTGACCAGGCCGTCGTCCTCCAGCCGCTGGAGGGTCTGCCACAGCATCCGGTCGGAGACGCCGGTGACCTGGCGCCGTACCTCGGCGAACCGCAGCGGCCCGTCGACCAGGGCGGCCAGGGTCAGGCCGCCCCACCGGCCCGTGGCGTGCTCCAGCACCTCCCGCGAGACGCACTGCGGATCGAACACGCTCATTCCGGCCACGCGCTCGGTCCCTCGGCTCATACAGCCATCGTAAGGGCGCGATGATGCTTATGAAGAGTAAGTACTGTACTTTCGTAAGCATAATCATCCGCCGTCGTCGCGAGGGAGACCCATCCATGACCAAGACCGTCGGACTCATCGGCAGCGGCAACATAGGCGGCGCGGTGGCCCGGCTGGCCGTCGCCGCCGGCCTGGACGTCGTACTGAGCAACTCGCGCGGCCCCGAGACGCTCGCCGATCTCGTTGCCGAGCTGGGACCGAGGGCCCGGGCCGCCACCCCGGAGGAGGCCGCGCGGGCCGGTGACCTGGTGGTGGCGACCGTCCCGCTGCTGGCCTACGAGCAGCTGCCCGCGAGCGCGCTGGCCGGCCGGACGGTGATCGACACGACCGTCTACTACCCCTACCGCGACGGCCGGATCGAGGAGCTGGACGCGGGGGCGCTGACCTCCAGCCAGCTCGTGCAGCGGCACCTGGCCGGCTCGCGTGTGGTGAAGACGTTCACCAACCTCGACTTCCGCCGGCTGTTCACCCTGGCCCGGCCCGTCGGCGCCGCCGACCGCAGCGCGCTGGCCGTCGCCGGTGACGACGCCGAGGCGAAGGCGCGGGTGACCGACTTCCTGGACGTGATCGGCTACGACGCGGTCGACCTCGGCACCCTCGCCGACAGCTGGCGGATCGGACCCAACACCCCGATCCACGTCCAGCCCTACCTGGGCGCCTGGCCCGAGGGGCTGAGCACCGCCGAGGAACGCGGCCGCTGGTTCTTCCAGGCCCCGGGAGTCCCCGTCCCCGCCGCCCGGGTCCGCGAACTGATCGCCTCGGCCGTCCCGGTACCGGCGGGCGGTCCCACGCCGCCCTCGGCTGCCTAGAGCGTTCGCGGCCCCGCAGGCAACCGTCGGCGGTCCACGACCCTCCTACACGTCGAACCGGCCCGAAGGCGTCGCGGGACGCCGGTCGCAACGGGCCGAAACGCCTGTCGAGGAGCGTCCGTTGGCCCCTGAGTTGTCCCGTCGCAGGTTCGTGGTCTACACACTCGCGGCGTCCACGCTGACCGTCGCGGCCCCGCTCGGCTGTGACGCCCCGGAAGCGGAGGGCGCCGAGAGCGCGCGTGCGCGCTCGGACGTCCTGGTCACCGGCGCGGACGACGAGATGCTGGTGCTGGAGGTCACCGAGGCCAACAAGATCGTCGTACGGCTGCCCCGGGTCGAGGTCGGACAGGGCGTGACCACGGCGGTCGCCATGATGATCGCCGAGGAGCTGGACGCCCGGCTCGCCGACGTGCGGATCCCGCTCGCCGAGGCACGCAGGAAGGGCAACCAGTACACGGGCGGGTCGAGTTCGGTCAGTTCGCTGTACGGCCCGGCCCGGGAACTTGCCGCCCTGGCGCGGGCCAAGCTGGTGACCGCGGCCGCCCGGCGGTGGCACATGCCCGCGCGGTTCCTCCGTACCGAGGGCACTCGGGTGATCGCCCCCAACGGGCGGTCGGCCACCTTCGGTTCGCTGACCGCGAGCGCCGCCCGGGTCGGGCGGCCCGCCGTGTCCAGCAAGCCGAAACCGGTCACGAAACACCGGGTGATCGGCCGCCCGACGACCCGGATCGACGCCCGGGACATCGTCACCGGGCGGGCCCAGTACGCAGGAGACCTCGCCGTGGCCGGGGCGAAGCCGACCGTCGTGGCGCGGCCCCCGACGCTCGGCGGCCGGGTCCGGACACTCGACGACCGGGCGGCCCGCACGATGCCCGGCGTGCGCGCGGTCGTCAAGGTCCCCGGCGGGGTCGCCGTCGTGGCGGACACCTTCCACCACGCCTTCAAGGCCCGGGACGCACTGAAGATCACCTGGGTGCCCGGGCCGCTCGCCGCGCTCTCCGACGCCGCGATCCGCACCCGACTGCGGTCCGCCGTACCCAAGTTGGGCACCCCGCCGCGCGGATCGGCGCAGACGGAGGCCGAGTTCGAGTTCGCCTTCGTCAGCCATGCCCCGATGGAGGTGCTCACCGCCGTCGCGGACGTACGCGCACACAGCGCCGAGATCTGGTTCGCCTCCCAGGCGCCGATGGACGCCCGCGACTCCATCGCCTCCGCCGTCGGCCTGCCCGCGTCGAAGGTACGGGTCCATGTCGTCCGCGCCGGCGGCTCGTTCGGCCGTCGGCTGAACCACGACGCCGCGCTCGAGGCCGCCCTCGTCTCCAAGGCGGCGGGCCGGCCGGTCAAGCTGATGTGGAGCCGCGCCGACGACATCCGGCACGGGCGGATGCGCCCGGCCGGCCACCACCGGATCCGGGCCAGTCACGCCGGCGGCCGGGTGGTCGCCTTCGCCCACTCCGTGGCCTCGGTCAGCGAGACGTACGACGGCCAGGGCGCCGGGGTGCGTCCGGCGGCCTTCGCCCGGGCGGCGGGGCCGCTGCCCAGCGACTCCGGCCTGTACAACTTCGGCCCGATCTCGGGGGATTGGGGCTCGGTCGACCTGGCGATACCGATCGGCCCCTGGCGCTCCGTGGACTCCGGGACCTCGCGCACCGCCGAGGAGATCGTCGTCGACGAGGTGGCCAGGGCGCTCGGCAAGGACCCGGTGGCCTTCCGCCGGACGACACTGCGCGGCAAGCCCGTGCGCGCCGTCCTCGACAAGGTCGCCGCCGCCGGGGAGTGGGGCCGAACCCTGCCCGCCGGACAGGCGCAGGGCGTCGCCGTCCACGAGGAGTACGGCTCCTGCGTGGCCGCTCTCGTCGAGATCGACGCCACCGATTCGAAGAACCCCCGGGTGACCAGGGTGGTGATGGCGGCCGACGTCGGCACCGCGGTGAACCCCAGCGGGCTCGAGGCCCAGCTCATGGGCACCGCGATCGACGGCATCTCCACCGTCCTGCGGGCCGGACTGCACATCGACCGGGGCGCCGTCCGCGAAAGCAGCTACGCCGACTTCCGCTACGCCCGCCAGCGGCACGCCCCGCTCCGCTTCGAGGCCCACATCATGCCCTCGCGGCGGGCGCCGGGCGGGGCGGGCGAACTCGGCGTCCCGGCCGCGGCCGGCGCCGTGGCCAACGCCTACGCCCGGGCCACCGGGTCCAGGCCGCGCCGTTTCCCCCTCGACTTCTGAGAAGGTGCCGATGTCGTCCCATGCTTCTGACTCCTCCCCGTCCTCTCACTCCTTCGTCCTCAACGGCGAGCGGGTCACCGTCGAGGCGCCGGCCGACATGCCGCTGCTGTGGGTGCTGCGCGACCTGCTGAACGTCACCGGGCCCAAGTACGGCTGCGGGGTGGGCGTCTGCCGGGCCTGCACCAGCCACCTCGACGGCGGTGAGATACAGCCCTGTGTCGTGCCGGTCGCCGACTGCGCGGACCGCGAGGTCACCACCATCGAGGGCCTCGCCGACGGCAACCGGCTGCACCCCGTGCAGCAGGCCTGGCTCGACTGCGACGTCGCCCAGTGCGGCTTCTGCCAGCCGGGTCAGATCATGGCCGCGGCGGCCCTCCTGAAGCGGACGCCCCGGCCCTCCGACGCCGACATCGACGCCATCGAGAACGTCTGCCGCTGCGGCACCTACTCCCGGATCCGCGAGGCGATCAAGAAGGTCTCGGCGGACACCTGACCGCAGGGCCGTCCGCTTTGACCACGGCTTTACCGCTGCCCTGTTGTAACTGCAAGTGATGTGCAGAAGCCTGGGGGTCCATGAACCGTGTTTCCATGACCCGCAAGGAGTGGGCGAGCCTCGGCGGGATGGCCGCGTTCATCCTGGCGCTGCACGTCATCGGCTGGTTCACCCTCGTGGTGATCGTCGCCCCCGAGCACTACAGCCTCGGCGGCAAGACCTTCGGGATCGGGATCGGCGTCACCGCCTACACGCTCGGCATGCGGCACGCCTTCGACGCCGACCACATCGCCGCGATCGACAACACCACCCGGAAGCTGATGGGCGAGGGCCAGCGGCCGTTGTCGGTCGGCTTCTGGTTCTCCCTCGGCCACTCCTCGATCGTCTTCGCGCTCGCCCTCCTGCTCTCCCTGGGCGTGAGGGCGCTGGCCGGACCGGTGCGGGACGACGACTCCGGGCTGCACAGCGTCACCGGCTGGATCGGTACGACGGTCTCCGGGACCTTCCTCTACCTCATCGCGATCATCAACATCGTGATCATGGTGGGTATCTGGAAGGTCTTCCGGGCCATGCGCACCGGCCACTTCGACGAGGCCGCCCTGGAGGAGCAGCTCAACAACCGCGGCTTCATGAACCGCGTACTCGGCCGGCTGATGAGGTCGATCACCAGGCCGTGGCAGATGTACCCGCTGGGCCTGCTCTTCGGCCTCGGCTTCGACACGGCCACGGAGATCGCGCTGCTCGTCCTCGCGGGCTCGGGCGCGGCCTCCGGTCTGCCCTGGTACGCGATCCTGTGCCTGCCGGTCCTGTTCGCGGCCGGCATGTCGCTGCTCGACACGATCGACGGCTCGTTCATGAACTTCGCCTACGGCTGGGCGTTCTCCCAGCCGGTCCGCAAGGTCTACTACAACCTCACCGTCACCGGCCTGTCGGTCGCCGTCGCCCTCCTCATCGGCACGGTGGAGCTGCTGGGCCTGATCGCCGACCAGGCCGGCCTGCACGGGCCGTTCTGGGACTGGGTCTCCGGCCTCGATCTCAACTTCGTCGGATACGTCATCGTCGGGCTTTTCT
The DNA here is from genome assembly GCF_042653945.1 of Streptomyces vulcanius. NCBI lineage: Bacteria > Bacillati > Actinomycetota > Actinomycetes > Kitasatosporales > Streptomycetaceae > Streptomyces > Streptomyces vulcanius. Next base: position 207,272 of record NZ_JBHSFK010000001.1, on the reverse strand, counting down.
TCGCGACCTGGGCGCTGGCCCTGCTGGTGTGGAAGGTCGGCCGGATCGAGGAGAAGTGGACCGCCGGCCTGGCCCGCCCCGCCGAACAGACGGCCGACTGAGGTGGACCGAGGTGGACCGAGGCAGACGGAGACAGGTCAGAGCCGCAGGACGATCAGCGCCGTGTCGTCGGTGGCGCCGTCGGCGGGGAGGAGATCGCCCAGCAGGGCGTCGGCCAGAGCCTCCGGGTCGGCGTGGCGGTGCCGGGTCAGGGAGCCGGCGAGACGGGCCAGCCCGGCGTCGATGTCCTCGGTACGGCGCTCCACCAGGCCGTCGGTGTAGAGGACGAGCGTGCCGCCCTCGGCGAAGTCCGCGGTGGCCTGCGGACGCGGGAGATGCTCGGGGCGGGCCGCCAGCGGGGGGTCGGTGGCGCCGTCGAGGAAGGCGACCGTGCCGTCGGGATGCAGCAGGGCGGGCGGCGGATGGCCGGCGCTGCTGTAGGTGACCGTGTGGCTGTCCCAGTCGACGAAGGTCGTCGCCACGGTGGTCGACTCGGCGCCCTCCACGGAACGGGCGTACAGGCCGAGGACGTCCAGGGCCCGGGCGGGGCCGTCGGTGGCCCGGCAGGCCGCGCTCAGCGCGCTGCGCAGCTGGCCCATGGCGCAGGCGGCGGCGAGACCGTGGCCGACGACGTCACCGACGGCGACCGCGAGGTTGCCGCCGGGCAGGTCGACGAGGTCGTACCAGTCGCCGCACACGTTCAGCGCGCCGACGGCGGGCCGGTAGCGCACGGCCGCCCGGTGCGGCCCGGTCCCGGGCGGCGGCGGCAGCATCGCCGCCTGCAGGGCGAGGGCCACCTCGCGTTCGTGGGCGTGCGCCCGCCGCAGCCGGTCGTTGATCTCCTGGAGTTCGCGCGCCCGGGTGTACACCTCGGCCTCCAGGACCTGGGCGCGGTCGTCACCGCCGCCGGCGCCGGCCCGGACGAGTTCGGTGACCTCCTCCACCCGGTGCACGATCAGCGCGACCTTCCCGTCGGCGCCGAGGACGGGCGCGTTGACCGGGCTCCAGTAGTGCTCCCGCCAGCTGCCCGGCCGTGCGGTGTCCTCGATGTCGTAGCGCAGCAGCGCCATCGTGTCGCGCTCGCCCGACGCCACCACCCGCAGCATCGACGCCTCGGTCTCCTGCCGGCCGGCGGCGGCCGGGTCGTTCGGGTTCTCCGGGAAGACGTCGAAGATGTAGCGGCCGAGCAGCTGCTCGCGGGTGCGCCCGGCCAGCCGCAGGAAGTCGTCGTTGGCGTCGGCGTACACCAGCTCGGGGGTGAGCAGTGCCACCATGCCGGGCAGGGCCCGGAAGACCGCCGCGTAGTCGATCTGCGGTTTCATGCGCTGTCTGCCTCGGCACAAGTCGTCGTTCGGCACAGGTCGTCCATGCGTGGTGAGCCACGATAGACGGAACGCGGTGTCCACGGTGTGCACACCGCTGTCCTCAGGGTAGGACGCCCGCCGGGGTGCGTGCGGTGTCCCGCAGCCGAAGTCACCGCTGGACGTCGCGGTGGAACGGCGAAGGGGGGCGGCTACCGGCTCCGGACCGGCGCGGCGGCGGCGCGCGCCCGGTGGCGGCGGACCGCGTCACGGTTGGCGCAGGGGTGGGAGCAGTAGCGGCGGCGGCCCGTGCGGGTGGTGTCGGCGAAGATCGTGACGCACTCGGCGACCGCGCAGCGGCGCAGGCGGTGCATGCCGCGGCCGGACAGGTGCAGGGCGGTGCCCACCGCGATCAGGGAGTACAGCACCGCGCCCAGGGTCTGGCGGTCGTCGCGGTAGTGGAGGTGCCAGCCGCCGCCCGTGTGGTTCGTCATCCGCGGGTGGGCGGCGGCCTCCGCGAGCATCCGGTTGACCAGCTCGGCGCGCTCCGCGTCGTCGCCCGCGTCGACCACCTTCTCCCACGCGCCCAGCGCCTCCAGGGCCCGGCGCAGATCCTCCGGAGTCCCCGGGGAGTCCACCACCAGACCGGCCGCACGGCAGCGGTCCGTCAGCTCGGCGGCGTCCGCCGGAGGCCGGTTGGCCAGCTCGGCGGCCATGTTGACGGCATCCTCGCCGTAAGGGTTGAGGTGCATAAGCTCATTACATCAGGGTGATCCGTATGCCTCAACGCATCGGACACGTATTCGACGTACGGCAGGCGGCGGAGTACGACCTCGTGGAACTCCTGCGCCTGCGGGCCCTGCTCTTCGACGGCCTCGACGGCGACTTCTTCCACCCCGGCCCGGCGGACGACGGCTGGCTGGACGCGCTGGCCGTGGTGCTGAAGGAGCAGCTGACCGCCGACGCCGTACGCGTCCTTGTCGTAGACGGCGCGGACGGCGCGGGCGGCGACGGCCGTCTCGCGGCCTGCGGGATCGGCACGGTCGAGCAGCGTCTGCCCGGCCCGCATCTGCGCAACGGCCGCATCGGCCAGGTGATCGGCGTCGTCACCGACCCGGCGTACCGCCGCCGGGGCCACAGCCGGGCGATCCTCGGGGACCTGCTCGACTGGTTCCGGGAACGCGAGGTCGCCCGCGTCGACCTCTACGCCTCCGCCGAGGGCGAACCGCTCTACCGCGACCTCGGCTTCACCGGTCACCCCGACCCGGCGCTGTACTGGCGCCCATGAGCCGCGGCCGGCGCGTCCTCGTCGTATCGAACTTCGTCTACACCGTCGGCAGCGGTCTGTATCTCACCGCGGGCGTCCTGTACTTCACCGAGGCGGTCGGCCTCCCGGCCGGACAGGTGGGCCTCGGACTCGGCATCGCCGGGTGCGTGTCCCTGGCCGTCGGTATCGCCGCCGGCCACCTCGCGGACCGGCGCGGCGCCCGGGGCGTCTACCTGACCACCCTCGTCGTCCAGGCCCTCGCCACGGCCGCCTTCCTCCTGGCCGACGGCTTCTGGCCGTTCGTGCTCGCCGCGACCGCCGCGACCGGCGCGAAGGCGGCCGGGCTCGCCGCGCGCACCCCGCTCATCAGGCACTACGGAGGGGACCGGCCGCAGGAGTTCCGGGCCCGGCTGCGGGCCGTCACCAACATCGGCGTCTCCGTCGGCGCCGTACTGGCCGGCTGGACCGTCCAGGTCGGCACCCACACGGCCTACCAGCTCATGGTCGTCGGCAACGCGCTGGGCTTCGTGGCCGCCGCGGCGGTCCTCCTCCGGCTGCCGCCGGTCGCGCCCGTGCCGCCGGACCCCGGGGGCCCGCGGTGGATCGCCCTGCGGGACCGGCCCTACCTGCTGCTCACCGTCCTCGACGGTGTCATGGCCGTCCAGTTCAAGGTGCTCACCGTCGCCCTCCCGCTGTGGCTGGTCACCGAGACCGCCGCACCGCACTGGCTGATCTCGGGCACCATGCTCGTCGGCACCGCCATGGTCGTCGCGTTCCAGGTACGGGCGAGCCGCGGCGTCGACTCCCCGGCCGCCGGAGGCCGCGCCTACCGCCGCGCCGGTCTCGCCTTCCTCGTCTCCTGCGCGCTGATCGCGCCGAGCGCCGGCCTCCCGGCCCTGCCCGCCGCGCTGCTGCTCCTGACCGCAGCCGTCGTCCACACACTCGGCGAGCTCTGGCACTCCGCCGCCGGCTTCGAGGTCTCCTTCGCGCTCGCCCCGACCCACGCCACCGGCCAGTACCTGGGCGTCTTCGGCCTGGGCGCGGGCCTGGCCGAGGCGCTCGGGCCGGGGCTGCTCGTCGCGCTCTGCATCACCTGGGGCCGCCCCGGCTGGTACGTCGTGGGGGCGCTGTTCGCCCTGACCGGCCTCGCGGCCCCGGCCGCCGTACGGTGGGCCCGCCCTCAGGAGTCCGCCACGGGCCCCAGGAAGCGGATGTGGGGGCGGTCGTCGGCGCGGGTGACGGCGGCCCGGACACCGTAGACATCGGCGATCAGGGTCTCGGTCAGAACGTCGTCGGGGGTGCCGGACGCCACCACCCTGCCCTGTCCCAGGACCACCAGCCGGTCGCAGTACATCGCCGCGAGGTTCAGGTCGTGCAGCGCGACGACGCTGGTGAGGCGGAGTTCGGTGATGAGGGCCAGCAGGGCGAGCTGGTGGCTGATGTCGAGGTGGTTGGTGGGTTCGTCCAGGAGCAGTTCCCGTGGCTCCTGGGCGAGCGCGCGGGCGATCTGGGCCCGCTGGCGTTCGCCGCCGGAGAGGGTGTGCCAGGCGCGGTCGGCCCGGTCGGCGAGCCCGGTACGGGCCAGCGCGGTGCGCACCGCCTCCTCGTCGGCGGGCGAGGCGGGGGCGAAGGCCCGGCGGTGCGGGACACGGCCGAGGCGTACGACGTCCAGGACGGTCAGCGCGACCTGGGTGTCGGCCTGCTGTTCGACGACGGCGACGCGACGGGCGACCGTACGCCGGCTCAGCCCGTCGAGGGGACGGCCGTCCAGGGTGACGACTCCGGAGGCCGGCGCGAGGACCCCCGCGAGCAGCCGCAGCAGCGTGGACTTGCCGGAGCCGTTCGGGCCGAGCAGCCCGGTGACCTCGCCGGGGCGGGGGGTGAGGCTGACGCCGTCGAGGATCAGGGTGCCGTCGGCGCCGCGGCTGACGCGGTCGGCGCGCAGGGTCATGGGGTGGCACCCCTTCCGCGGTACAGGACCACGACGAACGCCGGGACACCGATCAGGGAGGTCACCACACCCACCGGCACCTCCTGCGGGTCCAGGACGGTACGGGCCAGGGTGTCGACCCAGACCAGGAACACCGCCCCGGCGAGCGCGGTGGCCGGCAGCAGCCGGGTGTGGCCGGGGCCGGTCAGCACGCGCGTGGCGTGCGGCAGCACCAGGCCGACGAAGCCGATCGCGCCCGCAGAGCTGACCAGGACCGCCGTCAGCAGGGCGGTCGCGCACAGCAGCACCAGACGGGTGCGGGCCACGTGCACCCCCAGCGAGGCGGCCGCGTCCTGCCCGAACGCGAACGCGTCCAGCGTGCGGGCGTACCCCGCGCACACCAGCAGACACACCGCCAGCGCCGCCAGGCCCACGTGCACGTCCGTCCAGCCGGCCCCGCTGAGCGAGCCGAGCAGCCAGAACAGCACACCGCGGGTGGTCTCCGCGTCGGCCGCCGTCAGCACCACGAACGAGGTCAGCGCGGAGAACAGCTGCATCGCCGCGACCCCGGCGAGCACCACCCGGTCGGTGGTGCCGCCCAGCGTGTGGCTGAGCAGCAGCACCAGCGCGAAGGAGACCGCCGCGCCCAGGAACGCGCCCCCGGACACCGACAGCAGCCCGCCGCCCGCGCCGAGTACGACGACCAGGACCGCGCCGGTCGAGGCGCCGGAGGAGACACCGAGGACGAAGGGATCGGCGAGCGGGTTGCGCAGCAGCGACTGCATCACCGCCCCGCACACCGCGAGCCCGGCCCCGCACACCGCGGCGAGCAGGGTGCGCGGCAGCCGCAGGTTCCACACGATGCCGTCCCTGATCGGCGACAACCCCGAGTGCCCCCAGCCGAGATGGGCGGCCACGGTGGCCCAGACGTCCCCGACGGCGATGTCCGCGGGCCCGATGGTGATCGCCACGGCGACGGACACGCACAGCAGCACGAGACCGGCCGCCCACGCCAGGGCGTCGGTCATCCCGCGAGGCCGTAGGTGCGCAGCGCCGCCGCCACCTTCTCGATGCCCTCGACGGTCCGGATCGTCGGGTTCATCGCCTGCCCGGACAGCCGCACGTACCGCTTCTTCCGCACCGCCGTCATGTTCTTCGTGACCGGGTCGCCCTCCAGGAACTCGATCTTCCTGGCGGCGGTCTCGGCGGTCTCCTGCTCGCGGATCAGGTCGCCGATGACGAGGACGTCCGGGTCGCGGTCGGCGACGGTCTCCCAGCCGACCTGGGGCCACTCCTCGTGTGTGTCGTCGAAGACGTTCCTCGCGCCGAGTTCGCCGGTGACGATGCCGGGGGCGCCGCAGCAGCCCGCCAGGTACGGGGACCGGGAGTTGGCGAACCAGTACATGAGGGTCACACCCTTGGCGTCCAGCCCGGAGGTCGCCTTCTCCACCCGGCCCCGGAGCCCGGCGACGAGCCGCTCGCCGCGCTCCTCCACGCCGAAGATCCTCGCCAGGTCGCGTATCTCGCCGTAGACCGCGTCCAGGGTCAGCGGCCCGGTGCGGACGCCGTCGCCGCCGCCGCTGTTGTCCTTGCCGGCACAGTCGGCGGGGGAGAGGTAGGTGGGCACGCCGAGCTTCCCGAACTGCGCGCGCGTGGCCACGCCGCCCTTGCCGAAGGTGGAGGCGAAGGAGGCGGCGACGAAGTCGGGCTCGGCGTCCAGGACCTTCTCGAAGGAGGGCGCGTTGTCCGCCAGCCGTGGCACCTTCGCCTCGGCCTTCTCCAGGCCCTTCGCCACCGGATCGGTCCAGGTGGCGGTGCCCGCCATACGGTCGGCCAGCCCCAGCGACAGCATGATCTCGGTCGTGCCCTGGTTGAGGGAGACGGCCCGCTTCGGCGGGTTCTCGACGGTGACCTTCTGCCCGCAGTTGTCGAGGGTGACGGCCGCCCGGTCGCCGCTTGCGGAGTCGCCGCCGCCGGACCCGCCACAGGCGGTCAACAGGAGGGCGCAGGCAAGGAACAGCACAGAGGGGCGTGCGAGCGGCACGGGACTTCCTTCGGCGTCGAGGGCTCTGGCGCGAAGCCCGGTCGTACGGAGCTCCCCCGGCCGCTTGCCGCCGCCGGAGGCCGCCAGCAGGTCTTCGGACTCGGGGTCCACCGGACGAGGCGCCTTCCCGCAGCGCGCTCGCGCTCCAGTGGCCGTTGCCCCGCCCGTCACCCTCACCGCTGCGCGTCAGTTCCGGATTCGCACCGGATTCCCTGACCCGTGCACGTCCCTTCACAGGTACGCACAGGAGTACGACTGGCCCCGGCAAGCTACCACAGGGCTGATCAGGGAGCCTGCGTGCCGAACGCCCCGAGAATCCGCTCGGCGGCCAGCGTCGCCGTCAACTCGCCTTCCCTGACCCGCTGTTCGAGAGCGGGCGCGAGGGACCGTACCGCCGGGTCGGCGTGCAGCCGGCCCAGGAGCTCGTCGCGGACCATGTTCCAGGTCCAGTCGACCTGCTGCTCACGGCGCTTGGCGGCCAGCCGCCCGGTCGAGTCCAGGAGCGTGCGGTGCTGTTCCAGACGCTCCCAGACCGTGTCCAGGCCGGTGGACTCCCGGGCGCTGCAACTCAGCACCGGCGGTGACCAGACCGCGTCGGCGCCGTGCATCAGCCGCAGCGCGCCCGCCAGTTCCCGGGCCGCCGCGCGCGCGTCGCGCTCGTGCGGGCCGTCCGCCTTGTTGACGGCGATCACGTCGGCCAGTTCCAGGACGCCCTTCTTGATGCCCTGCAACTGGTCGCCGGTGCGGGCCAGGGTGAGCAGCAGGAAGGAGTCGACCATGTTGGCGACGGCGGTCTCGGACTGCCCGACGCCGACCGTCTCGACGAGGACGACGTCGTATCCGGCCGCCTCCATCACCACGATCGACTCCCGGGTCGCCTTCGCGACGCCGCCGAGCGTCCCGGCGGTGGGGGAGGGCCGTACGAAGGCCGCCGGGTCGACGGCCAGCCGCTCCATCCGGGTCTTGTCGCCGAGGATCGAGCCGCCCGTCCGGCTCGACGACGGGTCGACGGCGAGCACCGCCACCCGGTGCCCCAGAGAGGTCAGCATCGTCCCGAACGCGTCGATGAACGTCGACTTGCCCACGCCGGGCACCCCGCTGATCCCGATCCGCCGCGCCCGCCCGCTGTGCGGCAGCAGCTCGGTCAGCAACTCCTGCGCCTGCACGCGGTGTTGTGACCGCGTCGACTCGACGAGCGTGATGGCGCGCGCGATCAGCGCCCGCTTCCCGTCGAGCACGCCCTTCACATACGCGTCGACATCGATCACAGCTCGTGCCCGAGGTCGGCCGCCAGCCGCGCCACGAGGTCGTACGCCGCGTCCGGGATCACCGTGCCGGGCGGGAAGACGGCCGCCGCGCCCATCTCCAGGAGGGTGGACACGTCCTGCGGCGGGATCACCCCGCCGACCACGATCATGATGTCCTCGCGGCCCTCCTCGGCGAGCTGCTCGCGCAGTGCCGGTACGAGGGTGAGGTGGCCGGCGGCCAGCGAGGACACCCCGACGATGTGCACGTCCGCCTCGACGGCCTGGCGCGCGACCTCGGCCGGGGTCTGGAACAGCGGGCCGACGTCGACGTCGAAGCCGAGGTCGGCGAACGCGGTGGCGATGACCTTCTGGCCGCGGTCGTGGCCGTCCTGGCCCATCTTGGCGACCAGGATGCGCGGCCGGCGGCCCTCGGCCTCCGCGAACGCGGACACCAGGGAGCGGGTGCGCTCCACGTTCGGCGACTCGCCTGCTTCGTTGCGGTACACGCCGGAGATCGTACGGATCTGGCTCGCGTGCCGCCCGTACACCTTCTCCAGGGCGTCGGAGATCTCGCCTACGGTCGCCTTCGCGCGGGCCGCGTTCACCGCCAGCTCCAGCAGGTTGCCCTCGCCGCCGGCGGCCCGGGTGAGCGCGTCGAGGGCGGCCCGGCACTCGACGTCGTCCCGCTCCGCGCGCAGCCGCCGCAGCTTCTCGATCTGCTGGGTGCGCACGGAGGAGTTGTCGACCTTGAGGACGTCGATCTGCTCGTCGGTCTCGACGCGGTACTTGTTGACGCCGATCACCGGCTGACGTCCGGAGTCGATCCGGGCCTGGGTACGCGCCGCCGCCTCCTCCACCCGCAGCTTGGGGATACCGGCGTCGATGGCCTGCGCCATGCCGCCCGCCGCCTCGACCTCCTCGATGTGCTGCCAGGCCCGCCGGGCGAGGTCGTACGTCAGCTTCTCCACATACGCGCTGCCGCCCCACGGGTCGATGACCCGGGTGGTGCCGGACTCCTGCTGGATGAGCAGCTGGGTGTTGCGGGCGATGCGCGCCGAGAAGTCGGTGGGCAGCGCGAGGGCCTCGTCGAGGGCGTTGGTGTGCAGCGACTGGGTGTGGCCCTGGGTCGCCGCCATCGCCTCCACACACGTCCGCGTGACGTTGTTGAACACGTCCTGCGCGGTCAGCGACCAGCCGGAGGTCTGCGAATGGGTGCGCAGCGAAAGGGACTTGGCGTTCTTCGGGTCGAACTGCCGCACCAGCTTCGCCCACAGCAGGCGCGCCGCCCGCATCTTGGCGATCTCCATGAAGAAGTTCATGCCGATCGCCCAGAAGAACGACAGCCGGGGCGCGAACGCGTCCACGTCCAGGCCGGCCTCCCGCCCGGCCCGGAGGTACTCGACACCGTCGGCGAGGGTGTACGCCAGCTCCAGGTCGGCCGTCGCGCCCGCCTCTTGGATGTGGTAGCCGGAGATGGAGATCGAGTTGTAGCGGGGCATCCGCTGCGAGGTGAACGCGAAGATGTCGGAGATGATCCGCATCGACGGCTTCGGTGGATAGATGTAGGTGTTGCGGACCATGAACTCCTTGAGGATGTCGTTCTGGATGGTCCCGGCCAACTTCTCGGGCGGCACGCCCTGTTCCTCCGCCGCCACGATGTACAGCGCGAGCACCGGCAGCACGGCGCCGTTCATCGTCATCGACACGGTCATCCTGTCCAGCGGGATGCCGTCGAACAACTGCCGCATGTCGTAGATCGAGTCGATGGCGACCCCCGCCATGCCGACGTCACCGGTCACCCGCGGGTGGTCGCTGTCGTAACCGCGGTGCGTGGGCAGGTCGAAGGCGACCGACAGGCCCTTCTGACCCGCCGCCAGATTGCGCCGGTAGAAGGCGTTGGACTCCTCGGCCGTGGAGAAGCCCGCGTACTGACGGATCGTCCAGGGCTGGTTGACGTACATGGTGGGGTACGGCCCGCGCAGATACGGGGCCGCGCCCGGATAGGTGGCCAGGAAGTCCAGGCCCTCCAGGTCCTGCCCGGTGTACAGCGGCTTGACGGCGATGCCCTCCGGGGTCTCCCAGAGCAGATCGTCGCCGCCGGCCGCCTTCTTCACCGCCCTGCGCCACTCGTCGGCGCCGCCGCCGTCGGCGGCCGGGGTCCCCAGCTCGATCCCGGAGAAGTCGGGGATACCCATCAGGACACAACTCCCATGCGGTCGAGGGTGGATGACAGCACGGCCACGGCGTCGCAGCCTGCGAAGACGTACGCGTCGACACCGGGGAACTGCCCGGGCCGGCCGGCGAGGAACACGTGCGAGGCACCGGCGGCCCGCAGCTCCGCCGCCACGGCCTGCGCGCGCTCCTCGTACAGCGCGTCGCTGGAGCACAGGCAGACCTCGGTGGCGCCGCTCTCCTCGAAGGTGCCCCCGGTGACGGGTTCGATGCCGCCCGCCTGGAAGAGGTTGGCGGCGAACGTGGTGCGCGCGGTGTGCGCGGCGGCCGGACCGATGGCGGCCAGGAAGACCCGCGGCCGGGCGCCGGTCGCGGCGAGATGGGCGTCCGAACGGGCCCGCAGCGCCTCGTACGCCTCGTCTCGGCGCACCCGCGGCAGACCGCCGGAGCGCGGCGCGGGCGCGCTCTCGCGCACCACCGGCTTCTCGGCGAGGAACGGGAACTCGCTGACCCCGGTGACGGGTTCGCGCCGCTTGGCGAGCTTCTGGCTGCGCGTCGCCCAGGTGGCCGCGAGGCCGTCGGCGAGCCGCCCCGAACGCAGGACGGCGGCCAGTCCGCCGTCGCTCTCGATGCCCCGGAAGAACTCCCAGCCCGCGTGGGCGAGTTCGTCCGTGAGCCGCTCCACGTACCAGGAGCCCCCGGCCGGGTCGATCACCCGGGCCAGATGGGACTCCTCGACGAGGATGGTCGAGGTGTTGCGGGCGATCCGGCGGGCGAACGCGTCCGGCAGACCGAGCGCGTCGTCGAACGGCAGCACGGTCACGGAGTCCGCCCCGCCCGTGCCCGCCGCCAGCGTGGCGATCGTGGTGCGCAGCATGTTCACCCACGGGTCGCGGCGGGTCATCATCACCGGCGAGGTCACGGCGTGCTGCGTCTGCGCCCCCGCGGCCGGCGCCCCGCACACCTCGGCGACCCGCGCCCACAGCCGGCGCGCGGCCCGCAGCTTGGCGATCGTGAGGAACTGGTCGGCAGTCGCCGCGTACCGGAACTCCAGCTGCCCGCAGGCCTGTTCGACGCCCATCCCGACCTCGGCCAGCTCCCGCAGATACGCGACGCCGGCCGCCAGCGAGCAGCCCAGTTCCTGCGCGGCGGAGCCGCCGGCCTCGTGGTACGGCAGCGCGTCCACGGTCAGCGCCCGCACTCCCGGATACTGCTCGGCGCACCGCCGGGCCAGACCGGCCACCGCCGCGAAGTCGCCCCGCTGCCCCGTCCGGGCCTCGTACCCGAGCGGATCACCGCCCAGATTCCCGCGCGCCGCGTCCGGCGCGACACCCCGCTCCTCGTACAGCCGCAGCAACTCCCGTGCGGCGGGCCCGGTTTCGTCCCCGGCGTCGAGGACGACGGGCGCCAGATCGAGATACACGCCGTCGAGGACGGAACCGAGGGACGCCACCGGAATCCCGCCGTCCCCGGCCACCAGCCACAGCGAGGTGACCCCGTTCTCCAGGTCGGCGAGAACCGCGCCGCCGTCGGCCACCGCGTGCCGCTGCCGTACGTCCCACCCCCCGACGGTGTTCCCCTCGGGCCGGGCGCCGCGCACGAAGGGCGCGAACCCGGGCAGGCCCGGCTCGGGCGCGGTGTCGCGCGCGGTGTACAGCGGACGGGTGCGCAGCCCGTCCTCCAGCGCGGTGGACAGGGCTTCCTCGGCGGCGTCCCCCTCGACTTCCTTGCCCGTCTTGCGCAGCACGCCCGCTACCAGGCGCTGCCACTGCTCATGGGTGGTGTCGGGGAACTCGGCCGCCAGCTCGAGCCCGTCGTCAGGCAGGACCGTCATGCTCGGATGCTAGGGCAGACCGTCGAAGGAGCAGCAGAGGGCACGCCTGTGACCTTGCCCTCGGAGTGACTGTGACCTGCTCCCCTTCGGGTGTGCTTGACGGGGGGGCGCTCAGGCCCAGGGCGTCTGCGGGGCGGGCTGCGGCGCGGCGCCCTGGCGGGCGTGCCGGGCATGGCGGGCGGTGTCCTGGCGGGCCCGGTAGCCGGCGACGAGTCCGCCGGCCGCGCCCAGCGAGACCAGGCCCATCGCGGCGGCGGCGATGATCCCCTTGACGCCGCCCATGGCGAAGTACATGGCGACGGCCGTGCCGCCGTTGAACAGGAACAGGAACCAGAGGGTGCCCGGCCGGGACAGGAACGCCTTGATCCTCGGCTTCTTGGCGATCCGCGAGCCGGCCAGCAGGGAGACGACACCGCCGACCGCGGTGGCCACGTTCTTCTGGGTGCCGTCGAGGACCGCGCCGGCCCCCGTGCTCGCGACGAGACCGGCCGCGAAGAAGGTCCACAGGAACAGGTCGGCGAAGAACGTGCGGACGGAGGACATGGCGATTCCTTACGGGAGGATCGGGAGGCTCGGGAGGCGGGAGGAAGGAGATCCGTCGCGATCTCCTTGCCTGCCTCCACGATCCCGTCCGCAGCCCGCCGTCACGAGGGAGCGGCCACCCGACCTCACGGTGGAGCCCGCTACACCATGGGCCCGCACCGGGAGGTCACAGGTCACAGATCCACGGCCACGTACTCCTTGCCCTGCTCGTTCTCCACGACGACCTTGGTCACGTCGTCGACGGGCACGGCCGCGGAGCCGTCGAGGTGGGAGCCCTTGAGCCGGTCCGCGACGACCCAGCTGCCGGCCACCTCACGCCTGCCGTCCGCGGTCTCGACGATCAGCCGGCACCGCTCGCCGGCCGGGATTCCGGCCACCGCCGCGTTGACCCGTACCCATTCGCGGGCCGGGACCAGCCGGACGGTCGCCCGGGCGCCGGTGGCGGTGCTGGTGCCCGAGGCCACTCTCGTGCCGGCCGGCGGGGTGCTGACCGGCGGGGTGCTGACCGGGGCGGAACTCGGCGTACCCCCGGCCTCGTTGCGCTCCGTGCCGGAGCCCTGGCCGAGCACGATGCCCAAGCCCAGGACGGCCGCCGCGGCGACGGCCGCGACCGCGGACAGTGCCACGCGCCGCCGCAGTTCGGAGCGGTCCCCCTCGCTGCGGGCCTGCCGCAGGGTCCGCTGCAGGACCAGGTCGCCGCCCTCCGGCGGCCCGTCGATGAACGCCTCGGGCGGCACCTCGCCCAGCGCGCTCTCCATCTCGCGCAGTCCGTCCAGTTCGTCGCGGCACCTCTCGCAGGACGCCACGTGTTCGTCCACGTCCCGCACCTCCTGCTCGTCGAGCGCGCCGAGGACGTAGGCGCCGAGCAGTGCGCTGTCGTGTTCCTTGATGCTCATACCGCCACCTCCTTCACCACGGCGAGCGGGGCCGGTCCGGGCGTGCTCCGGTAGAGGTCCCGCAACATCTTCAGGGCATAGTGTGACCGGGATTTGACGGTGCCGGGCGGGATCCCGAGAGTTTCGGCGGCCTCGGTCACGCTCCTGCCCTGGAAGTAGATTTCCTTGAGCACCTCCCGGTGGTCCGGTGAGAGCCGGTCGAGGGCCTCCATCACCAGCATCGAGTCCACCACCGCGTCCGCGTGGTCCTTCTCCACCGGCGGGGTGGCCGCGGACTCGGCGACCTCCGTCGGACGGGCCGCCTTGGCCCGGTACCGGTCGGTGATGATGTTCCGGGCCACGGTGAGCAGCCAGCCGCGCACCGAGCCCTTTCCGTTGACCAGGGCCTCGGGATGCTTCCAGGCCCGGATCAGGGTCTCCTGGACCACGTCCTCGGCGGCGGCGTGATCACCGGTCAGCCGCCGCGCGTAGGCGAGCAGGGCTCCGCCGTGCTCTTCGTAGAGGGCCCGGATGAGGGCCTCGTCGCCCGTTCTCCGCCTCTCCCGACCGCGGGGTTTCTCCCGGCCTCGGGACCACAGTGCCGCCGCCATTCACCTTCTCCCGTCCGTCTGCCGATCCGACGCGCTGAACACGGGCCCCGGCGCCGACCGGTTCAATGTGACGACGGTCACCTATCTCCCCGGCAGTTCCGGCCCTCGTTCAAACAGCCCACCACCTGCGCCATTTGACGCTCCGTCATGACATTGACGAACAGAGCGTGATCGGTCTTCGGGTCGCGCACCTGCTCGGGGAAGGAGTCCACCGCGTACGGCGTCCCGGGCGGCAGGTCGTAGCCGACCGTCACCCGCAACTGCGGTACGGGGAAGGTGTTCTGCGGGCAGATGCCGCCCGCCGCGGGGAACACCACGTGACCGCGGTGGTCGGCGCTGTCGATGTTCAGGCCGTCCCAGCAGCTCGGGAAGTCGAAGGTGCGCGTCACCCCGCTGCCGGCGGGGCACCGGGTGTACCGCGTAGTGAACCGCTCGGGGTGCCCGGAGCAGCCCCACTGGGCGTGCACCTGCGGGAGGCTGTTGAGATGGGCGACCGGGTCGCCGGTGACCAGCCGCAGAAAGCGGGGCATGGCGACCACCGGGCCCGCCGGGTTGCCGCGGAACTCCACCCGCACCGACGCCGCCGTCACGATCGCGCCGGTGTTGCCGTCCCGCCCGCCGCCCACGGCGTCGGCGTCCGCCCCGGCGCGGTCCAGCCGGCGCACCACCGGCCAGTAGTACGCGGAGTGGTCGCCGTCCTCGCAGGTGGTCGCCGCCGAGGCCAGACTCGCGTTGGTGGAGTGGGCGTTCGTCGACCGGTTGCCGATGTAGTCGTGCGTGTGGTGGGCGCCGCCCGGCACGCCCGGCGAGAACACCACGTTGTCCGCGTTGCGGTGGCCCTCGGTGTTGCGCCCGCAGTCCTCGGCGTAGCTCCCGGTGGAGGCGCCGGGACCGGCCTGAGGGGTGGGGGCCGGGGCGACCGAGGCGATGTCGACGTACTCACGGGACGCCGGCCGGTCCGGCCGGTCCTGCGACGCCGGAGCGGTACGGCCGACGCCGACCAGACCCAGGGCCACGACCAGGGACAGGCCCAGGGTGACGGGAAGGAAGACCGATAACAGACGTGCTCTCGATCGCAGGCGTCGGGTCCACACCCGAGCATGTTCCCAGCCAGGTCCAGACCGGACAAGCGTGGTCCTGGACGATCTGGCCGGGGGTGTGTCGCACCGGCGTCGCCGGCTCGGCACGTACGTAGGTTGCCTGCTGTGTCATCCGATCGCCCCGCCGCCCCACGGCCGATGAAGGGAAACACCGAAGTGGCCGACTACTCGCTCACGCTCGACGACTCCGAGATCGCGCGCTACCGGCTCATGGCCGACGTCGCCGAGCGGCGGGAACACGACCTGTGGACCACCGCCGGAGCGGTCCCCGGCGCACGGATCGCCGACGTGGGGTGCGGCCCCGGCGCGATCGCGGTGCGGCTGGCGGCCCTCGCCGCCCCGGACGGCGCCGTAGCGGCGGTCGACCGCGACGGCGACGCGCTGGCCGTGGCGTCGGCGCTCACCGCCCGCGTCGGCGTACCGGTGCGCACCTCCCGCGGCTCCGCCGACGCCACCGGGCTGGACGCGGGCACCTTCGACCTGGTGATGCTCCGGCACGTCCTGGCCCACAACGGCGGCCGGGAGCAGTCGATCGTCGACCACCTCGCCACGCTGGCCAGGCCCGGCGGCGGCACGGTGTACCTCGCCGACATCGACGCGAACTCCTTCCGGCTGCGGGGAGCCCCCGCCGCGTACGACGAGATGGACGACCGGTACCGCGAGCTGCACCGGCGCCTGGGCAACGACCTCACCGTCGGCACCCGGCTCGACGAACTCCTCACCGCGGCGGGTCTGGAGGTCGTCGCGTTCGAGGGCCACATCAACGTCCTCACACCCCCGCCCGGCATGCGCGGCCCGGCCTGGGCCGCCCGCGAGACCCTCCTCGCCGAGGGCCTCGCCACGCCGGACGACATCGCCCGCTGGGACGACGCCTTCCGGCGGGTCGAGCACGACACGAGCGCGCTGCGGTTCTTCGGCGCCACCTTCGTCGCCGTCGGCCGACGCGCCTGACGGGACGGCGCCACACGCGTTCAGGGGTTCGCTCAGACGGCCGCGGGCTCCTCCTCGCCGAGGCCCGCCGGCGCCGGCTCGTTCGCCGTCCCGCGCAGGGCGATCACGCTGAGGAGGCAGCAGGCCAGGGCGGCGACGCCGCAGACCATGTAACCGATCGCGTAGCCGTTGCCGAGGGCTTCCAGGGCGATGGGCACCGCGCCGCCGGGCGGGGAGGACGGCGGGACGGAGTTCGAGGCGAGCGGGCCGCCCTCGGCCGCGACCTGCGCCGCCGCTGCCTTCGCCTGGGTGGAGAGGCCGGAGGCGGCGAGGTTCCGGGCGAACTCGTCGGCGGCACGGCTCAGCGCGATCGCGCCGATGACGGCCGGGCCGAGCGTGAAGCCGAAGTCGCGCAGCAGGCTCGTCGACGCGCTGGCCATGCCGGCGTAGTGGACCGGCACCGTGTTGACGGCCGTGGCGGTGATGGAGGAGACCGTGAGCGCGAAGCCCACACCGACCAGCCCGATGGGCAGGATCAGCGAGGTCAGCGCGCGGTCCTCCACCGGCAGCGCCGCGGCCAGGAAGTCACCCGCCGCCATCAGCCCCAGACCGAGGCCGAGCACCCAGCGCGCGCTGACCCGCTCGAGGAGCCGGGAGATCACCGGCATCAGCAGCAGGGTCCAGCAGTTGAGCAGGATGAACGCGAACGAGCCGCGCAGCGGGCTCTGATGCTGGATCGGGCCGAGCCGGATGCTGGTCGCGTAGGCGGTGCCGAGGTAGCTGAACATGCCCACCACCGCGACGAACGACGCCACCGCGAACGCCCGGTTCTTGAACAGGTCGAGACGCAACAGCGGGGATGCGGCGCGTCGTTCGGCCACCACGAACAGCCCGATGAACAGCGCGGCGGCGACGTACGCGATGACGACCGGGGTCGCCGTCCAGCCGTCCGCCGGCCCCTGGATCACGGCGTACAGCAGGGCGAACATACCGACGCCGATGGTGATCTGGCCGGCCAGGTCGAGTGAACGGCCCTGCGGGGCACTGGAGTTCGTCGCCAGCACCTGGCTGAGCACCGTACTGACCACGGCCAGGCCGGTGACGACGATGAAGGCCCAGCGCCAGGAGCCGTAGTTGCCGGTGATGCCGCCGAGGACCGGGGCGATGAAACCGCCGCTGGAGAGCGCGGCGGCCCAGATCGTGATGGTACGGGCCCGGTCCCGGGCCGAGTGGGTGCCCGCGGCGATCATCGCGAGCGAGGTCGGGAACAGTGCCGCCGCGCCCAGACCGGCGATGGCCTGGCCGACCCAGAGCATGTGGATGCCGGTGCTGGCGGCGGCCAGCGCCTCGCCGGCGACCAGCAGCGCACCGCCGCCGACCAGCAGACGCTTGCGTCCGAAGAGGTCGCCGAGGACGCCGAAGGTCAGCTCCAGGACGGAGACCGGCAGCAGGAACGCGTCCGAGATCCAGGTCAGCTGCGAGCCGACGGGATGCAGATCCTCCTGGAAGAGTCCGTTCAGGGTGGCCGGCATGGCGAGGGCGATCTGTGCCAGACAGACCGCGAAGCAGCCGGCGACGAGGGTGCCGACGGGCAGACCGCCGGACGGTTTGGGTTCGCCGGTGGAACCAGGCTGGGTGCGCGTTTCGATGGACACGTGTGCTCCCCTGTGAGCGGCGGGGATGGCGGCACCTGTAGGGGGCTCCGGTGCCGAGAACGCGATGAATGTAGGGCAGTTTTTCGACGACGGTCAATAGGTTGCCCTGTAATGGCGGACAGGGATGCCCGCCGGAGGTGTCACGGGCGGTTCAACGGAGGTTCAAGGGCAGGTCAAGCGGGGGAGTCGGCCACCGGGATCAGGTCCAGCGCACTCGCGGCCTCCTGGCGGGCCGGCGCCTCGTAGCGGAGCGCCAGTTCGTGGAAGCGCTCCTCCGCCCGGGCCGCGGGCCACCCCTCGGGCAGATGCTCGGCGGGCAGATGCGGGTCCTGCCGGACCTGCTCCAGCCAGTCGGTGTGCAACAGCAACTGCCGTACGAGAGCACTGGCCTCGCCGGCCTCCCGCGCACCGCCGGTGTCCCCGGCGTCCGTGCTCCACCGGGCCAGGAACGCCTCGTACCCCTTGGCGACGGAGTCGACGTCGAACGCCGTGTGCAGCACGGTGCGCGCGTCCGTCGGAGCGACGGCCGTGGCCCCCTGGAAGACC
Organism: Streptomyces vulcanius; assembly: GCF_042653945.1. NCBI lineage: Bacteria > Bacillati > Actinomycetota > Actinomycetes > Kitasatosporales > Streptomycetaceae > Streptomyces > Streptomyces vulcanius. Next base: position 189,178 of record NZ_JBHSFK010000001.1, on the reverse strand, counting down.
CGCAGATACGAGTCGAGCCCGAGCCCCGCCACCACCTCGGGCACGTCCACCGTGCCGGGGGCCACCCACAGACCGTTCTGCAGCGGGCCGAAGCCGTTCCACACCAGCCGGGAGCGCAGATCGTGCCGTTCGCTGCGCCATGCCTCGGGGAGCGAGAAGCCGACGAGGGTCCAGGTGCCGTCCCAGTCCCGGTTGACCGCGCCGGTGTGCCAGACGCGGTCGTAGCCGCCCCGCAGGACTTCGGTGGCCCGCTCGGTCGGCCCGAAGTACGTCTTGCGGCCCCGCCGGTACCGTTCGAGCAGGCCGCGCTTGACCATCCGGGTGAGCGTGGACCGTACGGCGTCCTCGGTGATCCCGGCCGGCCCGAACACGTCGATCAGACTGCCGGTCGACAGGGCGACGTCCCGGCCGAGGGCGTGGATACCGAAGAAGCTCAGCATCAACGACTGCGGTCTGGGTGTGCTGCCTGCCTGATCGAGGGTGTTCACGGGCCAAGAGTAGAGCGGCGACGGGAGGTCCAGGGCCTCAGGGTTCGAGCGGCCGGCTCATGGTCCGGTCGGGACGCACAGGACCGGGATGCTCGACAGGTGCAGAAGCCTGTGCGGGGTCGAGCCCAGCAGCGCCCCGCGCATGGGGCTCTCGCCCCAGGTGCCCACCACGATGAACCTCGCGTCATGGCGGGACGCGGCGCCGATCAGCGCCTGCGCCGGCTTCTGGTCGATGATCTCGACGGTCGTCGTCACGCCTGCCTTGTCGGCCGCAGTGACGGCGTGATCGAGTGCGACGCGTCCGGCCTCACGGACGGCCTCCTGGTGGGCCCGGTACTCCTCACCCACCGCCCCGGGGGCCGCGGCGCCGTACACGAGTACCAACGGCTCGCGGAACGCCGCCGCCATCTGGATCGCGACGCGCAGTGCGCGTACGGCGCCCGGGGATTCGTCGTATCCGAGGACGACCGCCATCTCAGAACTCCCCGCCGTGGACGTTGTGGACGTTGTGGACCAGCTCGGGGTCGGCCACGCCCGGGCGTTCCGACCAGAAGGCGGGCGACATGAGCCGCCACACGACCATGAGCACCACCCCCGCCACGGCGATACCGATGCCGATGACGAGCGGGGGACCGAGCCCGAACCACGAGACACCGCTGTAGGAGTTCGCGGGGTCGGACATGTCGGAGACCGACTCCACCAGCAGCCACGCCAGCAGCCCGGCGCCGACCAGCGGGCCGAGGCCGATCAGCACGAAGTGGCGGACGCTCTCGGTCAGATGGCGGCGGTAGTAGACCGCGCAGGCGACGCCCGTGAGCGCGTAGTAGAACGCGATCAGCAACGACAGCGCGGTGAGCGAGTCGAAGAGGGCGTTGGTGCTGATCTGGTTGACGACGACGTACCAGGCGATGGCGACACCGGCGACCCACCACGTGCTCACGTCGGGTGTGCGGAAGCGCGGGTGGATGTGCCCGAAGTGCGCGGGCAGCGCGTACCGGCGTGCCATGGACAGCGCCGTACGGGACGCCGGGATGATCGTCGTCTGTGTCGACGCCAGCGCGGACGTCGAGACCGCCAGCAGGACGACCCAGTCCCAGCCGCCCATCACCTCGTCGGCGAGCAGGGCGAAGACGAACTCCTCCTCCCCGGCGTTCTCGGCGAGGAAGGCCGTTCCGGCGTAGGCGACGACCGCGAAGCCGACGGACACGTAGGTCACCAGCAGCACGACGGTGGACCAGACGCCCGCCTTGCCGGGAGCGGTGGCGGAGTCCTCGACCTCCTCGGTCAGATTGACCGCGGACTCCCAGCCCCAGTAGATGAACACGCCCAGCAGCAGGGCCCCGGTCAGCGTTCCGCCGCCGGCTCCGAAGGGGTTCAGCCATCTGATCGACGGTTCGATCGAACCGCTTGTGCCCGTACCGGCGTAGACGCGGTACAGCGCCACCACCACGAACGCGAGCAGACAGGCGACCTGCGCGAGGATGAGGACGTTCTGCACCTTGGCCGACAGTTCCGTGCCGATGACGCACACGGTCGTCATCACGAGGATGAGCAGCACGGCGAGCGTTTGGCGTACGAAGTCGTTGTCGGCCCAGCTGTCGAGGCCGAAGGCGAGCAGCGCGAAGCTCACGGCGACGTCCGCCAGCGACCCGACGACCAGCACACCGGTCATCGTGATGGCCCAGCCCCCGAGCCAGCCGGCCCACGGCCCCATGGCCCGGGTGACCCACGAGAACGTCGTCCCGCAGTCCTGGTCGACCTTGTTGAGGTAGAAGAACGCCGAGGCGATCAGCAGCATCGGCACGAACGAGGCGACCAGCACACCGGGGGCGTAGAGGCCCACGAGCGCCACGATCGGGCCGATGACCGCGGCCAGCGAGTACGCCGGGGAGGTGGAGTTGAGCCCGATGACGAGCGCGTCGACGAACCCGATCGCGTCGGGCTTCAGGCTGTCGGGTGGTGGGCCTGCGTCCGCAATGCTCCTGGCCATGGTCCCTCGCTCCGGTCGGACGTGCATACAACAGGGGCTCTGGGACTTTCTACGCCATTGATGACCTTATGGGCGCGTATGTCACCCGGGCATACAGGTGTCTCCTGGAGTTCGGTGTGAACCCGGTATGAGGAGGGCGGCTCCGGCGGGTGCGCGGCGTAGGGTCCCGGAGGGAGGTCGTGGAGGTCGTGATGGGGAGTCCGCCTGAGCTCACCGTGGGACGGTTGCTCTCGTCATGGCACCTCGACGTGCCGGCGCTGCTGCTGGTCGTCCTGCTCGGCGCGCTGTACGGCCGCGGGGTACTGCGGCTGAGGCGGCGGGGCGAGCACTGGCCCGCGGCCCGCGTCGCGGCGTTCGCGCTGCTCGGCCTCGGCACGCTCGTCGTGGCCACGATGTCCTCGCTGGCCGGGTACGACCACGCGCTGTTCTGGCCTGCCGCCGTCCAGAACATCCTCCTCGACCTGGTCGCCCCGCTCGGGCTGGCGCTCGGCGACCCGTTGGGGCTGGCCCTCCGGTCCCTGCCCGAGCCGGCCGCCGCCCGGGTCCGGCGGGCGCTGACCGGACGGCTGGTGCGCCTGCTCACCTTTCCGCTGGTCAGCACGGCCCTGGTCCTCACGACCGAACTGACGGTGTACTTCACCCCCTACTTCGAGACCGCCCTGCGCGACGGCTGGCTGCACGAACTGATGTACCTTCACCTGCTGCTCGTGGGCAGTCTGTTCGTGGTGCCGGTGCTCACCCGCGAGGAGGCGCTGCCGAGGTGGTGCACGCATCCGGTCCGGGCGGCGCTGGTGTTCCTCGACGGCGTCGTCGACGCGGTGCCGGGCATCGTGGTGATGACCCACGGCACGCTGATCGCCGGGGCCTGGTACCTGGACCACGCCCCTTCCTGGGCACCGGACGTACACCATGACCAGCAGCTCGGCGGCGGCGCCATGATCGGCATCGCCGAACTGGTGGCGCTGCCCTTCCTGCTCGCCGTCCTCGCCCAGTGGGCGCGCACCGAACGCGCCGAGGCCGCCGCCCTGGACCACCGCCTGGACGCGGAGCTGATCCCCGCGGCATCCGCGGCATCCGCGGCGACGGAGCGAGGGCCGGAGCCGGACCTCGTCCGTCCCTGGTGGGAGACGGAGAACAGCGAGATCGCCCAGCGCATCAGGCAACAGCGCCCGGGGCGCTGACACCGGTTCACACCGGCTGACACGGGCTGACACCGGCGAACCGGTGTCAGCGCGGGTACTACAGAACTTCGCGGTCAGCGATGGTGGCAGTCCCAGTGCCCCTTGACCCAGTGGTGCTCCCAGTGGCCGGGAACGTGGACCCACTTGAAGGAGTGGTGGTGCACCCAGTGGCCGTTGTGCCAGGTCTTGTGATGGACCGGCTTCTTCTCCCAGTGACCCTTGACCCACTTCTTTTCCCAGTGGCCCTTCTCCCAGTGGCACTTGCCGTGATGGTCACTGCTCACCACGGTCGCGGCGGACGCGGACGCGGACGCGGACGCGGGGGCGGGAGCCGCAGTCGCCGTGCCGGCCATGCCGAGCGCGGTCCCTCCGGCCAGTAGGCCCGTCGCGGCGGCCCCGGCGGCCAGGCGACGGACTCGCAGGGATGCGGTCATCGGACACATCTCCCTCGAAATCTCAGCGATGCACGTTCGACGGGTGACTGCTGCTCTCCCGTCTCACCGTGCCGGACGCGAGGGATTCGAAGCCGGCGGCCGGACAGATGACGGGACGGCCGGAAAATCTCGACGCCCAGTTCGCCCGGCCGGGTGAGAACCCGCGGCTTTCCGTGTGCGGCGCTGTGGCATCCGCACGGCCCGCGGCTACGAATTCCCTGCGAAGCGAACCGTCCCGGACGAGCTGTTCAAAGGAGCGCTCATGTCCATAACCACGTCACCGCCGACGACGGCGCAGTACGTCGTCGCCCTGCCGCACACCCGGCGCGCCCCGTCCATCGCCCGTCACGTCAGTGAGCGCTGGCTGAAGGCGACCGACCCGGTCGACCGCGTGTCGGACGCGGTCCTCGTCGTCTCCGAACTGGTGACCAACGCGGTCCGCCACACGTCCGATCCCTGCAGGCTGACGCTCACCGTCCGGGACGGCCAGCTGGACATCGCCGTCGCCGACCACAGCGAGGAGCTTCCCGATCTCTGCCGCTGCTCGGGCGGCGACGAGCACGGAGGCTTCGGCATGGGGCTCATCCGGGGGCTGGGAGGACGGATCAGGCTGGTCCCCGCTCTCGGCGGCAAGACCGTACACGTCCTGCTCGAGCTGGGATCCGGGCACGACACGTCGGGGGACACATGACGGGCGTCCCGGTGTCCCACTCCTCCCTCCGCACGACCGCACCGCCACCGCACAAGGCACGAGGGGAGCAGGGCTGTGCCGCACGGCTTGGAGCCGAACGTCCGGGTGGAGGAACTCCTGGTCCGCGTGGCCGACGGCGACCAGGACGCGTTCACCGGCATCTATGACGCGCTGTCCGGCACCGTCATGGGACTGGCCTGCCGGATTCTGCGGGACCCCGCGCAGGCGGAGGAGGTGACCCAGGACGTGATGATCGAGGTCTGGCGCACCGCGGGCCGCTACGACCGCGAGCGCGGAACGGCGAAAGCCTGGGTACTCACCCTCGCCCACCGGCGGGCGGTGGACCGGGTACGCGCCGCCCAGGCGGGCGCGGAACGCGAACAGCGCTCGGGCGTCCTCGATCCGGAGCGGGCCTTCGACGAGGTGGCGGAGACCGTCCAGGACCGTGACGAGCAGCGGCGCCTCTACCGCTGCCTCGCCTCGCTGGACCGTGTGCAGCGAGTGCCGCTGATGCTCGCCTACTACCAGGGCCTGACCTACATCGAGGTCGCCGACGCGCTGTCCACCCCGGAAGGAACGGTGAAGTCTCGAATGCGGGCAGGGCTGCTGCGACTGCGGGACTGTCTGGAGGCCGGGACATGACCACGGAGGAGGACCCCCACCTGGCCGTCGGCGCGTACGTGCTGCACGCCCTGCCGCCCGCCGAGGAAGCCGCGTTCGAGAACCATCTCGCCGGCTGCGACCAGTGCCGCCGGGAGGTCGCCGAACTCCAGGAGACCGCGGCACGTCTGGGCGGCCTGGGCGAGGACGTCCCGGTGACGTCGCAGGCACGCGCCCGCACCCTCCAGGCCGTCGCCCACACCCGTCAGGACGGAGGACGACGGCGTCCGCGGACCTCCGGACACCGGGTGCTGCGCCTGGCACTCGCCGCGAGCATCGCGGCGGCAGCCGCACTCGGCGGGATCGCGGTCTGGCAGCACGGCCGGGCCGACGACGCGCGTGACCAGGCGACCCTGGCCGAGCAGCGGGCCTGGGCGGCGAACTCCGCGATCACCGATGTCCTCACCGCGCCCGATGCCACCGTCCACACCGGAGAGCTGGCCGGTGGCACCACCGCCGCGGTCGTCGTGTCCCGTGCCCGGGCCCGCGCGGTGTTCGCCGCCCACGGTCTTCCCGCCCTGGCCGAGGGCAAGGTCTATGAGCTCTGGTACGCCGCCGAGGAAGGCGATCTCCGGCCTGCGGGCCTTCTGCCGGGCGCCGCGCAGGGCGAATCCCGTGTCCTGAAGGGGTCCCCCGCCGATGCCGTCGGCGTGGGAATCACGGTCGAACCCGCCGGCGGCTCAGAACAGCCCACCACCGAACCCCTCGGCATCATCCCCATCACCACGTGACGGTATCGGCAGGCGGGGGTCACTACGGCCGTATGGCCACCAGCGCGTCCGTACGCACGATGTGCCCGCGCCAGGGGGTGCGTGCCGCCAGCCGGCCGGGGTGACGGGCTCATGACGCGGTCACCGTCTGCCGACCCACCCGCACCAGCGTTTCCGGCTGCCCTGAGCAGCCCGCTGCGAGAGGCGCCGTAAGAGACCCGTCAAGGGTGCGGGGGTGGCCGTCAGGGAGTCGTCAACGGGCGGCCGATTCCGGCCGGGGGCGAGTTTCCTCTAACTGTCCGCCTCTCTTCCGCACCTCTTCCGAACGTCTTCTAGTTCAAGGAGTTCGCGATGGCCGATCTGGCCTTCGTCGTCACCACGATCGCGGTGTTCGCGCTGGTGGCCTTCGTCGCCAAGGGGGTGACGAAGCTGTGACCGCCGAGGCTGTTTCGAATTTCGAGATGGGCGTCGGCCTGATCGTGGCCGTCGCCCTGCTGGGCTATCTCGTCCTCGCCCTGATCTTCCCGGAGAGGTTCTGACACCGCCATGGGTCCCGTACTCGCCGGCGTCCTCCAGCTGCTCGCGCTCATAGCGGCTCTGGCGCTCGCCTACGTCCCCCTCGGCACCTACATGGCCAAGGTCTACTCCTCCGACAGGCACTGGCGCGTCGAGAAGTGGATCTACAAGGGCATCGGTGCCGACCCGGGCACCGAGATGCGCTGGCCCGCGTATCTGCGCGGCGTCCTCGCCTTCTCGGCGGCCGGTGTCCTCTTTCTGTATCTGCTGCAGCGGCTCCAGGGCGTGCTGCCCGGCTCGCTGGGCTTCAAGTCGATCGACCCGGACCAGGCGTTCAACACCGCCGTGTCGTTCGTGACGAACACCAACTGGCAGTCGTACTACGGCGAGCAGGCCATGGGCCACGTCGTACAGACCGCCGGACTGGCCGTGCAGAACTTCGTCTCGGCCGCGGTCGGTATCGCCGTGGCGGTGGCGCTGGTGCGCGGGTTCGCGCGCTCCCGGACCGGTGAACTGGGCAACTTCTGGTCGGACATGGTGCGCGGGGTGACCCGCATCCTGCTGCCGGGTGCCTTCGTCGCCGCGATCGTGCTGGTCGCCTGCGGAGCCATTCAGAACTTCTCCGGGATCCATGAGGTCGGCCAGTTCATGGGTGGCAACCAGCAGTGGAACGGCGGTGCGGTCGCCTCCCAGGAGGCCATCAAGGAGCTGGGCACCAACGGCGGCGGCTACTTCAACGCCAACAGCGCCCACCCCTTCGAGAACCCGACGCCCTTCACCAACCTCTTCGAGATCTTCCTGCTGCTGGTCATCCCGTTCGCGCTGACCCGCACCTTCGGCGTCATGGTCGGCTCGGTGAAGCAGGGGTACGCGCTCCTCGCGACGATGGCCACCATCTGGGTCGGCTTCACGGCCCTGATGATGTGGACCGAGTTCGCCCACCACGGTCCGGCGCTCCAGATCGCGGGCGGTGCGATGGAGGGCAAGGAGGTCCGCTTCGGCGTCGGTTCGTCGTCGATCTTCGCGGTGTCGACGACCCTCACCTCGACCGGCGCCGTGGACTCCTTCCACTCCTCCTTCACCGGTCTCGGCGGCGGGATCACGATGCTCGGCATGATGCTGGGCGAGATCGCGCCCGGCGGCACCGGCTCCGGCCTCTACGGCATGCTGATCATGGCCGTCATCGCCGTCTTCATCGCCGGGCTGATGGTCGGCCGCACGCCCGAGTACCTGGGCAAGAAGATCGGCACCCGAGAGATCAAACTGGCCGCCTGCTACATCCTGATCACCCCGGCGCTGGTCCTGGTCTTCACCGCCGCCGCGATGGCCCTGCCCACGCCCGGCGACTCGATGACCAACTCCGGGGCGCACGGCTTCTCCGAGATCCTGTACGCCTACACATCCGCCGCCAACAACAACGGCTCGGCCTTCGCCGGTCTGAACGCCGACACCCAGTGGTTCAACAGCACACTGGGGCTGGCCATGGTGCTGGGCCGCTTCCTGCCGATGGTGTTCGTGCTGGCGCTGGCCGGCTCGCTCGCCGAGCAGAAGCCGGTACCGGCGACCGCGGGCACCCTGCGCACCGAGAAACCGCTGTTCACCGGCCTGCTGGTGGGGGCGATCCTGATCATCACCGGCCTGACCTACTTCCCCGCTCTGGCGCTGGGACCGCTCGCCGAGGGGCTGGCGTCATGACGACCGACGTAACGAAGCAAGAGGACGCGATGTCCACAGCCACCCCCACCCGGGCACCCCACCAGGACGTCCCGACCGGTCACAAGGAGAGCCGGGTCGGCGCGGGCCTCTTCGACCCCAGGCAGCTGCTCAGGTCGCTGCCGGACGCCTTCCGCAAGCTCGATCCGCGGGTGATGGTCAAGTCGCCCGTGATGTTCGTGGTGTGGATCGGCTCCCTGCTGACCACCGTGTTCTCCTTCAAGGACCCGGGCGACTGGTTCGGCTGGACCATCAGCGCCTGGCTGTGGCTGACCGTCGTCTTCGCCAACCTCGCGGAGGCGGTCGCCGAGGGCCGCGGCAAGGCGCAGGCCGACACCCTGCGCAAGGCCAAGACCGACACCGTCGCCCGACGGCTCGTCGGGGACCGCGAGGAGCGGGTGCCCGGCACCGAGCTGCGTATCGGCGACCTGGTCGTCTGCGAGGCGGGCGATGTCATTCCCGGCGACGGTGACGTCGTCGAGGGCGTCGCGAGCGTGGACGAGTCGGCCATCACCGGCGAGTCGGCCCCCGTCATCCGGGAGTCCGGCGGAGACCGGTCCGCCGTCACCGGCGGCACCAAGGTCCTCTCCGACCGCATCGTCATCAAGATCACGACGAAGCCGGGCGAGACCTTCATCGACCGCATGATCGCCCTGGTCGAGGGCGCGGCCCGGCAGAAGACGCCGAACGAGATCGCGCTGAACATCCTGCTCGCCTCGCTCACGATCGTCTTCCTGCTGGCGGTGGCGACCCTGCCCCCGTTCGCGGACTACGCCGGCACGCACCTCACGATGGTCGTGCTGGTGGCGCTGCTGGTCTGTCTCATCCCCACCACCATCGGCGCCCTCCTCTCCGCGATCGGCATCGCGGGCATGGACCGGCTCGTGCAGCGCAACGTCCTGGCGATGTCGGGGCGTGCGGTCGAGGCCGCGGGTGACGTGTCGACGCTGCTGCTGGACAAGACCGGCACCATCACCCTCGGCAACCGTCAGGCGTCGGAGTTCGTGCCGGTGAGCGGCACCACCGAGGCCGAGCTCGCGGACGCGGCCCAACTGTCGTCACTGGCCGACGAGACGCCCGAGGGCCGCTCCGTCGTCGTGCTGGCGAAGGAGACGTACGGACTGCGCGAGCGCCATCAGGGCGAACTCGCCGGCGCCGAGTGGATCGCCTTCACCGCCCAGACCCGGATGTCCGGCGTGGACGTCGACGGACGCAAGATCCGCAAGGGCGCGGCCGGTTCGGTCGTCGCCTGGGTCCGGGAGCAGGGCGGCGAAGTCGCCCGGGAAGCACAGGAGTTGACCGACCGGATCTCCGAGGCGGGCGGTACGCCGCTGCTCGTGGCCGTCGAAGACACCGACGGGGCACGGGTGTTGGGCGTCGTCCACCTCAAGGACGTCGTCAAGGAGGGCATGCGGGAGCGGTTCGGGGAGCTGCGCCGGATGGGCATCAGGACCGTCATGATCACGGGCGACAACCCGCTGACGGCGAAGGCCATCGCGGAAGAGGCCGGGGTCGACGACTTCCTCGCGGAGGCCACGCCCGAGGACAAGATGGCCCTCATCAAGCGGGAGCAGGCGGGCGGCAAGCTCGTCGCGATGACCGGTGACGGCACGAACGACGCGCCCGCGCTCGCCCAGGCGGACGTCGGTGTCGCGATGAACACGGGTACGTCGGCCGCCAAGGAGGCCGGCAACATGGTCGACCTCGACTCCAACCCGACGAAGCTCATCGAGATCGTCGAGATCGGCAAGCAACTCCTCATCACCCGGGGCGCGTTGACCACGTTCTCCATCGCCAACGACGTCGCCAAGTACTTCGCGATCATCCCGGCGCTGTTCGCGGCGGTCTACCCGGGCCTGGACAGGCTCAACATCATGGACCTGTCCTCGCCGGACTCCGCGATCCTCTCCGCGGTCATCTTCAACGCGCTGATCATCATCGCGCTGGTGCCGCTGTCCCTGAGGGGTGTGCAGTACCGGCCGGTCAGCGCCGACAGGATGCTGCGGCGCAACCTGACGATCTACGGCCTCGGCGGCCTGATCGCACCCTTCGTCGGCATCAAGCTCATCGACCTGCTGATCTCTCTGATCCCCGGGCTGTAGTTCTTCGAAAGCGTGGTGAAGGACATGAACAACTCTCTCGCGAACACTGCCCGGTTGCTGTGGGCGGGCCTGCGCGCCCTCCTCGTGCTGACCCTGTTGACCGGTGTCGTCTACCCGCTGGCCGTCACCGGCGTCGCCCAGGGGCTGTTCCACGACAAGGCGAACGGCTCGGAGGTCAGGATGGCGGGCAAGGTCGTCGGCTCGTCGCTCATCGGGCAACAGGGGTACAGCCTGGACTACTTCCAGTCGCGCCCCGCGAACGGACTGGGCGAGAACTCGGTCAACACCCAGTACAAGCTGCTGCTCTCCGGTGCCACCAATCTCTCCGCCGACAACAAGAACCTCGTCAAGTCGGTGGAGGAGGCCAAGGCGAAGGTCGTCAAGGACAACTCGACCGCGGACTACACGGTCAAGCCGTCCCAGGTGCCCGCCGACGCCGTCACCTCCTCCGGCTCCGGCCTCGACCCGGACATCTCCCCGGCCTACGCCGACCTCCAGGTCCACCGGGTCGCCGAGCGGAACGGCCTGACCGTCGCCCGGGTACAGAAGCTGGTCGACGAGCACACCGACGGCCGCACCCTCGGCTTCATCGGGGAGCCCCGGGTGAACGTCCTGGAACTCAACATCGCGCTCGAGGAACTCCTGGCGAAGAGCTGACGGCGTGACCCGACCCGAGCGGGAGCCGACGACCGGTGACCGCCACCGGCGCCGCCGGCTCCCGCCGCCGCGTACGACAGGAAAGGCGCACGCCCATGACACGGGTGCTGGTGGTGGAGGACGACCCGCAGCTCGTACGGGCCCTCATCATCAATCTCCAGGCACGCCGGTACGGGGTCGAGGCGGCCCCCGACGGCGCCACCGCGCTCCGGCTCGCGGCCGCCCGTCAGCCGGACGTGGTGATGCTCGACCTCGGGCTGCCGGACATGGACGGCGTCGACGTCATCAGGGGCCTGCGCGGCTGGACCCGGGTACCGATCCTGGTGCTGTCCGCCCGCCAGGCGTCCGACGAGAAGGTCGCCGCCCTCGACGCGGGCGCCGACGACTACATCACCAAGCCGTTCAGCATGGACGAGCTGCTCGCCCGGCTGCGGGCCGCCGTCCGCCGCACCGAGGAGGTACCGCTCGCCCCCGGAGCCACGCTCGTCGAGACGGCCGAGTTCACCATCGACCTGCTCGCCAAGAAGGTGAACAGGGGCGGGGGCGACATCCGGCTCACGCCCACCGAGTGGCATCTGCTGGAGATCCTGGTCACCAACCCGGGACGGCTGGTCTCTCAGAAGCACCTGCTCCAGGAGGTCTGGGGCGCCTCCCGGAGCACCAGGACCAACTACCTGCGGGTCTACATGGCCCAGTTGCGGCGCAAGCTGGAAACGGATCCCGCCCACCCCCGCTACCTCATCACCGAGCCCGGCATGGGCTACCGCTTCGAAGGGTGAGCCTGACACGCGGCCCTGCCGGCCGCGTGTCAGGAACTCCCCGGGACCGGGAGGGAAGAAGTCCGGGCCCGGAAGGGCAGGCACAGGGAAGCCCTGGGGCACAAGGGCGGAACCGGGCAGGGCGGTGGGTGTCGGGTGAGTTCGAAAGAAGAGTGAAGGACGAACCCGTCCGGCATACTTGCGAGCTCGGACCACCCTGCTCACCAGCACGCAGGCCAAGGCCCAGCGCGTGGTTCGAGCGCTGATGCACACTCTCGGGGAAACAGTCGCCATGAACAACCTTCAGCCTTCGGACCCGACGTCCATAGGCGGCTATCCGTTGCTCGGCCGACTCGGTGCGGGCGGCATGGGGCAGGTGTTCTTGTCCCGTACGGGTTCGGGCCGACTGCTCGCGCTGAAGACGATCCGCGACGATCTCAGCTCCGAGCCGGGATTCGAGGAGCGGTTCGCCCGCGAGATACGCAACAGCGACCGCGTCCGTTCGCCGTGGACCGTGACGGTCGTGGACTACAGCGCCCCGGGCCGGCGCCCGCAGTGGCTGGCCACCGAGTATGTGCCCGCGCCGTCGCTCGCCGATTGGGTCCCGGCCCATGGCCCGCTGCCGCGGAACGCGCTGCTCTCACTCGCCGCCGAACTGTGCGGCGCCGTACAGGCCGTGCACCAGGCCGGCCTCGCGCACCGGGACGTCAAGCCCGGGAACATCCTGCTGGCACGCGACCGTCCACGGCTGATCGACTTCGGGGTCGCACGGGCCGCCGACGACAGCCGGCACACCCGCCTCGGTGTCTCCGTGGGTTCCCCCGGCTTTCTCGCACCGGACCAGGCCATCGGCAGTGTCGCCGCCGAACCCGCCGACGTGTTCTCGCTGGCCGCCGTGCTGGTGTACGCCGCGACCGGACGCGGCCCCTTCTCACGCGCGGGGGAACAGATCCCCGCGGCCACCCTGCTGTACCGAGTGGTCCACGAGGAACCCGACCTCGCAGGCGTTCCCCCGGAGCTGGTGCCGCTGCTCACCGCGTGTCTGGCCAAGGATCCGGCCGCGCGCCCGACGGCGGCCCGGCTGAGCGGATGGCTGGAGGAGAGGGGCGGCCGGATCGGGCGTTGGCCTGAGGAATCCCCCACGGTTCTCGCCGGAACACTGACCGAGGCCGAGCATTCGGCGCGCACCGTGGTCGACATCGCGCAGCGCACCGTCGCGGCCCCCGTCGTCGGTCAGGAACCGTCCCCGACGACGAGGTCGGACACCGTCCTCGCCGCCCCGGCCGAGCCCGGCCGACGCGGTCTGCCCGCCTGGCTGCTGACCGCGGCGATCGCGGCGGTCGCGGTCGTGGTGGCCGTGGTGGCCACCGTCCACTTCGGTGCGCAGAGTTCCTCGGCCGAGTCCTCCCCGTCCGGACAGGGACAGCCGTCCGGCTCGGCCGCCTCGGCGACCGAGGGGAGGCCGCCGTCCGCCTCGGCCCAGGAGCCGCAGGAGACCCAGGAGGGGGACGCGGTAGAACTCAAGGTCGTACAGGCCACGTTCGAGCTCGCCACCGGAGAGTCCGTGGTGGCCGGGGACAGGAGCCTGATCATGCAGGAGGACGGCAACCTGGTGGTCTACGACCAGGACCACAAGGCGCGCTGGGCCGCGATGACCGGGGGCGAGGGCAACTCCGCCCGCTTCCAGGCGGACGGCAATCTGGTTGTCTACAACAGCGGCGGGCAGCCCCTGTGGGCCTCACAGACCAATGGCCACCCAGGAGCGGTCCTCGTGTTCCAGGCCGACGGAAACGTGGTGATCAAGTCCGGCGACACCGCGCTCTGGGCGACGGGAACAAACCACTGACCGGAGACTTCCCGACCAGCCGGGGGTCACAGGGGACGGCCGTCGGCCGCGTAGGCCCCATTCCGTCTCCGCCGGCGCGCTGTTCGGGGCCCTGCTGTGCGCGGCAAGACGGGAACGTCCGGTGGACATGATGGCTCCCTCGAGGTCGGCTACTGCTGTGACGCCGACCGAGCCAACAACGTTCACGCAACCGGCTGACCGTCGTGCGCCGAAGGCACGGCGCACGGGCGCAGGACCATGAGCGAGCCCTCCAAGGCCGCCACCATGGCAAAGGGAAACCGGTCGAGCTCAAGACAGAGCGCGACATCATCAGGATGGACTCCTTGGCGCACCCCCTCCGCCAGTTCGGCGGCGGCACGCGACGCGGCGGCGCGGCGGAGGAACTCGGCGGCATCCGTCTCAGCCCCGGTGGCCCTCCGGGCGATGTACTGGGCACACGCCAGGTCTTCATCGGCCTGCCCGTCGTCGCCAGTGACCACGAACGTGAAACCGTCACTCCTGCGCGTCCGCAAGAGCCGAGCCGTTGCCTCCGCCACCACGAAGCCGGCGCACAGCACCAGCGACGCCTCCTTGACCGCGAGGGCGCCGACCGTCCCCGCCGTGGTCTTCTGCGCAACGGTCCGTCCGCCGAGGTCGACAGACCGCAGCAGGCCCGGCGAGTTGACGTAGTCGAAACCGGGCGCGGGCGGACCGTCCTTGAGCGCCACCCAATCCGGGTGACGAGCCTTGAGCGCCAGGGCTTCGTCCGGCGACTCGGCAAGAACGATCTTTTCCGCCCCCTGGGCAAAGGCCCAGGCGGCCACGGTGAAAGCACGCATGACGTCGACCACGACCGCCACGGACGGTGCTTCGACGAGATCGGCGATGCCAAGGAAACGAGCGTCCATGCCGATCATGATCGCGCATGCCCGACCCGAAAGGGCCTCCGGGAGGTGCCCGCTCACTCCTTCCTGAGGACGATGTCGAAGACCGTCGAGGTCCACCGGCCCTCCAGCCGGCGGCTGTCCGGCGTCGGTGTTCCGGCCTCGTGGCGGTCGAAGGGGCGGATGAGTGACTCCTTCACGCCGAAGACGGAGTCGGCGTCCAGACAGGTGTCGCCCGCCACGAAGATGTGAGTGATGAGACGCCGGAAGCCGGGTGCCGTCACCATGAAGTGCAGATGCGGCGCGCGCATCGGTGAGCGGCCGGCGTGCTCGAGGAGCCGGCCGACGGGGCCGTCGTCCGGGATCGGGTACGGCGTGGGGGTGAGCCCCCAGAACCGGTAGCGGCCTTCGGCATCGGTGAACAGGTGCGCGCGCCCCGCGAGGACCGCGTCGTCGTACTGGACGTCGTACATGCCGTCGTCGTCGGCCTCCCACACCTCGACGCGGGCGCCGGGGACGGGGTTGCCGTCGGTGTCCGTGACCCGGCCGTCGACCCACGCGGGCTCACCGGTCGCGCCGCCCGCGATGTTCCCGCCCAGCTCGATCCCGGGCGAGTCCTGGACGAAGAACGGGCCGAGGACCGTGGACTCCGTCGACTCGTCGAGGCCCGGTTCGTTCACCGCGACGGTGAGCATGGAGATGCCGAGGACGTCCGAGAGGAGGACGAACTCCTGGCGGGTGTCGGTCGTGATGCGACCGGCCGCGGTGAGGAAGCCGACCGCCGCGCCCCACTCGTCCTCGGTGAGGCGGGTCTCGCGCACGAACGCGTGGGCGTGCCGTACGAGGGCCTGCATGACCTCGCGGAACCGCTCGTCCTTCGCGGTGTCGAAGCTCGCGACGACCTTGTCGGTCAGTTCCTGTTCGGGCGTCTGGGTCATCGGGGGTGCTCTTCCGTGGGAAGGGGGACGGCCACCGGGGTGTCGCCCCGGTGCGCGCGGCCCAGCAGCTCGCGCATCTTGTCGCGGGTCACGCGCCGCGGGTTGGTGTCCGGCACCTGTGCCATGACCAGGTCGCAGGCTCGGTCGAGTTCCGCCTCGGCGAGTCCCAACTCGCCCAGCGAGCGCGGAGGTTCGAGCCGGGAGTAGAGGCCGAGCAGCGCGCCGAACGGGTCGGCGCCGGCGTCGAGCGCGGCTCCGAGGTACCGCGCCGCCCCGGGCGCCGCGGCCAGGTTGAGGCCGACCACGTGCGGCAGGACCACCGAGTGCAGGGCGGCGTGTTCGAGGTCGTAGGCGCCGCCGAGGACGTGGCACACCTTGTGGTGCAGTCCGGAGCCGGCCCCCGCGAACGCGACCGCCCCGAGATAGGTGCCGAAGAGGATCTCCCGGCGGGCCGTGATGTCCTGGCCGTCGGCGACGATGCGCGGCAGCGCGGATGCCAGCGAGCGGACGCCCTCGACGGCGAGGGCGGAGCTGATCGGGTTGTGCCGGGGGGCCCACCACGCGTCGACGCAGTGGGCGAGCGCGTTGAGCCCCGACGTCACCGACAGGCGGGTCGGCAGCGACAGCATGAGTGTCGCGTCGTAGACGACGACCCGGGGGAGCACCTTCGGGTCGACGCCGGTGCGCTTGTGGCCGTCCTCGGTGAGGCCCCAGACGGGGGTCGCCTCGGAGCCGGCGTAGGTCGTGGGGACGGCGAGGACCGGCAGGCCGGTGGTGAGCGCGGCCGCCTTGGCGGTGCCCGTCGTGGAGCCGCCGCCGACACTCAGCAGCAGGTCGGCCGCGTGTTCGTGGGCTGCCGCCCGCACGGCTCGCGCCACCTCGGCCGGCACATGCGGCCGGACGGCGCCGAACGTCGCCACGACGGGAACGTCCTTGCAGATGTCCTCGGCCAGGGCGCGCTCCCCCTCGGCCGCGATCACCAGGACCCGGCTCGCGCCGAGTCCCGCGACCTCGGCCGCCACGTCGTCCCGTGCGGTGCCCGAGCCGAAGACGACCCGCTGGCCCCAGGACTCGTAGACGACTCGCGTCATGCCGTCACCGCTCGCGTCCGGGGTACCGCGCCTGCCGCGAACGCCCCGATCAGCGCCGGTACGGCGAAGGCGTAGAAGGCCCAGTCGACGGAGGCGCCCGAGCTGAGGACGTACGCGCCCAGGGACGGGCCGGCGATCGCGCCGAAGCGGCCGATGGACAGGGCCCAGGCGAGGCCGTTGCCGCGCAGGGCGTCCGGGTAGCGCGTCACGATGAACGCGTTGCCGAGGATCTGCGAGCCGATGAACCCGAACCCGCTGATGAACATGAGCACGAACATGACCGGCGTCGGCGGGCGGGTGCTCATCGCCACCAGGCTCAGGGTGCCGACCAGGAACGCCACGACCACCACACGCTTGGCGCCCAGCGCGTCCGCGACACGGCCGCCGACGACGGCCCCGACGCCGACACCCAGCCACATGGCCGCCGTCTGCAGCAGCGCCGAGCCGAGGGAGAAGCCCGCGGCCTGCATGATGCTGGGCAGCCAGGTGCTGATGCCGAAGACCAGAAGCAGTCCGCAGAAGGACATCGCCCAGAACAGCACGGTCGAGACCGCGAGCCCGCCCGTCAGCAGCGAGCCGATCCCGAGCCAGCTACCCGGGTCCGACGTCGGAGAGGCGTCCGACGGGGCGAGACCGAGCCGCTCCTCCACCGCTCTCGCCTCGGCCGTGCGGCCCGTACGGCTGAGGTGGAACGGGCTCTCCGGGAGCCGGAGCACCAGCGGCACGGCCAGGAACACCGGGATCACGCCGATCACGTACAGCCAGCGGTACGAGACGTCGGGCAGCAGGAGAGTGCCGAGCAGGGGGGAGCACAGGGCGCCGGCCGCGTAGCCACTCATGATCAGGGCGACGTTGCGGCTGCGGCGGCCCGGCTCACTGAGGTCGGCGACGTACGCGTTGATCGTCGGCAGTACGACGCCCAGGCCGAGGCCGACGACCAGGCGTCCGGCCCCGAAGGACGGGACGCCGCCGGCGAACGTGCAGGCGGCCATGCCGAGCGAGAACACGGTGGTGCCGACGAGCAGGAGCCGGCGCGGGCCGGTGCGGTGGACGAGGGCCCCGGCGAGGGCCGCGCCGATCAGCATCCCGATGCCGACGAGCGAGCCGATGGTGCCGGCCTCGGCCTTGTCGATGCCGAGCGAGGGGTCGCCCAGGATCGCGGGCACGCTGACGCCGTACACGGCGAGGTCGTAGCCCTCGAGGGACGCGACGACCCAGGCCGCGACCAGCATGAACGTGTTCGCGGGCACTCTGCGGACGGTCGGGCGTATGACGGACGGTGCGGTCATGGCCGGATCCCTTCTCCGACGATGGCAGGAGCCTGTACCGGCTCGACTGCCTTGGCAAGTGTCTTCAGGAGCGCCGGGACGCCGGACAGCGAGTCCACGGTGCCGAGGATGTAGAAGTCGGGCCGCCACAGAACGGCGGCGGCGCCGGTCTCGTCGAACCAGCGCCCGTAGACGCCGCCGACATCGGTGATCCCCCCGGTGGTGAGGCGGCGGTCGGTGAGGTGGTGGACGGCCACGCCGAGCCCGGCGGCCGGATCGAGGGCCGAGGTGTCGAGCGAGGCGCCCTCGCGGCCGTCGACGAGGAGGACGAATCCGCGGCCGAGGACCTCGTCGAAGAGTCCCTCGGTGCCGTGCGATTCCACCCGGCCGTGCGGCATCAGGTGTCCCGCCTGCGGGGACGTGTCGCGCAGGCCCGGGCCGAGACCCGGGAAGCGCATCTTCTCGGGGCGCCCGTCGGCCTCGCGGTGCGCGATCAGGCGGGCGTCGCGCTCGGCGGCGGCCACCGGGTCGCGCATGGTCTGGACGCGGCCGAGCTCGATGCCCTTGGCGATGATCGCCCGCACATGCGGCTCGCGTTCGCTCTGGTACGTGTCGAGGAGCGCGTCGTCGGCGCCCCGCAGTACGGCGTCGAGCTTGAAGGCGAGGTTCTGGGCGTCGCGGATGCCCGAGCACATGCCCTGCCCGAGGAAGGGCGGCATCTGGTGGGCCGCGTCTCCGGCGAGCAGGATCCGGCCGTCGCGCCAGCGCTCCGCGACGAGCGAGCGGAACGTGTACGTGGCGACGCGGACGAGGTCGGCCCGCGAGGGGTCGAGGTAGGCGGCGACCCGGTCCCACACCCGGCCGGGCTCCCGCTCGACGGGGAAGGAGTCCGCGGAGTCGAGCATGAAGCTGAACCGGTGGTGCCCGGGGCCCAGCGAGATGATCGATGTCGGCTGCTCGGGGTCGCAGACCTGGCGGGCCTTCGGGACGTCCGAGGGACCGGTCAGACGGAAGTCGCAGACCATCCACGGCTCGGAGAACCCGTAGTCCTCCTGCCCGACGCCGAGCCGGCCGCGGGTGAAGCTGTTGCCGCCGTCGCAGGCCACGACGTACCGGGCCGGGACGGCCGTGTCGCTTCCCTCGACCTGGATGTCCACGCCGTGGTGCGTGCTGTGCAGGTCGGTGACCCGGGCGTCCATCCGGATCTCGACGTTCCCGAGACCGCGGACCAGGCCGTCGAGGGCGTCCTCGAGGTAGGGCTGGTACATCATGTACCACTCCGCCCAGCCCTGGCCGCCGACGGCGGCGAAGTCGTGCTCGATGAGCAGCTCACCGGCGCCGTTGCGCCACTCGTAGTTCCGCTGGACGTGCAGCGTGGGCAGCAGATCGCGGGCGATGCCGAGACGGTCGAAGGTCCGCATCGTCTCGTCGTCGAAGATGGCGGCGCGCGGAAGGTTGTAGAGGGTCGGGTAGCGCTCGAGGACGACCACGTCGTGGCCCGCCTGCCCGAGCAGCGCCGCGGTGACCATGCCCACGGGCCCGTACCCGATGACGGCGACGTCGTACACGTGCGTGCCCTTCCGCTCAGACACCGGCGTACGCGGGTGCGTGGGTGGGGGCGAGGCCGAGCAGCTTCTCGGCGTTCTGGTGGCCGATCTTGAGCCGGTCGGCGTCGCTGATCGGGGCGTCCCGCAGGAACCTCGTGGCCGTCCCGATGTCCTCGAAGGGGTAGTCGGTGCCGAACAGGATGTGGTCGGCGCCCATCGACAGCAGAGCGGTGAGCAGCGGGGCGGGGGAGCAGACCCCGCTGGTCGTGATGTAGAGGTTGTTCCGGATGTACTCCGAGGGACGGCCCCGCTTCAGCTCGATTCCGTGGTGCGCGTGGAACTCCCAGCGGGAGTCCATGCGCCACATCACGTACGGCAGTCCCTCTCCCATGTGGCCGAGGAGCAGTTTGGCGTTCGGGAAGTCGTCGAAGACGCCGCCGAAGATGAGCCGCAGGACGTGGGTCGCCGTGTCGACGCCCCAGCTCCACATCGGTCCGACGAGCTCGGGGTGCCCGGACAGCACGTGCGCGGTGTCGACGCCGTTGGCCGGGTGCAGGTAGAGCGGTACGTCGAGGTGTTCGGCGCGCTCCCAGACGACGCGCAGGGCGGGGTCGTCCAGGTACCTGCCGTGGGTGTGCGCGTTGACCAGGGCGCCGCGCAGTCCGAGCTGCGTGACCGCGCGCTCCAGCTCGTCGGCCGCGGCCCCGGGATCCTGCAGGGGCAGGGCGGCGAAGCCCGAGAAGCGGTCGGGGTGCTCGGCGATGACACCGGCGAGGAAGTCGTTGACCGTGGTCGCCTGGCGTACGGCGGCGGCCGGGTCCTTCTCCGCCTGGAGGCCGGGGGAGTTGAGCGACAGGACCTGCATGTCCAGGCCGGCCGCGTCCATGTCGTCGAGGCGTTCCTCGGTGAGGTCGAGGAGGCGGCGGGAGGCTTCGGCCCAGGCGCCGGGCTGGGCGATGGACGCGGTCGACGCGCCATGGCCCACCAGGTCGGGGGTCACGAAGTGCTCTTCGAGGCCTATCAGCTTCATTGCGGAGTTCTCCTCGGGGGTGTGCGCGTTTGCGGTCGATCTCGGGTGCGGGGAGCTGGTCATCGAGGGCATGTGTGTGCCGAAGGGCGAGCGGCTCCGGGCGGCTGCGAAACGGGCCGCCGATGTGACCGGGGCAGTCGGGGAGGTGAGTGCCACCGCTCCCGCAGTTCACCAGAACGTAATGCGTTCCGCAATAGTGAATGTAGAATCTGTTTGCCGTCCGCCTCGATAGGCTGACCGCGTTCATCCACCGGCAGGGGAGAAGGCTGCGCTGTGACCGAGACCGATCCCAGGGAGAACGGGGAGCGGCAGGGCATCCAGTCCGTCGAGATGGCGATGCGGGTCCTGCTGGCGCTGGAGAGCGGCGGCGGTGCGCTGAGCCTGTCGGCGATCGCGCAGGCCAGCGGCATGCAGCCCAGCAAGGCGCACCGCTATCTCGTCAGTCTCGGCCGCATCGGCCTGACCTCGCAGGATCCCGCGTCGGGCCTCTACGACTTCGGGGCCGCGATGCGCCGCCTGGGCGCGGAGGCGCTGCGTCGCACCAACGAGGTGGCGGTGGCGAGCGGCCACGCGACGCGGCTCCGCGACCGCACGGGCCACTCCGTGAACCTGGCCGTGTGGGGGGACCGTGGCCCGATCGTGGTGAGCTGGGCGTACGGCACCCGCCCGCTGCCCCTGACGGTGCGCGTCGGCGCCACGCTTCCCCTGCTCACGTCGTCCGTGGGCCAGGTCTTCCTGGCCCATCTGCCAGAGAGTCTCACCGACGAGGTACTGGGCGGAGAGCTCCACGGCAAGGAGGCCGAGTGGACGAGCGAGCGCCTCGCGGCCCTACGGGCTCAGATCCGCGAGCAGGGGCATGTCGTGACGCACAGCGGCGTCATCCCGGGCATCATCTCCGTCGCCGCGCCCGTTTTCGCGGTCGGCGACCCGCTGCCGCTCGCCGTCTCCGTCGTCCTGCCCGAGAGTCTCGGCACACCGGACCACCTTGCCGAGGTGACCCGCGACCTGCGCGACACGGTGGCCGCGGCGTCGCACGAGCTGGGGTACCTGTCGTAGGGCTCGTAGGGCCCTACTCGACGGGGCGAGGGCCGGCCACCTCGTCGTAGTGGGACTCGGCCGACGGGCCGAGGATCTCGTGGGCCTCCAGGAACATCTCGTGCGCCTCGTGGCCCACCCAGCCCGCGGGCAGGAGTTCGGTCGGCAGGTCCGGATCGCGGAAGGGGAACTTGCGGTAGTCGTAGGTCAGCCGCATGCGCTCGACCAGCGCCTCCTCGGGGCCGAGGTGTCCGGACCGGTACGACGGCATACGGCTGCGGTAGGTGCGCAGCAGCTCCCGGTAGTCCTCGTTGAGGGCCGCGAGGTCCCAGCTGCGCGCCGCCATCTCGCGGTCGACGGGCAGCCCGCCGGACTGGCAGCGCAGGGTGTCCAGGCGGATGGCGGGCTCGTCCGCGAACTTCTCCCGGACCTGCTGGAGCCGGTCGTGGGGGGAGACGTAGGTGGACGGGGCCAGGGGGCCGAAGCCCAGCCAGGCCAGATCCTTGCGGATGCGGTCGCGTACGCCGCGCTCGCTCTCGGGGACCGAGTAGATGACCATGTACCAGTGCCGGTCCCAGTCGGACGGTGCCCGGTCGAAGATGCGTGAGCGGCCTTCGTCGAGGAGCTGGAGGCTGCGCTTGTTGAGCGCGTAGAGGGTCTCTCTTCCCTCGCGCCGGACGTCGAACCAGCCCTCCTTGCGCAGGCGTGCGAGGACCACTCGCACGGTGCTCTCACCGACGCCGAAGCAGCCCATCAGCGTGCTGAGGGTGCGCAGCCGGGCGGCGCCGCCGCGGTAGCGGACGTAGTCGCCGAACAGGTCGAAGACGATCGATCGAGGCTTCACGGAACCGACTATGTCACACGGACGGCCGTCGTGATGATGAGTCATGAGGCCGATGGAACCCCTGTTTCCACCGGGCAATCCGCCTCGATGATGTGCGACAAATTATTGACGTCCGTCGATCTGTTGACACAGTATGCGTCCGGGCCTGAGTCTGGGCTTGTACTCGACGTGGAGGCAGGAGCCATGGTTACTCGGATCGCTTGCGTGGGGGGCGGCCCCGGCGGGCTGTTCTTCGCGGCGCTCATCAGGCAGGCCGATCCGTCGGTCGAGGTGACGGTCTTCGAGCGGAACCGCCCGGAGGACACCTTCGGCTTCGGCGTGGTGTTCTCGGACGCGACGCTGGCCGCCATCCACGCGGCTGATCCGGTGCTGCGCACCGCGCTCGCGGAGCACGGCCGGCACTGGGACGACATCGAGGTGCGGCTGAAGGGGCAGCGGATCCGGTGCGGCGGCAACGGCATGGCGGCCATCACCCGCAAGACCCTGCTCGAACTGCTGCACCGGCGGGCCGAGGAGGTCGGCGTCGAGCTCCGGTTCAGCCACGAGGTTCCCGCGGACCCCGCGCAACTGGCCGGCTACGACCTGATCGTGGCCGCCGACGGGGCGAACTCCCGGTTCCGTGACCGGTTCGCCGACGTGCTCGTGCCGACGGTGGAGGTCGCCACCGCCAAGTTCATCTGGTTCGGCACGGACTACCTCTTCGACGGTCTGACCTTCGTGCACGAGCACGGCCCGCACGGCACCTTCGCCGTGCACGGATATCCGATCAGCGACAGCGTCAGCACCTTCATCGTCGAGACCGACGAGGAGTCCTGGCGGCGGGCAGGGCTCGACGAGTTCGACACCGCGCAACCGCCAGGGTCGAGCGACGAGAAGACCAAGCGGTACCTGGAGAAGCTCTTCGCCGGGCAGATCGACGGGCACGAACTGCTGGTCAACAACTCCCGCTGGGGCAACTTCCGCACCCGGCGCACCCGGCGCTGGCACAGCGGCAACGTCGTCCTGCTCGGCGACGCCGCGCACACCGCGCACTTCTCCGTCGGCTCCGGCACCAAGATGGCCATGGAGGACGCCGTCTCCCTCGCCGACAGCCTCCTCGCCCACCGGGACGACCTCGCGAGCGCGCTGGAGGCGTACGAGGCGGCGCGGCAGCCCTCGGTGGCGAAGATCCAGGGCGCCGCCCGTCCGAGCCTGTCGTGGTGGGAGCACTTCGGGCGCTACCACGACGCGTTCGAACCGACGCGGTTCGCCTTCCACTTCATCTCCCGCAGCATCGGCAAGGAACGGATCGCGCGCCGCGACCCGGAGTTCGTCGAGCAGGTCGTACAGGACTGGCGGGCGGCGCACGAGGGGCTCGATCCCCTGGACACGCCGTTCAGGGAGTTCGGCGGACGGCGGCTGACCGCGGCCGACCTCACGGCGTTGCGCTCCGAGGGGTGCCGGTGGCTCACCGCACCAGGCAGCGAGACTCAACTACCCGAGATCTACAGCGAGTTGGCCGACGCCCTGAGCGGCGACACGCCCCCCGACCTGGTCGCCGTGCACGGCGGAACCCCGCTCACCCGGTCGCTGCTCGCCGAACAGGCCCGGCTGGAGCACGGCGTACCCGCACTGATCGTGGAGGACGCGATGGACGACGACCGCGCAGAAACGTTGCTGCTGTCCGGGCGTGCCGACCTGGTGGCGGGGGAGCCGGTATGAGCACGAACCTGACGCCGATGTTCGCGCCCCGGGGCGTGGTCGTGATCGGCGCCTCACGGCAGAGCGGCAAGCTGGGCGCCGCCATGGCCCGTTCGCTGGCCCTCTTCCCCGGCGCCCGAGCCCTGGTCAACGCGCGCCGCCCGGAACCCGACGAGGGTGTGTACGCCTCGGTCGCCGAAGCCGCCGCGCACACCGGCGGACGGCTCGACCTGGCCGTGCTCTGCGTACCCGCGGCCGGCTGCGCCCGGGCACTGGCCGAGGCGGCAGCCGCGGGCTGCCGTGCGGCGCTGGTCTGCGCCGGCGGTTTCGGCGAGGCGGGCCCGGAGGGCGAGCAGTACGCGGAGGCACTGCGCCGCGTTGCCCAGGAGACGGGGATCCGCCTGCTCGGCCCCAACACCTCCGGCTTCTTCGCCCCTCACCTGAGCCTGACGGCCAGCTTCGTGCCGGCGGCCGGGCAGCTGCCGGCCGGGGACATCGCGGTCGTCGCGGCCAGCGGAGGCGTCAACCACGCGCTCTCCTTCGATCTGGTCGCCGCCGGGAACGGGATCAGCCTCGGCGTCGGCATCGGGGCAGGCCTCGACGTCACCGCCGCGGACGTCCTGGAGCACCTCGTGGGGGACGGCCGTACGACAGCCGTCGCCCTGCACCTGGAGACGGTTCCTGACGGGCCGCGGCTGGTCGAGGCCGTACGCCGGGTCGCTGCCGTCAAGCCGGTCGTGGCACTGGTCGTCGGCCGCAGCGACGTCGGTGACTTCGCCCGGTCGCACACCGGCGCGCTCGCCACCTCCTGGCGTACGACGCGCGCCGCGCTGCGGCAGGCCGGGGCGGTGGTCGTCGACGACGAACGGGAGATGGTGGACGCGCTCACCGCTCTCTCCCGCATCCGGCTGCGCCCCGACCCCGACCCGGGGCTCGCCGTCGTGACCGCCCAGGCCGGACCGGGGCTGCTGCTCGCGGACCGGGCGGGCAGTGACGGGATCCGGATGCCGGAGCTGGCCGATGCCACTCGGCGCGCCTTGAGTGAGCTGCTTCCCCCGCTCACCTATCAGCGCAACCCGGTCGACACCGGTCGGCCCGCCGAGACCTTCGCCCGTGTCCTCGACGCCACGGCCGCGGATCCGGCGGTGGACCTGCTCGCCGTCTACGCCCTGACCGAGCCCGACAGCGTCGACCTCGCCTCGGCCGCGCAGGACGCCGGCCTCGGCGCCGGGTCCCCGGCCGTGGTCGTCGTCGGGGGCCTGCCCGAGGACGTCGCCGAGCAGCGGGCGAGGCTGCACAAGGCGGGGATTCCGGCGCTGACCGGACCGGCGTCGGCCGCCAACGCCGTACGGGCACTGGTGACGCATGCCCGGCAGCGGGCCAGGGGTGCCGACGCGCCTTCGCGGGAGACGACCGCATCCGTGCCGTCCGGTCCGGTGGACGAGGACGCCGCCAAGACGTTCCTCGCTTCCCTCGGGATCCGCACCCCCGACCGCGTCGCCTGCGACACCCGTGCCGACGCCCACGACGCGCTGCGCCTGCTGGGCGGGCCCGTCGCGGTCAAGGTGCTCGACGCCGCGATCCTCCACAAGACGGAGATCGGCGGAGTCCACCTGGGCGTGCGCACCCCCGGCGAACTCGACGCGGCGCTGGACGCCATCGGCCCCGACCGCCGCTACCTGGTCGAGGCGATGGCCCCGGCCGGCGTCGACCTCGTGCTCGGCGTACGGCGGGACCCCGTGTTCGGGCCGGTCGTCCTCGCCGGGCTGGGCGGCACGGCCGCCGAGGCCCTCGCGGACGTGGCGATCCGGCTCGCCCCGCTCTCCGCGGCCGAGGCCGCCGGGATGCCCGACGACCTGGCCGCGCGCGCCCTGCTCGACGGCTGGCGCGGCGGGCCGGTGCTCGACCGGTCCGAGTTCGGGCGGGTTGTCTCGGCGCTCGCCGCCGCCCTGGCCGCGAGTCCGCACACCGCCGAGATCGAGATCAATCCGCTGCGGCTCACCGCCGACGGGCTGATCGCCCTGGACGCCGTGATCGTGCGCACGGCCGACCGCACCTGAGGAGAACGATCATGCCAAGGCCGAGCAGCAACGGCGCTGTCCCCTGGCCCCCGGAGTACGCCGAGCGCTACACCGCGAAGGGGTACTGGGAAGGTCACGCCATCGGCGACCGGCTCCATGCCGTCGCCGACGCCACTCCCGACGCGGTCGCACTCGTCGACGGCGACCGACGGCTGACGTACCGTCAACTGGCTGAGCGGGCGGACGCCGTGGCCCTGCGCCTGGCCGCGCTCGGGCTCCGCCCGGACGACCGGCTCGTGGTGCAACTCCCCAACACCGCCGAGTTCGTGATCCTGACCTACGCCTGTCTGCGCCTCGGCGTCATCCCGGTGATGGCACTGCCCGGGCACCGCAGACACGAGATCGGCCACCTGGTCGAGCACAGTGAGGCCGTGGCCATCGCGGTGCCGGACTTCCTCAAGGACCACGACCACCAGGCGATGGCCTTCGCGGTCGCCGGTGACTCGCCAACCCTCCAGCACGTCCTCGTACTCGGGGACAAGGCCGGCGACGACGCCGCGGACCTGCGGGAGTTGTGCGCCGCGCCCGGCACTCCCGAGGACCGGGCCGCCGTGGACGCCTACCGGCCCGACAGCCGCTCGATCGCCGTCTTCCTGCTCTCCGGCGGCACCACCGGGCTGCCCAAGCTCATCACCCGCACGCACGACGACTACCTCTACAACGCCCGCCGCAGCGCCGAGGTCTGCGCGTTCGGCCCCGACACGGTCTACCTCGCCGCGCTGCCCCTCGGCCACAACTTCCCGCTCGCCTGCCCCGGCCTGCTGGGCGCGCTACTGGGCGGCGGCCGGGTGGTGCTGGGTTCTCCCAACCCGGAGAAGGCGTTCCCGATCGTCGAGCGAGAGGGTGTCACCGCTTCGGCCCTGGTCCCGGCCATCGCCCAGCGCTGGCTCGACCACCACCGCGAACACCCCGGAACCGACCTGAGCTCGCTGCGGGTCCTCCAGGTCGGCGGCTCCCGGCTCGCCGACCATGTCGCCCGCCGGGTGCGCCCCGAACTCGGCTGCACGCTCCAGCAGGTGTTCGGCATGGCCGAGGGCCTGCTCAACTACACGCGCCCGGACGACCCGGAAGACGTCATCTGTACGACGCAGGGGCGCCCCATGTGCGAGGACGACGAGCTCCTCGTCGTCGACGAACTGGGCGACCCGGTCCCCGACGGAGCCCCCGGCGTGCTGCTCACCCGCGGCCCGTACACCCCGCGCGGCTACTACCGCGCCGAGGAGCAGAACGCCCGCGCCTTCACCGAGGACGGCTGGTACCGCACCGGCGACATCGTGCGGCTGCTGCCCGACGGCAACCTCGTCGTCGAGGGCCGCGACAAGGACATGATCATCCGGGGCGGGGAGAACATCTCCGCGGAGGAGATCGAGAACTTCGCCTACCAGGCCCCCGGCGTCGCCCGCGCCGCCGCGGTGGCGATGCCCGACGACCGGCTCGGCGAGCGCGTCTGCCTCTACGTCGTACCGGAACCGGGCCACACGGTGACCCTCGACGACATCCACCACGTCATGGAGGGCGCGGGCATCGCCCGCTTCAAGTTCCCGGACCGGCTGGTGGCGGTCCCCGAACTCGCCGCCACCAAGGTCGGAAAGATCGACAAGAAGGCCCTGCGCGCCGACATCACGCGCCGCCTCGACGCCGAAGCATCCCCCGATGGCCACTGACACCGACGGCATGGCGCCCGCCATGGCCCCGGAGGAGAAGAACCCCGAACTCCGCTGGCCGTACGACGGCTTCGCGTCCGCCGGACTCATCCCCCGATGCCGACGCCGTGGTCAACCTCCTGGCCTGGGCCCAGGAGTCCGCCGCCCGGTCCGCCAGGGCGGCCGAGGCACTGACGGACGACGCCGGCGGTCGGCCACGGTCACCAGCGGACAGGGCCGCGAGATCCCGGCGTCCGAAGTGCCGTGGCTACGGGCCCGCGAGGTGTGGATCCACCTGGTCGACCTGCGGGTGGGCGTCGGCATGGACGTGCTGCCGCCGGACCTCGTACGGGACGTCGCCGGGTGGATGTCGGCCCGCGTCGGGCCGGAAAGCGGCGAACTGTCGGAGCTCCCGCGCCGGCTGTGACCGAGTGATTGTCAGTAGTTGTCAGTGATTGTCAAACGATCAAAGGAGATCGGCATGAGCGAGACCTTCGTCCTGGTGACGGGCGCCTGTCACGGAGGATGGGCCTGGCGCCCCGTCGCGAACGAGCTGCGGGCCGCCGGGCACGAGGTGCACACCCCCACGCTGGCCGGACTGGGCGAGGGCGACGACCCGCGCGACGTGACCCTGACCGACTGTGTGAACGGCCTTGTGGAGTACGTCGAGCACGCCGGTCTGACGGACGTCACGCTGGTCGGCCACAGCTGGGGCGGCTACGTGCTGGTGGGCGCGGCGCCCCGGCTGGCCTCCCGGCTGCGCAGACTGGTTTTCTGGAGCGCGTTCGTGCCCAACGACGGCGAGTCGCTGATCGACGCGTGCCCGCCGCACTACGGCGAGATGTTCCGCGCCGTGGCGGCTGCCTCCGGCAACAACGGGGTGACCTTCCCGTTCGAGGTGTTCCAGCAGGCGTTCATGCAGGACGCCGACGACGAGACACAGCGGATCGTCCACTCCCTTCTTGTGCCGCAGCCGCTCGGCACTTTCACGGAGAAGCCGGACACGAGCGCGTTCTACGCGCTGGACATCCCGACCGCGTACGTCCTGTCCGAGGAGGACCTCTCCCTCCCCGGTGAGTGGCACTGGGCCGAGCGCTTCCCCCAGCGCCTGAAGAACCCGCTGATGATCGAGACCCCCGGCAGCCACGAGGCCCTCTTCACCCGCCCCGCCGAACTGGCCGACGCGTTCGTCCGGGCCTGCGCGGCATAACGGTGTCATGGCGTCACACGCGGAGAAGGGCACCCGACCCGCACCGGGCGCGGTCGGGTGCCCTTCTCCGGCATGTGGCTGAAGTTCATGCCGTAGATCGTGCCGACCAGCGTGGGCGCGAACAGGATCGCCGCCCACGACGAGATCTTCTTGAAGTTGCTATCAGGTCGCCTTGACCTGTGACTATGCGGTCTTGGGTGTCGGTGGCGAGCCGGCTCAAGCGTCCGGCGTGGTGGCGTCGCATCCGGCAAGCGCGATCGGCGCAGGCCACCCGTGGGGGGTCAACTGCAACATGCAGACGGTGGCCAGCTGGGCCGGCGAGAGACCCGGGCGCACGTCGCGCGCGTACCAGTCGGCGAAGTCCTCGTCGCGTCACCGGCGTTCAGCCGGTCTCTCACCCACATTGCCGTCGTACCGCCCGAGGTCGGCGGCGGGACCGCAAGGTTTTCGCAAGGCTCGTACCGCACCATCTGGGGTGTACCGCAGCCCGCCGCCGAGCGGAGCGCAGGGGGTGCGGCGCCCGCAGTGAGGGACGAAGGAGAGAACAGATGGAGAGCAGGGCAAGGACATGGGCGATGAAGGCCGGAGCCGCTCTCGCCGCAGGAGTGGGACTCGCCGTGCTGTCTCCGGCGCCGCACGCTCAGGCCGGGACATCGTGCAGTGTGCTCGGCTGTTCGGAGACCTACAACTACTCGGGTGTGCTGGCCCTGGCGGTGCGCGACTGGACGTGTGACTCGGGCACCACGGGCACGGCGAGCACAGGCTGCGTCTCGCTCGCCAACACCCGCTGGCTGAGCAACGGCACCCGCACGCCGAGCGGCCAGGACTGGGACGCCTTCAAGGTGGATGCCGGCTGGTGCTACCTGGTGGAACTGCAGACACCCGGCAAGAAATGGCACATGACCTACGACAGGCGCGGCTACTCGACCCCGGTCTATGTCAAGGTCGAGAACTGGGGCGTGGCCTACCTGCGCGGCCAGTCCACCACCACCTGTCCCTGACCCACCGCGGGCAGGCGGGAGCGTCGGACACAACGCCGGGGCCACGCACCCGTAGTGACGGGGAGCAGGCTCCGGGCAGCCTCCAGCTCAGCGGCGGCAACGCAGAGCCGGACGCCCGCGTGTGGGACGTGCATACAGAACGGGACTTGGACATCGCCGAGGCGGGGGTGCGCTCGGGATCCGAGTGGAAGTACACCGAGCGGCCGGGTGAACTGATCGCGCAGCTCGACGCGGGCCCCGTCCACCTCACGGGCCAGGACATCAGCGGCCCCACCACGTTCCGCGTCACCGCCACACGCCCCGACCTCGTGCGAAGCTATGCGGCGATCGAGACCGGGCTGCCCGGGTCCGGTGTCGAAAAGCTCGCGGACGTCGCCCACGGCGGCGCCTGGCACATCGGCGTGCTCGCCGCCCCGGGCTTGCCCGAAATGCTGCTCGCCGGACGAGAACGGGCATTCCTCGCGCAGTACGCGATCCCGTCGCTCTGCGTGACCCCTGACGCGTTCACCGACGACGACATCGACGAACCCGCCCGCTCCTACGCGCGACCCGGCGCGTTCAACGGAGCGGCCGGACTGTATCGATCGATGCTCCGCGAAGGCGAGGTGTCAGCACTCTCTCCCTCGACGGGATCGGCCACTATGCGGCGGGAAGCCCCCGACAGGCTCGCAGACGGCCTCCCGCCCTTCTACGAGAAACTCGACAACCTGGGGTAACGCGGGCCGGTCCACGATCACATCCACCCTGGCACCGCAAGATCCGAGGTGGGGTCACTTCGCCGTGCCACCGGACCGGCGCACTCGGACCGCCCCGCGCAGCCGACACCCACGGGCCGTCGACGCGGTCCCGGGTGCCCCCGGCTTCGACATCACGCCGCACTCCCAGGAGGACAGGGTGTGAAGCGGAAGCGGAGACTTCGGGGGCAGGCGTCCGGATCATCGACGCGGGCGGGAGTCCTTCCGGGCTTCATGGACGGTCGTGTGCGCCTGGGCTGATCCCCTCTCCGAAGCGTCCATGACACGTCTTCCTCAAAGGTCGGGCGTCGGCGGGTCTGCCGGTGTCAAGCGTCTTCGGCCCCGGCCTCTTCGAGAAGCCATCAGGGGTGACGACGTGATGCCGGCAGCCGTGTTCGCTTCCCACGTCTGAGCGGATCATTGCTGGCAGAAGGACAGGGAGGCAGCAGGGCAGGGGCGTCCCGAGCGTGACGCCGATGGGCCGGCATTTGCCGAGTCGTGGCGTGCTCGCCCACGGCGCTGTCTATCCACCTGGTCATGGACTAGACGCTCGCGGTGATGAGGGTCCTGCTCGGCCCTCCCATCGGCTGGACCGGGACCGCGGCGGGGATCGCGTTCTCGGCCGTCACCCAGGTGCCTGGGAACGCCGATGGCCGGTCAAGGCATGGAATGTGCCGCGTCAGGCGTGGCCGAGGAGTTCCTCGCGCCGGGCCAGCGCCCACGCGCGCTCCTCCTCGATGTCCGGAATGAAGTTCTGCCGCAGGAACGCCGCCCAGGGGTCCGCGCCGAGCGGGCCCAGGCGCGCTATCCGCTCGGTCTCGGCGCGCTGCAACCGTGCCAGCGCGTCCAGTACGTCGGCCGAGTCCGCACCGTAGGCGTCGCAGAGCAGCCGCAGCCGTCGTGCCAACGGCGCGCCGGCTGCGCCGTAGCCGACCCTGCGCTGACGGTCGGGAAGCCGCAAAGGCACGCTGTACCAGGCCAGTTGTGCGAGGTCGTCCAACGCATCGCCGGGGATGGCCAGGTCCCAGTCAATGACGCCCACTAGACGGTCGTCCGCCCAGACCGAGTTCCAGCTCGTGAGGTCGCCGTGGCGCATGATCAGCCCGGGGCGCCAGCGGGCGTCTGGGTCGCACCAGACGGCCTGAGCGGAGGGGTGGAAGTCGCGTACGGCCTCGTGGTAATCGCGCAGCCACCGCCCGAGCGCGGTGATCCCCTCGTCCGCGAGAAGCGCCCGTGGCCACGGAGACAGCCCGACTTCGCCGCGCAGCAGCGACACCACCTCGTGGCCGTCCACGGGACCGTCACCCAGGGCGCGCGGCGCGCCAGCGAATCCCACCTGCTCCAGGTGGCGCAGTAGTTCCCGCACCGCGGGGGTCCACACGCGCCACGGCCTAAGGATGGTCTCGCCCTCACGGCGCACCGTCGACAGACCACCACGCATCGATTCACCGTTCTGGATCATGGTGGAATCCTAGTGCGCGGCGGAATCCTGGGCCCCGGGGCGCGGTGCCCTTCCGGCAGGCTCGCGTGGGAGCCGGGCCGAGCTCGGTATCGGTATCGGTATCGGTATGGAGTATGCGGCTCCGGACCACGCTGATCGGGCGGTCGCCGTCCGCGACGACGCTCTCGTCATCAGTCGCCATGACCGCGGAACCCATTCAGTCTCCATGGAGCCCTTCTGCGGGTACGGCTGTGCCATGCAGGACTACCCAAGGTCGCCTGTGTACCCCGTCGTTGATGTCCGCTGGTCCAGGGCGACTCCCTGCACATCCTTCGCAGCGACGTGGCCGAGTTGGCGGAGGCCTGCGAACGTGGCGACCTGGCTGAGGCGGGGGAGTCCGCCGGCCTTCTGCTGGAGCATCTCGATGCATTGCTGACCCGCTACTCCACGGCGTTGGAAGAGCACCAGATTCAGCGGCCGTACTGAGTGGAGGGCCTCTCACCGGCCGTTCTCTATCCGCTCGTGTGGTTGGTGAGGGTTCGAACGGCGTCCTGGTTCGGGTGAGTTGTTCGGTGTGAAGGCATGCAAGAAGGGCCTCTTGGTAGCTCACAGATACGGGAACGCGGTGGACCGGCCGGTTCGCCGGCCCCGGTACGGCTCGGACATGAGCGATGCCGAATGGGCTCTGATGAGGGAGCTGCTGCCGGTTCCGGGCCGGCCAGCGGGCCGCGGCGGGTGTCCGGAGGGCTACTGCCACCGGCAGATGATTGACGCGGTGCGCGACCTCGTCGACAACGGCATCAAGTGGCGGGCGATGCCTGCGGACTTCCCGCCCTGGCCGCAGGTCTACCCCTTCTTCGCCCGTTGGCGGGACCCGGGGCTGGTGACCGAGCTCGTGGTGGACTCCCAGTCGGTCAGGGCGGACGCCACGGTCGCCCTCGACTCACGCGGGCTCGACGCGGGCAAGAAGATCAACGGTCGCAAGCGGCACCTGCTCACCGACACGCTCGGACTCCTGCTGATCGTGCTGGACGACTTCCGCGGCCTCTACTACGACACCGCGCTGTCCTCCAGCTCCGCCGCCCTGCCCACGCTGCTCGCTCTTGCCCGCCCCGGACACGTCCTCTTCGGCAGCGACTGGCCGTTCGCCCCCGCCATCGCGAGCCAGTACTTCGCCAACGGCCTCGACAGCGGTGTCGATCCCGGTGTCCTCCAGGCCGTCAACCGCACCCACGCCGAAACCCTCTTCCCCCGCCCGGCCCCGATGCGCCTGCGTCAAGCCGCCCAACGGGCCGCCGCCAGCCTTGTCTTCAAACTCGTCCAACCCGGCACCGATTGAGACACGTCCCCAGGACCACCACTCCACGTCCGGAGTCCGCGCAAGGGCCTGACCCTAGAGCCAGTCCCGTCGCTTGAAAATTACGTACAAACTCCCGCAAACCATCCCCATCAAGCCGATCGCGAAGGGGTATCCGAAGCTCCATCCCAGCTCGGGCATGTGCTCGAAATTCATGCCGTAAATAGTCCCAACGAGTGTGGGAGCAAACAGAATGGCCGCCCAGCTCGAGATCTTCTTGACCTCCTCGTTCTGTTCGAAGCCCGCCTCCGCCAGTGCCCGCATCTCCGCGTTCTGCTGCTGGGTGACCAGGGTCGCGTTGACGGTGAGGATGTCGGTGAGGGCCTGGCGGAAGCCGTCGACGCGTTCGCTGGTGTGGGTGACATGGTCGGCGACGTCGCGGAGGTAGGTCTGGAGTTCCTCGTCCGTGCCGTACTTGGAGAAGCCGGCCATCAGGCCGTGCAGCATGCCGACCAGAGGGCGGGTCGCGCGCTGGAACTCGACCATCTCGCGGGAGAGTTCGTAGATACGGCGGGACACCGCGGGGTCGCCGCCGAAGACCTCCGTCTCGATCTCGTCGATGTCGTTCTGGACGCCCTCCACGACCGGCGCGTAGCCGTCGACCACGGCGTCGAGGATGGCGTAGAGGACCGCCTCCGGGCCGAGTCCGAGCAGTTCCGGGGTCTCCTCCATACGGCGCCGTACCGCCGAAAGGTCGGGGGGCGCGCCATGGCGGACCGTGATGACGAAATCGGGGCCGACGAAGACGTGCAGTTCACCGAAGTCGATCTCCTCGGGCGCGTCGAGGTAGCGCGCGGCGCGCAGGACGACGAAGAGGGTCTCGCCGTAGCGCTCCAGCTTGGGGCGCTGATGGGCCTCCTTCGCGTCCTCGACGGCGAGCGGGTGGAGGTCGAACTCGGTGGCCAGGGAGTGTAGTTCGGCCTCGGTGGGGCGGGCGAGACCGATCCACGCCATGCCGGCCGGCTGCTCGCGCAGTGCGCGGAAGGTCTCGGCGAGGGTCGCGGGGGCGTAGACCCGCACGCCGTCGCGGTACAGCACCGACTGGACCACGCTCGCGACCTCGCCCGCCTCGGACGACCGCGGATCCGAAGGCTCCGCCTGCGGGGACGGCCCCGGCGGCTGCGGTGGGGGCGGGGTGCGGCGCCATACCGAATTCCGGGCTCTGCGGCGCTGGGGCATCGCGACTGCCTCTCGGTCGAGTCGATCGTGTCTGCGTCCGGTCGGGCCTACCTCTCAGTGATCACAGCGCAGGATATCCCGGGCATACACCATCCACCGGTCCAGTGCCGCCCCGTCCTCCTGACGCACCCATCCCCCCACCCATCCCCCCACCCACCCCGCCCGGCCAGGGCCCCGTGCGCGTTGCGGACAGATACTGTCCTAATGGGCCGCTAGCTTGCCCGCATGACCAAGAAGACGATGACGTCCGGGGCTGCCGGAGCCGCCCCGGTGCTCGGGGCCCGGGACCTCAATCGGGCGACGCTCGGGCGGCAGCTGCTGCTGCGGCTCGCCGGGATGTCGGTGGAGGGGGCCGTCACACATCTCCTGGGTCTGCAGGCGCAGAACGTGAAGCCGCCCTACCACGCCCTCGCCGCCCGCCTCGACGGATTCGCCCCGGAGGATCTGTCGGCGCTGATGGCCGGCCGCGACGCCGTCCGGATCGTCACCATGCGCTCCACCATCCACACCCACACCGCCGACGACTGCGTCACCCTGCGGCCGTTCGTGCAGCCCGCCCGTGACCGTGAGCTGACGAACTTCCGCAAGGGACTCGCCGGCGTCGACCTCGACCGGCTCGCCGCCCTCGCCCGTGACCTCGTCGAGGACGAGCCGCGCACCATGAAACAGCTGCGCGAGGCACTCTGCGCACGGTGGCCGCAGGCCGATCCGCAGGCCCTCGCCGTCGCCGCCCGCTGCAAGCTGCCCCTCGTCCAGGTCACCCCGCGCGGACTGTGGGGGAGGAGCGGACAGGTCGTCCTCACCACCGCCGAGCACTGGCTGGGCCGGCCCGCCGAACCCGCGCCCGCACCGGAGACCGTCGTGCTGCGCTACCTCGCCGCCTTCGGCCCGGCCTCCGTCAAGGACATGCAGACCTGGGCCGGACTCACCCGGCTGCGTGAGGCCTTCGAGCGGCTGCGCCCGGAGCTGCTCACCTTCCGGGACGAACACGGCGTCGAACTGTTCGATCTCCCCGACGCGCCGCGCCCGGACCCCGAGACCCCGGCCCCGCCCCGCTTCCTCCCCGAGTTCGACAACCTGCTGCTCTCCCACGCCGACCGCACCCGGGTCGTACCGCCCGAGTACCGGGGCCGCAGCTGGCAGGGCAACCAGGCCTACCGCACGCTCCTCGTCGACGGCTTCCTGGCGGGCCTGTGGAAGCTGGAGGAGGACGCACTCGTGGTGGAGCCGTTCGGCCGTCTCACCAGGGAGCAGCGGGCCGAGGTCACCGAGGAGGGCGAGCGGATGCTGCGCGCGCTGTACCCGGGGACGCCGTACGACATCCGGTTCGGGACCGTCGTACGGGACTAGCCGGACACATGCGAAGGACATGGAAAGGACATGGAAAGGAGGCGCTGCGGGCCGCTCGTGGAGGCCCGCAGCGCCCCCTGGTTTTTCACCCGAGGCACCCGAGGGGTGCTCGGGGATTCTTCTGGGTTACGAGTTGACCTGTGCGGTCACCAGGCTGGAGAAGGTGGTCAGCCGGGTGTAGACACCCGGGTACCCCGCTTCCGCGCAGCCCTCGCCCCAAGAAGTGATACCTGCCAGGACGCCCCCGATGAGCAGGGGACCGCCGCTGTCGCCCTGGCAGGTGTCTACGCCGCCGGATGTGTATCCGGCGCAAACCATGTCGGTCGCGACGAAGTCGGAACCGTAGGAGGTGCGGCAGCTGGAGTCGGACACGATCGGCACGGTCGCGGTCCGCAGCTGGTTGGAGGAGCTGCCGTTCTCCGAGGTGGTGCCCCAGCCGAGGACGCGGGCGGTGGTGCCGGCCGCGTACACACCGGTGTCGGAGGAGGAGACGTACGACGCCGTCGTGTACGGCATCGAGGTCGACAGGGTCAGGACGGCCACGTCGTCACCATTGGTGGCGTCCGTGTAGTCCGGGTTGATCCAGATCTTGCTGACCCGGCTGACCGTGCCGTTGGTGCCGTTGAGGTAGGTGCGTCCGCCGACGACCCGCACGCTGCTCGTGGTCTCGCCGACCATACAGTGGGCGGCGGTGACCACCTTGGTCGCGGAGACGAGGGTGCCGCCGCAGAACTGGTTCTGGGACGCGTCCGTGATCTGCATCATGAACGGGTACGTGGTCGTGGTCGTCGTCGTACCGCCGACGATCGGCTGGGGCGCTGCGACAGCGGTGGGGGCGCTGAGCAGTGCGGTCGCCGCGGCGGCGGCGGTGGCCGCCACCAGGGCGGCGGCCTTCTTGGCGCGGTTGAGCCCGAACATTCGTCTCCTCGGTGGGGGGAGTTGCCGGTGGGGGTCGCGCGGGTGTGGGGGGTGGTGCACGGGGGTCGCGGGACCGACCCCCGTGTGCCCGGGCGAGCGGCACATCCCGAACGCTAGGGGCCCACGGCACCCTCCCCCAATGAGGGAACCCCCTAAGGGAGTTGGCGCAGGGAAAACCCTCGGTCCTCCCAGGGAACCCACAGGCGCCTGCGAGACGTCTCCCAAGGAACCCGCGAAGGGCAGTTAACCCGCGCCCGCCTCACTTCGCGTGACGCCCCGCCGCCAGCCGGACGATGTCCACCCGTGAGCGGATCCCCAGCTTGCGGTAGACGCGGGTCAGCGTCGCCTCCACCGTCTTGACGCTGATGAACAGCCGCGCCGCGATCTCCCGGTTGGTGGCCCCCTCCATGACCAGCGCGGCGACCTGACGCTCCATCGACGCCAGCCCCTCCAGCGCGTCCTGGGCGGGGGCCGCCACGGACCCCGCAGCGGCCGCCGCCGGCCCGGCGGTGCCCGCCGCGGCCGCCGCGGAGGCCGCCGCCTCCACCTGGCGCAGCCAGGGCAGCGCCCGGCACCGCCGGAACAGCCGCGCCGCCTCGTCGTACGACGTCGGACCCGGCCGCCCGGTGCGCAGCCGGGCCAGCGCGAAGGCCGCCCGGGCCTCCTCCAGGCCGTATCCCAGCTTGGCGAGCCGGTCCTGAACGGACGTCAGCCGGGCCAGCGCCGCCTCCAGGTCGCCGTCCGCCGCCCGCACCAGCGCCTCCGAACGGTCCAGTACGGCCAGGACGCTCTCCCGGCCCAGCCGCAGCGCGTGCTCGCGGGTGACGTCGATGACGTCCTGCGCCTCACCAGGTTCACCCACCCGGACCAGCGCCTCGGCGAGATCGCCCTGCCAGCGGCCACGGGCCGGGTCGGTGATGCCCAGGCCCTGCTCCAGCTCCCGCACCCGGCGCAGCGCCGCGACCGCGCCCGCCGGGTCCCCGGACACCAGCTGGGCGTGGCCCGTCGCGGCCAGCGCCCGCGAGAGGTACATCTGGTCGCCGTCCTCCTCGGCCCGCCGCGCGGCCTCCCCGGCCAGCGCCAGCGCCCGGTCCACGTCACCGCCGGACGCCTCGGCCAGCGAGGCGAGCATCGCGGACGCGCCGAGGCCGATCCCGGAGTCCCGGGCCAGCCGCAGACTCTCGCGCGCCAGGTCCAGGGCGCGGCCGCAGTGCCCGGAGCGCAGCTCGGTCTCGGCGAGGAAACGCTGGAAGTGCACCTCGCTCTCGACCATGCCGCGCCGCCGCACCTCGCGCAGCAGCGCGGTGATGGTCGAACGGGCCTCGGGCAGCTGGTCGCTCATCAGCAGCCAGCGGAACCGGGCCGCGCCGACGCCGTTGTGATGGCACGCCACATACGGGTCCTGGGGTTCCCTCATGGCCCGCTTGATGGTCGCGGGCGCGTCCGGATGGCCCATCAGGGTCTCCGTGTGCGCCTGGAAGGAGCGCGCCATCAGCTCGGTGCGCCGGTCGCCGCCGCGCGCGGCCAGCTCCGCCGCGTGCGCGGCCTCCCGCCGGGTCTCGGCGAAGTCGCCCTCGACGATCAGCTTGCGCCAGCCCAGCCGGTAGTGGACCAGGGCGAGCAGCCGGGGGTCGTCCCCGGCGTCCGCCAGAGCCTGCGGGAAGACGGCGTCGACGTCGCCGAGCGCCTGCCCGGCGGCCTCGATGACCACCTCCCAGGCCCGGATCCGTTCGGCGGGCACGGTGGCCCGGGTCAGCACCTCGCGCGCGATGTCCCGCGCCAGGTCCACCTCGCCGGCCGTGATCGCGTCCTCGGCGGCCTGGAGCCGGCGCTCGTCCGGGGCGGGGGAGCCGTCCTGCGGGGTGTGCCGGGCGGCGAGCAGTCCGAGCGAGGCGGCGACCGACGGGGCGCCGCGGTCGCGGGCCAGCGCGGCGGCCTCGGCGAGCCGGGCGGCCACCTCCGGATCGGTGCCGATGGTGGCCAGGGCGAGGTTGCGGGCCCGCTCGATCGGGTCGGAGGCGGCGGTCGACAGCGCCGCGTGCGCGGCCCGGCGCTCCTGCACGGGCGCCTCCGCGTACAGCGCCGCCGAGATCAGCGGATGCGCGAAGCGTACGGCGGGGCCGTCGGGCTCGGTCGCCAGCAGGCCCAGCTCGGCGGCCTGCGCGGTCTCGGCCTCGGCGTTCTCCCGGCCGGCCGCGTGCAGCAGCGCCAGGGTGGGACGGGCGCCCGCGCTGGCCACCAGGAGGGTGCGGCGGGCCTCGGCGGAGAGCATGTCGATGCGGCTGAGCACCAGGGCGCGCAGCGAGGTCGGCACCGGCAGCGGCTCGCCCGGGCGCGGCGGGGTCGGGTTCTCACCGAGGGCGCGGCCCAGCTCCAGGGCGAACAACGGGTTCCCGCCGCTGGTGCGGTGGATCTCACGGACCGTGGAGCGGGGCAGGTCGGTGTAGCCGCGGTGGTCGAGCAGCGCGGAGACCTGGGCGCGGGAGAGGGGGTTCAGCCGGACGGCGAGGGTGTCGGGCGGGGACGCGCGTAGATGACGGTCGTACTCCTGCCCCTCCGTCCGCACCGCGCACAGCAGCTGGACGGGGGTGTCGCCGAGGCGGCGGGCGGCGAAGCCGAGGAGTTCGGCGCTGGCCGAGTCGAGCCACTGCATGTCGTCGGCGACCAGCAGCACCGGGCCCTCGGCGGCGAGCGCGCGCAGCGCGGACAGGACCGCCAGGCGCAGGGCGAGACCGTCCCGTTGCAGGGTCGACTCACCGCGGCCGGTGAGCGCCGACTCCAGGGCGGTGCGCTGGGCGAGCGGGAGCTTGTCCGAGATCTCGTCCAGGACCAGACCGAAGAGGTCCGCCAGGGCGAGGAAGGGGAGGTGGGATTCGGACTCGGTCGCCGAGCAGCGCAACACGGTGCGCGCCGGGTCGCCGTAATCCGCGGCCAATGCCCGCAGCACGGTCGACTTTCCTATTCCGGCGGGGCCGTGGAGCAGCACGCTGCCGCCGCGCGCCAGCTGGTCGCGCGCGGCTGTGACCAGCTCCTCCCTGCCGATGACCAGGTCGGGGCGGCCTCTGCCAGGCTCCTTGAAGTCCCGTCGCACGGTCACCGCTCCCCTCTGAGTGTCGTGTCCGGGCCAAATTCTAGGCAATGTCTCTTTGAAATCCGGAGGGACGGCGTGGTGAGGGATATAACAACGTGACGCATGGGGAAATTCAGAGCGGCTGCTGATGAATGAACGCTTGTCGTGGTGGCCCTCCTTTGGCTGGATACGAGCGGTACGGGCGCTTGGTTCACGGTGTGCGAGCACTCTTCCACGACCGGCCGGTCTACGGCAGCAGTGCAGCGCCCCAAAGGGGCGAACAGTCACGGCTGACCCGCAGCCGGCAGACCGCACATTTCGACCGGGTCATCTGCCACGTTCGCGACCCTCCACCCCCGTTCGGGGGTAGTGAGACATGTGTCGCGGATTACACGATGTCAGGGAGCCGCCCGGCAACGGTCCGGTACCTAGGAGGACAACGAATGACGACGGCCACGGAGCTGTTCCGCAGGGCACGGGACTTCCTGCTGGAACACCGCGAGGACTACACCACCGCCTACGAGGGTTTCGCCTGGCCCAGGCCCAGTCACTTCAACTGGGCCCTCGACTGGTTCGACGTCATCGCCGACGGCAACGACCGCACCGCCCTGCACATCGTCGAGGAGGACGGCTCCGAGGTCCGCCTGAGCTTCGCCGAGCTGTCCGAGCGCTCCGACCGCGTCGCGAACTGGCTGCGCGCCCGGGGCGTCGCCGCCGAGGACCGCGTCCTCGTCATGCTCGGCAACCAGGCCGAGTTGTGGGAGACCGCCCTGGCCGCGATGAAACTGCGCGCCGTCGTCATCCCCGCCACCCCGCTGCTGGGCCCCGCCGACCTGCGCGACCGCGTCGAGCGCGGCCGGGTCCGGCACGTCCTGGTGCGCACCGAGGACGCCGCCAAGTTCGACGCGGTCCCCGGCGACTACACCCGCATCGCGGTCGGCGGCGCCCCCGAGGGCTGGCAGCCGTACGAGAACGCGTACGACGCCCCCGCCGGCTTCACCCCGGACGGCCCGACCCACGCCGACGACCCGCTGATGCTGTACTTCACCTCCGGTACGACCGCCCGCCCCAAGCTGGTCGAGCACACCCACACCTCGTACCCGATCGGCCATCTGCCGACCCTGTACTGGATCGGCCTCAAGCCCGGTGACGTGCACCTGAACATCTCCTCGCCGGGCTGGGCCAAGCACGCCTGGTCCAACCTCTTCGCCCCCTGGAACGCGGAGGCGACCGTCTTCATCCACAACTACACCCGCTTCGACGCGCCCCGGCTGATGGCGGAGATGGACCGGGCGGGCGTGACGACCTTCTGCGCGCCGCCCACCGTGTGGCGGATGCTCATCCAGGCCGACCTCGGCATGCTGCGCACCCCGCCCCGCGAGGTCGTCGCCGCCGGCGAGCCGCTCAACCCCGAGGTCATCGAGCAGGTCCGGCGTGCCTGGGGCGTGACGGTCCGGGACGGCTTCGGCCAGACGGAGACGGCCGTCCAGGTGTCCAACAGCCCCGGTCAGGAACTCAAGACCGGCTCCATGGGCCGTCCGAGCCCCGGCTACCGCGTCGAACTCCTCGACCCGGTCTCGGGTGCGCCCGGCGCCGCCGAGGGCGAGATCGCGCTCGACCTCTCGGCCCGCCCGGTCGGCCTGATGACCGGCTACCACGGCGACGCCGACCGTACGGCGGAGGCGATGGCCGGCGGCTACTACCGCACCGGAGACATCGGCGCCCGCGACGAGGACGGCTACATCACGTACGTCGGCCGCTCCGACGACGTCTTCAAGGCCTCCGACTACAAGATCAGCCCCTTCGAGCTGGAGAGCGCCCTGCTGGAGCACGAGGCGGTGGCCGAGGCCGCCGTCGTCCCCGCCCCGGACGCGCTGCGGCTCGCCGTCCCCAAGGCGTATGTCGTCCTCGCGGCGGGCTGGGAGCCCGGACCCGACACCGCGAAGGTGCTGTTCGAGCACTCCCGCGAAGTCCTCGCTCCCTACAAGCGCGTCCGCCGCCTGGAGTTCGCGCCGCTGCCCAAGACCGTCAGCGGCAAGATCCGCCGGATCGAGCTGCGCGAGGCGACGGCGGCGGGTTCGGCGGACGAGTACCGCGAGGAGGACTTCCGGTGACCTCGTACACGCACGGCACGAGCGGCACGGCCCTGCTCGGGGACACCATCGGCGCCAACCTCGACCGGGCCGTCGCGGCCTGGCCGGACCGCGAGGCGCTCGTCGACGTGCCGTCAGGACGGCGCTGGACCTACGCCCGATTCGGCGCGGACGTCGACCGGTTGGCGTCCGCGCTGCTGGCGAGCGGGGTCGTCAAGGGCGACCGGGTGGGCATCTGGGCGGTCAACTGCCCGGAGTGGGTGCTGGTCCAGTACGCCACCGCGCGCATCGGCGCGATCCTGGTCAACATCAACCCGGCGTACCGCACCCACGAGGTCGAGTACGTCCTCAACCAGGCCGGGGTCTCGGTCCTGTTCGCCTCGCTCAGCCACAGGTCGAGCGACTACCGGGCGATGGTCGACCAGGTGCGCGGCAGCTGTCCCGGGTTGCGGGAGGCCGTGTACATCGGCGACCCGAGCTGGGACGCGCTGCTGGGGCGGGCGACTCCCCACACCCTTCACCCGGAGCTGTCCTGCGACGACCCCGTCAACATCCAGTACACCTCGGGCACGACGGGCTTCCCCAAGGGGGCCACGCTCTCCCACCACAACATCCTCAACAACGGTTACTTCGTCGGCGAGTCGATCGCCTACAGCGAGCAGGACCGGATCTGCATCCCCGTCCCGTACTACCACTGCTTCGGCATGGTCATGGGCAACCTGGCGGCGACCTCGCACGGCGCCTGCATGGTCGTTCCCGCCCCGTCCTTCGACCCGAAGGCCACCCTGGAGGCGGTGCAGCGGGAGCGCTGCACGTCTCTGTACGGCGTCCCGACCATGTTCATCGCGGAGTTGAACCTCCCGGACTTCGCCGACTACGACCTCTCCACCCTGCGCACCGGCATCATGGCGGGCTCACCCTGTCCCGTGGAGGTGATGAAACGGGTCGTCGCCGAGATGAACATGGCGGAGGTGTCGATCTGTTACGGCATGACCGAGACCTCGCCCGTCTCCACCCAGACCCGCCGCGACGACGACCTCGGGCACCGCACGGGCACGGTCGGCCGGGTCCTCCCGCACATCGAGGTCAAGGTGGTCGACCCGGCCACCGGCGTCACCCAACCGCGCGGCACCGGGGGTGAGTTGTGCACCCGCGGCTACAGCGTGATGCTCGGCTACTGGGACGAGCCCGAGAAGACCGCCGAGGCGATCGACGCGGGGCGCTGGATGCACACCGGGGATCTCGCGGTGATGCGTGAGGACGGCTATGTCGAGATCGTCGGCCGCATCAAGGACATGATCATCCGGGGCGGCGAGAACATCTACCCGCGCGAGATCGAGGAGTTCCTCTACGGCCACCCGAAGATCCAGGACGTCCAGGTCGTCGGCGTCCCGCACGAGAGGTACGGCGAGGAGGTCCTCGCCTGTGTCATCCCGCGCGACGCGGCGGACCCGCCGACCCTGGAGGACGTGCGCGCCCACTGCGAGGGACGGCTCGCGCACTACAAGATCCCCAGCCGGCTCCAGCTGCTGGACGCCTTCCCGATGACGGTTTCCGGGAAGGTGCGCAAGATCGAGCTGCGGGAGAGGTACGGCGCCTGAGAGGTACGGCTCAGGCGCCGCCGGCGTCCAGGGCGACGGCCGCCGGGTTCACCGGCTGCGGAGTACCCGTGAGGTCCAGCAGGAACAGCGGGACCCGCAGCCGGTCGGCGCCGGCCCGGGCGTCGTCCGCGTACCCGGCGAGGGAGAAGTACACACAGTCCGCGGACTCCGCCATGGCCGTCAGCCACAGACACTCCACGTCCCGCAGCGAGGCCGGGCGCACACTCGGGTCGACCTGCGCGAGCAGTCCCCGCGCGGCCAGCCCGATCCCCGACGTGGGCCGCTGGTCGGCCCGGCGGACGTTCCCGTGGCCGAGCCA
Source organism: Streptomyces vulcanius (assembly GCF_042653945.1). Lineage (NCBI taxonomy): Bacteria > Bacillati > Actinomycetota > Actinomycetes > Kitasatosporales > Streptomycetaceae > Streptomyces > Streptomyces vulcanius. Next base: position 145,139 of record NZ_JBHSFK010000001.1, on the reverse strand, counting down.
GCGGAGATAGAGCGCGGTGGCCGTGACGGCGTCGAGCGCGGTGCGGATGGCCACAGACTGGAAGGCGCGGCGTCCGGCCGCCTCCGGTTCCGTGACCGCTTCCCGCTCCGGCTCCGGCCCCGGCTCCATGGTCACCGGAATCCGCAGCACGGTCCCGCAGGGACAGCCGAACTCGGGGTGTGGCCACTGGCCGTCGCGCCCGCAGGACGCGCACCGCAGGACGATCCACTCCTCGTCCCAGGCCCGGTGCGTGACGAAGGCCGGTGCCGCGCGCCGGTCGAGGACCGGCGCGACGGGGGCCCCGCACGCACAGGGAAAGGACGGCGCCACATACAGGCGCTCGCGTCGGCAGGCCGGACAGCGCACCGGCACGCTCTCGGACATGGCTCCCATCGTCCTCCTCCGGCCCCCTCCTGTCCGTCTCTTGACGACGTTTGTCCAACGGGGGCCTGCCGCCCCCGGTCGACGGGCCCTGCATCCCCGAGGCTCGCAGCGCCGCGGTGTCGCTGCGTTCATGCGGTGGTGTGGGGCAGGGCGAGCGGTCCGGGCGACGATGCGTCCGCGTGTTCGATGTGTCACCCGCTGTGGTGATGGGTCTTGGAACGGGCGTCGGTGTCCCGCACGGATGTATAGGTTCCAGTGTTTGTGAAGATCGTGAGGCAGGTCAAGCTCGTGCCGGATGCCGTGCAGGCTCTGGCGCTTCAGCGCACCCTGCCTGCGGTCAACGAGGCGGCCAACTGGGTGTCTTCCGTCGGCTTCGAGCACTTCGGGCTCAAGGCGTCCGTCCGTGAACTGCGCAAGCTGTGCTACGGCAAACTCAAGGATCTTGGCTTCGGGGCGCAGGCCGCGCAGCACATCATCAAGCGCGTGGCCGACGCGTACACCACGTTGCGGGCGAACATCCGGGCCGGGAACCTGGGACCGGAGGGGGCGAAGCGCCGCCACAGGGCCGAGTCCAAGCCGGTCGCCTTCCGTCCGCATGCGGCCCATACGTACGACGACCGGTGCCTTTCGTGGAACTACGACGCGCAGACCGTCAGCATCTGGACCTTGACCGGGCGGATCAGGAACGTCCGGTTCGCCTGTTCCCCGCAGGCTCTGAAGGCTCTGGCCGCATGCCGGCGGGGCGAGTCCGACCTGGTGTGCCGGGACGGCAAATGGTTCCTGATCGCCACCATCGACATCCCCGAGCCCGAGGTGTTCGAGCCGAAAGACTTCATCGGTGTGGACCGGGGGATCGTCAATCTCGCCACCACCTCGGACGGGGACAACCACCAGGGCCGCAGGCTCGGCCGGTATCGGCGCTGGCAGGCCCGTAAACGGGCCGAGATCCAGGCCAGGAAGACCCGCTCTTCCGTGCAACTCCTCAAGAAACGGGCAAGGAAGGAAGCCCGCCATGCCACGCATGTGAACCACAAGGTGGCCAAGGTAGTCGTTGCTGTCGCACAACGCACCGAGCGCGGCATCGCCCTGGAAGAACTCCGGGGCATCCGCGAGCGGGTTACGGTTCCCCGCGACCAGCGAGCACGACTGTCCTCCTGGCCGTTCCACCAACTTGGCGAGTTCATCGCCTACAAGGCACGTCAAGCAGGTGTGCCGTTCATCGAGGTGGACCCGGCCTACACCTCGCAGCGCTGTCCGCGCTGTGGACACACCGCGAGGAACAATCGTCCCTCGCGGGACTGCTTCTCCTGTCGTCGGTGCGGCCTCGCTGGGCCGGCCGACCACGTCGCCGGGGTCAACGTGCGCCAACGCGCGCGCTCGGCGTGGGTATTCGTCAACATGCCCGATCCGTTCCCGGCATGGCCGGAACCGGTGGATGTGACCCGTGACCGTCCTGTCGTAGAGGGCAGTCGGGAGCATGAGCGGAGCCCCGACGGGACTGAGCCAACAAGCTCCGTCCTTCAGGGCCGAGTAGTTGACAGGTTGATTTGAGGTTGTACCCGGTCTACGTCCGCCGCCTATGGCTCCTGGCGCCCGTGGGGCTCCATCAGGCCGGGCCAGTCCTCCGGTCCGCCGCCCTGCCATTCGACGAGGTCGCTCACCTCCACCTCGATCCGGTCCAGGTCGGCCAGGCGCAGGATCTCGATCACGTCGTCGAGATGGGAGGCGACGCCGAGGACGGTGTCGTCCGAGGTCACCCGGCGGGAACCGTCCAGCGCCGGAGCATGGACCACGATGTGGGGGTAGTGGTGTGTCGGATTGCCCATGCCCTCAGCCTCCTGCGGGCGGCGCGGGCGCGCACCCCGGCGCAGAAGTTCAGGCCGGTCAGCCGTACGCCGGCGTCCTCGACGGCCCGGAAGTCAAGGCCCTGCTGATCGCTCGCCCATTCCGTTAAGGTCGGGTTCGGGTGTCCGGGCAGCAGAGAGGTGTGGGGCGCGATGCGACTGAAAGTGGAGTTCACCACCGAGCCCTTCGACCTCGACGAGGCGCCGCCGCACGCGCTGGTCGCGCGCGAGGTGATCGAGGCCGCCGATCTGGACGCCGTGGATGTCGGACCGTTCGGCAACACCGCCGAAGGCGGTGCCGACGCGGTCATCGCCGCCGTGGACGCCCTGCTGCGCAAGTCCCTCGGCGCCGGCGCCACCCGGATCTCGCTCCAGGTGAACGTCGTAGGGGAGGGCGAGTGAGCGGCCCCGGCGAGTCCTTCATCGCCGCCGTGAAACCGCTGGTCGACGCGATGGGCGGCGAGCTGGTCCCGCCCGACGAGGCCGGTCCCGACGACGTGGTCCTCGCCTGGGAGGGCACCGACACCGTCGCCGTACGTCTGCCGCAGCTCGCCGACTCCCTCGATCACATCCTGGCCGCCATGGAGCGCAGGAAGGGCAGACCCCTCGCCGACCTGGACCGCAAGGCCAAGCAGGAGGTCGTACGGACCCTGGAGGCGCGCGGCGCCTTCTCCGTGCGGCACGGCGTGGAGACCGTCGCGAGCGCGCTCGGGGTCAGCCGGTTCACCGTGTACAACTACCTGAACCGCGAGAAGGACGCCTGAGCGTCGGGCGGGCTTGTTACGCGGAATTTTCAACAAACTGTTGACTCGGTGCTGCGGCGAGGCGTTAGCTGGCTCTGTGACCTCGACATCCACGCCGCCGGGTCTGGCCCGGTTCAACGAGTTGGAGGAGCGCGCGGCGAGCGCCGCCCTCCATGAGGCGTGCGCCTCCGTCGAGTGGCGGCGGCGGCTGCTCGCCGCCCGTCCCTACGCCACCGCCGACGACCTGTACGCCGCGAGCGACGCCGCGACGGCCGCGCTGACCGGGGCCGACCTGGCGGAGGCGATGGCCGGGCACCCGCCCATCGGCCGCCCGAAGCCGGGCGATCCGACCTCGGCCCGTGAACAGCGCGGCATGGCCGGCGCCGCCGAGGAGCTCAAGGCGGAGATGCTCGAACTGAACCTGGCCTACCAGGAGAGGTTCGGACACGTCTTCCTGATCTGCGCCACCGGCCGCACCGGCGAGGAGATGCGCGACGCGGCGCGGGCGCGGATCGGCAACTCACCGGAGGAGGAACGGGAGATCGTCCGCACCGAGTTGGGCAGGATCAACCGCATCCGGCTGGCCCGCCTCGTCGAGCCCGTCGAGCCCGTCGTACTCGCCGAAGGGGACTGAGAGCAGCATGAGCACCGGCACCACCGCCTCCGTGTCCACCCACATCCTGGACACGTCCGTCGGCCGCCCCGCCCAGGGCGTCGCCGTCCACCTGTCCGCCCGTTCCGGGCGGGACGCGGACTGGCGGGCGCTCGGTGGCTCCGCGACCGACGCGGACGGCCGGTGCCGGGACCTGCCGGCGCCGCCGGAGGGGACCACCCACGTACGGCTCGACTTCGCCGTCGAGGCGTACTTCGAGCCCTCTGCCGGTGCGTTCTTCCCGGAGGTGGCGATCACGTTCGCCGTCGTACCGGGCGAGCACTACCACGTACCGCTGCTGCTCAACCCGTTCGGCTACTCCGTTTACCGAGGGAGCTAGCAGACATGCCCACGATCCTGGGACAGAACCAGTACGGCAAGGCCGAGAACCGGGTCGTCAAGATCACTCGGGACGGCGCCACCCACCACATCAAGGACCTCAACGTGTCCGTGTCGCTCAGCGGCGACATGGACGAGGTCCACCTCTCCGGTTCCAACGCCAACGTCCTGCCGACCGACACCACCAAGAACACGGTGTACGCGTTCGCCAAGGAGTACGGCATCGAGTCCGCCGAGCAGTTCGGCATCCACCTCGCCCGGCACTTCGTGACCTCGCAGGAGCCGATCCACCGCGCCCGGATCCGGATCGAGGAGTACGCGTGGGAGCGAATAGCCAACTCGGGTGAGGGGGAGCACTCCTTCGTCCGCAAGGGGCAGGAAACCCGCCTGGCCCAGATCACCTTCGACGGTTCGTCATGGGAGGTGGTCTCCGGTCTGAAGGACCTCACCGTGCTCAACTCGACGGACTCCGAGTTCTGGGGCTTCGTCAAGGACAGGTACACGACGCTGCCCGAGGCGCACGACCGGATCCTCGCCACCGACATCTCCGCCCGCTGGCGGTTCAACTGGTCGGGCGACGAAGGGGAGATGCCCGACTGGGACGCCTCCTACGAGCAGACCAGGCGGCACCTCCTCGAGGCGTTCGCCGAGACGTACTCGCTCTCGCTCCAGCAGACCCTCCACGCGATGGGCGCCCGGATCATCGAACACCGCGGCGAGATCGACGAGATCCGCTTCTCCCTCCCGAACAAGCACCACTTCCTGGTGGACCTGGCGCCGTTCGCCCTGAAGAACGACACCGCCGACGGGGCTGTGTACTTCGCCGCCGACCGCCCCTACGGCCTGATCGAGGCCACCGTCCTGCGTGACGGACGAGAGGCGCGCATCCCGGCCGACCTCACCAACCTCTGAAGGACGAGCCATGGCAGCAGCCCAGCGCATCGTGATGGAGAACTGCTCGATCGCCACCGTCGACGCCGACGACACCGAGTACGCGACCGGGTACGTCGTCCTCGCGGGCAACCGTATCGAGTCGCTCGGCGCGGGCCGGGCCCCCGAGGGCCTGGCGGACGTCGTACGGCGCATCGACGCCACCGGACACCTGGTCACCCCCGGCCTGGTCAACACCCACCACCACTTCTACCAGTGGATCACCCGGGGTCTGGCCACCGACCACAACCTGTTCGACTGGCTCGTCGCGCTCTACCCGACCTGGGCGCGCATCGACGAGCCGATGGTCCGCGCGGCGGCCCGGGGCTCGCTCGCCATGATGGCCAGGGGCGGTGTCACCACCGCCATGGACCACCACTACGTCTTCCCCGAGGGCTCCGGCGATCTCTCCGGCGCGATCATCGGCGCCGCCCGCGACCTGGGGGTCCGCTTCACCCTGGCCCGGGGCTCCATGGACCGCAGCGAGAAGGACGGCGGCCTGCCCCCGGACTTCGCCGTCGAGACCCTCGACGCCGCCCTCGCCGCCACCGAGGCGACCGTGAACGCCCACCACGACACCTCCTTCGACGCGATGACCCAGGTCGCCGTCGCCCCCTGCTCGCCCTTCTCGGTCTCCACCGAACTCCTCCGCGAGGGCGCGGAGTTGGGCCGCCGTCTCGGAGTCCGGCTGCACACCCACGGCTCGGAGACCGTCGAGGAGGAGAAGTTCTGCCACGAGCTGTTCGGCATGGGCCCGACCGACTACTTCGAGTCCACCGGCTGGCTCGGCGAGGACGTGTGGATGGCGCACTGCGTCCACATGAACGACTCCGACATCGACGCGTTCGCCCGCACGCGGACCGGCGTCGCCCACTGCCCGTCCTCCAACGCCCGCCTCGCGGCCGGCATCGCCCGTGTCCCGGACATGCTCGCGGCCGGCGTCCCGGTCGGCCTCGGCGTCGACGGCACCGCCTCCAACGAGTCCGGCGAACTCCACACCGAACTGCGCAACGCGCTGCTCGTCAACCGCCTCGGCGCCCATCGCGAGGCCGCCCTGACCGCCCGTCAGGCACTGCGGCTCGGCACCTACGGAGGCGCCCAAGTCCTGGGCCGCGCCCGCGAGATCGGCTCCCTGGAACCGGGCAAGCTCGCCGACCTGGTGCTGTGGAGGATGGACACCCTGGCCCACGCCTCCATCGCCGACCCGGTCAGCGCGCTGGTCCTCGGCGCGGCGGCCCCGGTCACCGCCTCCTTCGTGAACGGCCGTCAGATCGTGGCGGACGGCCGCCTGCTGACCGCCGACGAGGACGAGATCGCCCACTCCACCCGCCAGGAGGCCCGCCGCCTGGCGGAGATCGCGGCACGGGCCTGAGCGCTGTGCGCTACCCGGCGCCCGGCCACGCCATGAGGTTCACGAACAACTCGGCCTGCTCGACGGCGTCGTCCAGGGCGTGGTGGGTGTGCCGGCGGCCCGGCAGCAGTTCGGCCGGCATCGTCCGCTTCCCGACCGACCGCAACGGGACCCCCGCCTTGGCGGCGTACAGCGTCTTCATGTCCAGACACCCCGAGTGCCCGAACGGGCTCGCGCCGGTGAAACGGATCAGGTACCAGTACAGGAACATCCAGTCGTACGACGCCGGATACCCGCACATCACCGGCTGCGCGCCGTCGCTCACCTCACCCACCCACCGGCCGAACCGGGCCAGCGCCAGCGAGGGTTCGAGCCCCTCCCGGGTGAGCCGGTCCCGGTCCAGTCCGCTCACGGCGAGCGCCTCCGGCACGAACTCCTCGCTGATCGGCCGCAGTTCGCGGTAGAAGGTCCGCGCGGTGGGATCGGCCGGGGTGAATCCTTCGGCGTCCTGCACCCCGGCGACCGAGGCGCCCAGGCTCAGCATCGAGTACGGCCCCGGGATCGGGCCGTCGGCCTCGATGTCCACGGAGACGTAGAGACTGGCCTTGACGCGGCGGCTGGACATGGGACGGAGCATCGCAGGTCGCGGGAGCGCATCGCATCCGAATTCGACGAGCCCCCTCAAGCCTGCCGAAGCGTCCGGCACGGTGTGGCTCGTGGCAGCCGACCGGTGAAGAAGGCCCGGGGCGGGACGCCCATCAGGGTGCGGAAGTCGGCCGCCATGTGCGACTGGTCGTAGTAACCGGTGGAGGCGGCGAGCTCTGCCCAAGAGACCTCCGCCGCCCGGGTCAGGACCTGACGTACGCGGTCGATACGGGCGTAGTGCTTGGGCGAGAGGCCGACGTCCTCGGTGAAGAGGTTGCGCAACTGCCGTTCACTTACGGAGAGTTCGCGGGCCACGTCCTTCACCTGCGCGGGCGCGCGGTCCGACCGGGTGGAGAGGGCGGCCATGGCGGCGCACAGCAGTCGCATGCGCGAAGGATCGGAGGACGGGGCCGTCCGTGGGGAGGAAGGCATCCCGCCAGGGGGTACCACCAGGCCGTCCGGACCCACCTGCGCCAGCGCATCGGCGAACCGACGTGCCGCAGCGGTCGGCAGCCCGCTGAGCGGGACCACCTGTCCGACCAGGCCGACCGCCGGTGCGCCGAGCAACGGGCGCAGCGTGCCCGGCGCCAGGCGGAGCCGGACGCAGGAGGCCACGTGCCGGTCGCCTTCCACGTGGTACGTGGCACGGGTGCGCGGGCCGATGACCAGGGTCTCGCGGCGACCGCTCTCCTCGAAGCGGACCACCACTTTCGTCGCGGTGTCCGGCACGTCGGTGAACGCGTTCGGCAACTCGTCCCGCACGCCCATCGGTTCGACGCCGTCGATCCAGGGGCGCAGCGCGTCGGGGACGGCCGGGGAGTTGTCGGCGGGGGAGTTGGTCACCCTCCTACGGTAGGCGCGCCACCCGCCGCCGTGGCGTTCGATGCCGTGCCGGAATTTCCTAGAGACCCGCGAGGGGCGCACGCCACGGTGGTGGACATGATCCTTGTGACCGGTGCCACGGGCACCATCGGCGGTGAAGTCGTACGACAGCTCTCGGCACGCGGCGAGCAGGTGCGCGCCCTGGCCCGGGACCCGGCGAAGGCCCGGGTGCCCTCGGGCGTGCAGGTGGTACGCGGGGACTACCTCGACCCCGACTCCCTGGAGCCGGGCATGTCCGGGGTGACGGCCGCGTTCCTGGTGGGTGTCCCCGGCCCGGGCACGCGGCACGACCGGGACATGGTGGCCGCCGCCGTCGCGGCGGGCGTGCCCCGTCTGGTGAAGCTTTCCGCGATCGCGACCGGCGATCCCGACGTGGGTCCCTCGGGGACCTGGCATGTCGCCGGGGAGGAGGCCGTGCGCGAGAGCGGGGCGCGGTGGACGGTACTGCGTCCCTCGTCCTTCGCGTCGAACACCCTGAGCTGGGCCGAGGCGATCAGGGCGGGGAAACCGGTTCCGAACCTGACCGGCCACGGGGCGCAGGGCGTCGTCGATCCGCGGGACGTGTCCGAGGCCGCGGTACGGGCGCTGCTGGACCGGGGGCCGGCCGGGCGGACGTACACGCTGACCGGACCGGAGGCGATCAGCGTGCCAGGCCAGGCTGCGGTGCTCGCCGCGGTCCTCGGACGTCCGGTGACGACACACGACCTCGCTCCGGACGAGACCCGTGAGCACCTGCTCGCCTGGGGCATGGACGAGGCACAGGCGGCGGGGGTTCTGGCCGCCACCGCCTACGTCCGCCGGGGCGGCAATACCCTGGTCACCGACGACCTGGCGGCACTGCTCGGACGGCCGGCGCGGACGTACCGTGAGTGGGCGCGGGACCACCGGAAGGCGTTCGGGGCCGGGTGAGGCGGCAGCGGGAACCGGTCCGACCTACAGGCCGAACACCCCCGGGTCCGTGGCCAGTTCCTTGAAGTAGGAGCGTGGGTCGGCCACCATCCGGCGCGCCTTGAGGTCCAACAGGCCGCCGACCGACTCGAGTTCGGCCGCCACCGTGCCGTCGGCCCTGACGATGGACTGCTGGATGCGGAAGGTCTTGCCGGTGCCCCACTCGAAGGTGCAGGTCACATCGACCTCGTCACCGGCGAGGAGTTCGCGCTTGTAGCGGATCGTGGTCTCCAGCCCGACCGGCCCGACACCCCGGTCGACCAGAGCGGCCTGGCTGACACCCGCGGCCTGCAGTAACGACCAGCGGGCGTGTTCCGCGTAGTTGATGTACACGGCCTGGTTGACGTGCCCCTGTACGTCCGTCTCGTACCCGCGGACGGTGACCCGCACGGAAAACGGTTCGCTCACGGTTTCCCTTTCTCGTGGAGACACCGATCTTGACACGCGTCCTACACCCGGCGCGGAGAAGCCAGCAGATAGCGCTCTCTGGTCCGGGGGTCGGTGTGCTCGCCGGCCTGCCAGCCCGCCTTCTCCAGTGTGGCCGCGCAGGCCCGCAGTGTCGCGTCGTCCGGCCCGCGCACGGCGACGGCCTCCGGCTGCGGTGTCGCCCGCACCCGGTAGCCCCCGGTGCCGGTGCCCTCGGGAGGGTGTCCGGCCGCCTCCAGGGCGAGCGCGGCGGCCCGCACGAGATGCTGCCGCTCCCAGCCGCACGGCCGGTCCATGGCACCGTCGGGGTTCGTCATCCGGCGCAGCTCCAGCAGCCCCTGCCACGCGCTGTGCACCTCGCGTGCGCGGGCGGGACCGGCCGGAGGCCCGTCCTCCTCGCCGCCGACCCGCGCGGCGAACCCACCGGCGGTCGGCTTGGGTGCCTCGGGAGCGGGCTCAGGCGCGGCCTCCGCCTCTCTCGCCCGATGCCCCGCCGGGGTCAGGAAGTGGTCGTGCGGCGGGCGCGCGTGCCGGAAGGCCAGACCTCGCTTCACCAGCGCCGCGAGCTGTGTCTCCGTGCCCCTGAGCCGGCCCGTCACCGGATCGGCGGCCTCGATCATCCGCCGCTGCGCGGCGGTCGGCGGTCGTGTCACGGCGGCCCCCTCCGAGCGCTGTCCCTCTCCCCAGAAGGCTACGACCCGGCTCTGACATTCCAGGCGGCGATCACCGGCCGCCCGTGCTCCGTGCCCAGCCGGCTCAGCGTGCCCGTACCGAGCTGGAACATCGCCCCCGCCGAGGGGGCCAGCCCCAGGTAGCGCGCGGTCAGCACCCGCAGGAAGTGTCCGTGCGCCACCAGCACCACATCGCCCTCGGCGGGCACCTTGGCCAGCATCCGGTCCGCCCGCTCCCCGACCTGCTCGGGCGTCTCCCCGGGGCGATCGGGAGGGCCGGGCGCGACCCCGTCGTCGAACAGGAACCAGCCGGGCCGGGTCCGCTGGATCTCGGCGGTCGTCACGCCCTCGTCCCCGCCGTAGTCCCACTCCCGCAGATCCGCGTCGACCCGCAGGTCGTGCAGCCCGATCAGCTCCGCCGTCTCCCGCGCCCGCTCCAACGGGCTGACGAACGCGGCGCCGACCCGCAGCGACCGGATCAGCGGCGCGAGCCGCAGCGCCTCGGCCCGCCCGTCGTCGGTCAGCGGTACGTCCGTCCAGCCCGTATGCCGCCCGGACCGCGACCACTCGGTCTCACCGTGCCGGACAAGGATAAGATCACCCACGTTTGTCAGCGTACGTCAGCGCTGCGCGGCGTACGACAGGAAGTCGGCCCAGCCCTTCGGGGAGACGGCGAACTGGGGGCCGCCGTCGTTCTTGGAGTCGCGTATGTGGATCGTTTCGGGCGTGAGGGCGACTTCCACGCAGGCCGGGCCGTCGTCGGTGCTGTAGCTGCTCTTGATCCACTTCATGTCTCTCCAAGGGCTTTCTCGATGAAGGCCAGCGACTCCTGCGGCGGCAGCGCCTGAGCCCGGATGACCCCGTAGCGCAGCTCAAGGATCTGGATTTCCTTGCGATCCGAGATCAGCCGACTGGTGCGCTGCACTTCGTTGTGCACCACCGTGTTGCCCTCCTTGAGCCGCAGCAGGGTGAATGGCCCGCCGAGGCTGGCGTTGTCCTCGCGATCCAGTGGCAGTACCTGGATCTCGACGTTCCGCATCTGGCCGGCTTCCAACAGTCGTTCGAGCTGTCGGCGCAGGACCATTTTGCCCCCGATCCGCCGCCGCAGTGTCGCCTCATCGTGAACGAAGCTGAAGGCGGGGAGCGTTTGGGAGCTGTTGAGGATCGCCTGGCGTGCAAGGCGGGCCGTGACGAGCCGCTCCAGTTCCTCCTCGGAGAACGCCGGGCGGCGCGAGTGGAACACGGCCCGCAGATACTCCTCCGTCTGCAACAGCCCGTTGATGACGGAGTTGTCGTAGGCGCAGACCTCGACCGCCTCGTCCTCGATCTTCTTCAGGTCCCGGACCTTCTTCGGGTACCGCGCCTCCTCGACGTCCTTCTCCAGGCCGGAGATCAGGCCGCCCGCCCCGAGGACCTTGTCCGCCGCCTCCAGGAACTGTGGCTTCGGCGCGCGGCGGCCCCGCTCCACCGACGACACCTGCTCCTCGCTGTACTGGATCGCCTTGCCCAGCTCGGCCTGCGTCAGCCCCTTCCGCTCGCGGCACATCTTGACGACCTTGCCGACGGTCCGCAGTACCGCCGCCGACTCCTCGTCGTCCGTCTGTTCCGTCGCGTCCACCGTCGGACACCTCCTCGTAGCGCGTCGCCGCCCGGACAGGCCCGGACGGTGAGCGGACAGTGACGCTGCGTACTGCCGCCGTTGCTGTTCAGAGTAGAGTCGACCGACCACGCTGAGTGACATGAATGTGGAGATTGCCCACCCCACCCCCACGCGTCACTTCGTCATCCGCCTGTCGGCGACCCCGAGAGGCGCACGCCTTGCCCGGCATCTCGCCGCCGAGCAACTCGACGGCTGGGGCTGGCCCTACGCCAGTGACGCGAACGGCACGGCCGCCCTGCTCGTCGCCGAGCTCGCTTCGAACGCCGTACGGCACGGCAGGGAGCGGGGGCGGGACTTCCGGCTTCGGCTGACGCTCTACGCGGAGGACGGCATGCTCCGTATCGAGGTGGCGGACGCCCGCCCCGAGCGCCGCCCGCCCACTCCGGGAACGCTCCGACTCCCCGCCCCCGATGCGGAGTCGGGGCGGGGGCTGCTCCTCGTCGAGGCCCTGTCGAGTCACTGGGGCGCGACGTGGGGGGATCAGTGCACCAAGACGGTGTGGTGTGAGGTCGAGGGGCCGGGCTACTGCCGGTAGCCGCTCAGGAAGCGGCCGATGCGGCCGATCGCCGTCTCCAGGTCCTCCGCGTGGGGGAGGGTGAGGATGCGGAAGTGGTCGGGGGTGGGCCAGTTGAAGCCGGTGCCCTGCACGACCTGGATCTTCTCCTGCAACAGCAGGTCCAGGACGAACTTCTCGTCGTCGTGGATCGGGTGGACCTTGGGGTCGATGCGCGGGAAGGCGTACAGCGCGCCCTTCGGCCTCACGCATGACACGCCCGGGATGTCGTTGAGCTTCTCCCAGGCCACGTTGCGCTGTTCGTACAGCCTGCCGCCCGGGACGGTGAGGTCGCGGATGGACTGTCGGCCGCCCAGGGCGGCCTGGATGGCGTACTGGGCGGGCGCGTTGGCGCACAGGCGCATGGAGGCCAGCATGGTGAGGCCCTCCAGGTAGTCGCGCGCGTGCTGTTTGGGACCGGTCACGACGAGCCAGCCGGAGCGGAAGCCGGCCACGCGGTACGTCTTCGACAGGCCGCAGAAGGTGAGGACCACCAGATCGGGGGCGAGGGCCGCGGTCGAGTGGTGGACGGCGTCGTCGTAGAGGATCTGGTCGTAGATCTCGTCGGCGAAGACCATCAGGCCGTGCCTGCGGGCCAGGTCGAGGATGCCCTCGATGATCTCCTTGGGGTAGACCGCGCCGGTGGGGTTGTTCGGGTTGATGATCACGACGGCCTTCGTGCGGTCGGTGATCTTCGACGCCATGTCGGCCAGGTCCGGGTACCAGTCGGCCTGCTCGTCGCAGAGGTAGTGGACCGCCTTGCCGCCCGCGAGGGTGGTCACCGCCGTCCAGAGGGGGAAGTCGGGGGCGGGGATGAGGATCTCGTCGCCGTCCTCCACGAGCGCCTGTACGGCCATCGAGATCAGCTCGGAGATGCCGTTGCCGAGGAAGACGTCGTCGACGCCGACCTCCAGGCCCAGGGTCTGGTAGCGCTGGGCCACGGCCCGGCGGGCGGAGAGGATGCCGCGCGAGTCGGTGTAGCCGTGCGCCTGCGGCAGCATCCGGATCATGTCCTGGAGGATCTCCTCCGGCGCCTCGAAGCCGAACAGTGCCGGGTTGCCGGTGTTCAGGCGCAGGACGCTGTGGCCCGCCTCCTCCAGCGCGTTCGCGTGCTCGACCACCGGGCCGCGGATCTCGTAGCAGACCTCGCTGAGCTTGTTCGACTGCCGGAACTCCATGCGCGCTCGCTCCTCCGGTATCTGGTGTTGCTTGGTTTTACCAAGTCCACGCTTGGAAAGTCCAACGACATGTCTAGACTGCGTCGCATGTCACCTCGCCGAAGCTACGACCAGTACTGTTCCGCCGCCCGTGCGCTCGACGTCGTCGGCGACCGCTGGACTCTGCTGATCGTCCGGGAGTTGCTCGCCGGCCCGCGCCGCTACACGGACCTGCACGCCGACCTCCCGGGGGTCAGCACGGACGTACTCGCCGGGCGGCTCAAGGACATGGAACGGGACGGGCTCGCGACCCGGCGCCGGCTGCCGCCGCCCGGCGCGGCCTACGTGTACGAACTCACCGGTCGGGGGCGCGAGTTGCTGCCCGTGCTTCAGGCGCTCGGGAAGTGGGGCGAGGGTGAGCTGGGGGAGCGACGGCCGACCGACGCCGTGCGCGCGCACTGGTTCGCCTTGCCGTTGCTGCGTGGGCTCGAGGGCGAGGGGCTCGTCGAAGTCCGGCTGGAGGAGGGGGACTTCCATCTGCACGTCGGTGCGGAGGACGGTCCCGTCTACGGCGCCGGAGCCGCACCCCGTGAGCCCGACGCCCGGCTCTCGCTGGACGCCGGCACCTGTACTGCCGTCGCCCGTGGGGAGTTGGGCGTGCTGGACGCCGTGCGCGCCGGGCGGATCGAGGTCGGCGGTGACGGCACCCTGGCGAAGGCCCTGCGCGAGGCATGAGAGAAGGCCCACCGCAGTACTGCGATGGGCCTCCTGAAATGGCGTCAGGCGCCCGGCGGTACGTTCCTCGGGCGTCCCGAGCCGCGCGTCAGCGTGTAGCCGCCGATGCCCGCCAGGGCGGCCAGCGCCGCGCCGATCGCCGTCCACACCCAGCGGTCGGACCACCAGCCGGAGGCCCAGCCGTCGTCCGGCTCCAGGCTCGACAGGACGGCCGAGGCCGAATCGTCGTCCCCCTCGTCCTTCGCCTTCGACTCGACCGCGATGCCCGGTACCAGCGGCTCCGCCAGTGAGCCGTCCACGGCCGACGAGCCGCCGATGTCCTTGGAGTTCACCTGGAGTTCGGCGCTCACCGGGAGGCCGAGGTCGGCCGCCTGGAGGCGGACGGCCGTCAGCCGGACGTAGTACGTGCCCGGCAGCGGGTCGTCGGCCCACGGCTCCGACCAGGCCCTGACGGTGCGCAGCACACAGGCCAGCTCGACCGACGCGGCGCCCTGGGCGGCGGTGCGGGTCTGCGCGCCGTACTGGCAGGCCTGGCGGCGCCGCAGGCCGTCGTAGACGTCGATCTGCCAGGTCTGCGCGACATGCTCGTCCGGGAACTTCACCGTGGCCTTCACGGTGGGGCGCCCGCCCGAGTCGGCCGGGAACGACCAGTACAGGTAGTCACCCGTGGAGGCGCTCGCGGTGGCCTTCTGGCCCTGCTCGACCTCCGTCGCCGTACGGAAGGACGTACCGGCCGAGGTGGGCGCGGAACCGCTGTCGTCCGACGGGCTCGCCGAGGGGGAGGAGTCGGCGGCCGCCGGTCCCGCCGCCAGGCCCAGGGCCAGCAGGGCGGTACTCAACACACGTGTGATGCGCATCAGTTGGTCCTCCAGACCGCGAGACGCCAGCGCGACAGCCAGCCCCAGAGCAGACCCGCGATGAAGCCCGCCAGTACCAGCACGCCGAGCAGCCACCAGCCGCGGCCGAGGCCGAAGGACGCCACGTCGCTCGCCTGCGACGGGCCCTCCACCACGTCCACGGTCAGCTCCACCGGCATGCCCGGTGTGGTCTTCACCCCGGACCCGGCGGAGTAGGAGTTCGTCAGCTGGAGACAGACCGTCTCGGCCGGCGCGTCGTCCTCGTCGCTCTCCGCCTTCGGGTAGCGCAGGCCCGTGGAGATGACGTCCGTGCGGCCGATGCCCGCCGTCTCGCCGCGCACGATCTCCCGGCCGTGCACGGTGACCGCCCGCAGCAGCACCCCGTAGTCCGGGTTCATCGCCCGGTCGGAGGCGACGCTCACCGAGGCCCGCAGCTCCTGGCCCGGGTCGACGTCGACCCGGTACCAGCGCTCCTGGCCGAACTCCTCGCGGTCGGTGTAGAGGCCCGACTTGAGCGTGGGCGCCGCGGAGCAGGAGTCCGCGCCCTCGGTGGCGACCGGCGTGACCACCGGGTCGGCCGCGCGGTCCACCAACTGGTTGACCTTGTCGGTGAGTTCGTCGGTGTGCTCGACCGAGGTGTAGGTGCCGCCGGTGGCCTCGGCGATACAGCTGAGCTGCTGGCGCATCTTGGTGTTCGGCACCAGGCCGAGGGTGTCGATGGTCAGGCCGATGCCCTTGGCCGCGATCTCGCGGGCCACCTCGCACGGGTCGAGCGGCGCGCAGGTGTCCTCGCCGTCGCTGATCAGCACGATCCGCTTCGAGCCGGTGCCGCCGTCGAGGTCGTCGGCCGCCTTCAGCAGAGCGGGGCCGATCGGTGTCCAGCCGGTGGGGGAGAGCGTCGCCACCGCAGTCTTGGCCTCGGTGCGGTCCAGCGGGCCGACCGGGTAGAGCTGCGCGGTGTCCTTGCAGCCCGTCTTCTGGTCGTCGCCCGGGTAGTTGGCGCCGAGGGTGCGGATGCCGAGCTGGACCTCCTCGGGGGTCGCGTCCAGCACCTCGTTGAACGCCTGCTTGGCCGCGGCCATGCGCGTCCCGCCGTCTATGTCCTTCGTCCGCATGGAACCGCTGACGTCGAGGACCAGGTCGACCTTGGGCGCGAGGGCGGTGGTCTCGTCGGCGACCGCTCCGGCCGGGAACGCGATCCCGGCCGCGAGCGCGGCGAACAGGGCGCAGACGCCCGCCGCCAGCCGTTGTGTTCTGATCATCGGCGGATCCTATTGAGCGGAGGCGTCACCTCACAAAACGTCACCTGACGAAACGGGGTCAGGCGCCCCCGCGCACAAGGGGATTGGGGAGCAGCGCCCACTGGTCCCCGGGCGTTCCCGGTGACAGCCGCATCAGCGTCAGCGCCTTGGCCGGTACCGGCTCCTCGCACAGCGCCACCAGGTCCGGCGTGCGCGGCAGTTGGCGAACCGCTGTCCCCAACGCCGCCTCCAGAGCCGTACCGTCGCCCGTGGTGCCCGCCAGCGTGCCCGCCACGAGGGAGCCGAACAGCTTGCGGCGCAGGGCCGTCACATCGTCGGTGAGGATGCGTGCGGGCAGGTCCGGCGGCAGCGCGATGCCGTGCCGGGCCAGCCGGGACGGGCCGACGCGGATGTCCGCCAGGTCGCGGTAGACCAGCCGCAGCGGGGTGCCGGCCGAGGACAGGACGACGAGGAGGTTCTGGCCGTGGGCCTCCAGGGCCACCCCCAGCTCCAGCAGCCGCAGCCCGGCGGTGAGCGCGAGACGGGCGAACTCCGCCGACCAGGCGGGGGAGTCGGGCAGACCGGTCAGGGGCAGGGCGGCCACCGGCACCACCCGCTCGCCCGGGCCCGCGTACACCGCCGGTGACTCCCGCAGCACGGCCGCCAGGTCGGGGGAGTCGGGGGTGGCCGCGCCGAACGTCCGGGTGAAGTGCAGCAGCCCGTCCGTGTGTTCGGCCAGCGTCTCCGCGAACGCCGACAGGGCCGCCGAGGCGGCGACGGACGCGACGGAGATGTCCCGCACCGAGGACGTCAGCCGGGCGCTCAGCGAGGTCTTGACATGCGGCCCGCCGGGAACGGCGAGCGTGCGCAGCGACATCAGCGGACGGGCCGTCAGGCCCTGCTCGCAGGACCGCTTCAGTACGTGTTCCGCCTGCCACGGATGCACCGGGATCAGCAGCCGCTCCCCGTCCCGCAGGTCCTTCGGCCACTCGCCCGACACCAGGCACTCGGCGGCCGGCACCGGCAGCAGCGCGAGCCGCACCTCGGGCCGGTGCTCCGGGCCGTACGCCAGCTGCTCGGCCACCGAGAAGCCGGGCCGGGAACGGCAGTTGGGGTGGTACGGGTGGCCGTCGACGACCCGCTGCTCCCACTCCCAGTCATGTACCGGCTCCTTCGTGGAGGGCTGCTGCGCGGCGCGGGACAGTGCCAACGAGGCGGCGCTGTGGCCGAGTTCGGCCGCGAAGGCCGTCCCGTTCGGCACGCCGAGGTCGGTGAGCAGCCGCGCGGGATCGTCGTAGGACACCCCCGCCAGCTCCACGGCGGTCACGTACGCCGTCGTCGCGTACGGGTCGGGACCCGGGCCGTTCAGTGCGCGGCCGTCGCGCAGACGCAGGGTCAGGTCCTCCGCGCCGTGCTCGCGCCGCTCGATCCAGGGCAGCGGCTCATGGGCGAGGGCCCGCCACAGCCGGGTCAGCACGGCCGCCCGGGCGCCGGGCAGTCCGGCCGTGAACCGGGGGCCGAGGTCGGGGCGGACGGCGGCGAGATCCGCGGCCACCTCGGCCTCGGCGGTGGGGGGACGGTGCACGGGCGGGCTCCTCGGGTACGGACAGGACGTCAGGGCGTCAGGACGGGCGCGGGATCACAGCGATGGACAGCGATACTTGTCTGATCGTCTCCGCCCGAATGAACCGTAGGGAACGAGTGAACCGCGTGGATCCCATCCCCCCGCACGCCGGTGCCGCAGCCGACGGTATCGCCGCCGTGCCGCTGCTGAACTGCCTGCTGCGGGAGGTGGCCGAACCGCTGCCCGCGCACGGGGAGCCCGGCGGACGGGTCCTGGACCGGCAGCCCGCGCACGGCGCGCCCGGCGGGCGGTTCCTGTACCGGCTGCCCGGCACCGGGCGGCTGCTGCGGGTGCGCGGTGCCCGGCGGCCCGCCGAGCCCGAGGTGGAGGCGGACGGCGTCTGGCACCGCCTCGACCACACCGAGCTGGTCAAACTGGTCGCGGAGGAGCTGCGCCGGCACACCGGCCTGTCCAACCACGAGCTGCCCGCCGAGATGACCGACAGCCGGGACGCGGTCGCCGCGCTGCTCGCCGTACGCGCGCGTGCCGTTCCGCCCGCCGACCCCTACCGGCTCTCCGAGCAGTCGCTCCTCACCGGTCACTCCCACCACCCGGCCCCGAAGGCGCGCGGCGGCGGCCCGGCCGCCGGGTGGCTGCCGTACGCCCCCGAGGCGTACGCCCGCTTCCCGCTCGCCCTGCTCGGCGTGCGCGCGGACCTGGTCGTCGAGGAGGGCGACACCTCCGCGCTGGACGCGCTCGGCACGGCCCCGCCCGGCTACCGGCTGCTGCCCGCCCACCCCTGGCAGCTCGACCTGGTGGGCGGCGCGCTGACGGAGGCGTTCGCCGACGGCCGTCTGGTCCGGCTCGGCACGACCGCCTTCGACACCTGGCCGACCGCCGCGATCCGCACCCTGTACGCCCCCGAGCACGACCTCTTCCTGAAGTTCAGCCTCGATGTGCGCATCACCAACGACATCCGCCGGCTGTGGCGCCACGACCTGCTGAAACTGCGCCGGACCGACGCGGCGGCCACCCGTGCCTTCGCCGCGATCGACGGCCCGGCGGCCTGGCTCGGCGACCGCGGCTACCGCACCGCGTCCTTCGCCTTCGAGGAACTCGCCGTACTGGTCCGTGACGGCCTCGACGGCCATCTTGCCCCCGGCACCACCCCACTCCTCGCCGCGGCCCTCGTGGAGGGCTTCCCGGGCAGCCCGCCGGCCGCCGCGACCGACCCGGCGGGCTGGTGGCGGGCGTACCTCGCGGCCGTCGTACCGCCGGCGCTCACGGCCTTCGGCGACCACGGGGTCGTACTCGAAGCGCATCTGCAGAACACGCTGATCGCCGTCGACGAGGACGGCATGCCGGTGCAGGCGCTGTACCGGGACGCCGAGGGCGTGAAACTGCTGTCGGACGTGTCACGGGCGGCCGGCTGGGAGCGGCTGGTGTACACGCTGGTCGTCAACCACCTCGCCGAACTCGCCGCGCTGCTCGCCGAGCGGCACGCGGGGTTCGACCCCTGGCCGGACGTGCGCCGCGAACTGGCACGCCACGACCTGCCCGAGGCGCACGCCCTGCTCGGCGCGCCCACCCTGCCCGGCAAGACGAACCTCCTGCTGCGCTGGACCGGCGCGGACGGCGCCGACGCCCGCTATCTGCCCCTCCCGAACCCGCTGGCCGGTACCTGAGCCCCGCCTTCGCGGGCCGGGGCGGTGAGGAGGCCCGGGCGGGGATACCCGGTCGTTCTCGGGCGGCGCCGGCTCCGAAGGACGGAAGGCGTCCGTGACCGTGCCACTCCTTTCCGGGCCGCGGGGTCAGGTGGCTGGCTGGTCGCTGCGGGTGTCGTCGTGCCGTAGGAGGAAGACCAGCAGTTCGCCGACGGTGAGTCCGGATTCCGCCGGGTGCCGGAGGATCGTGCCGGGCTGGATGTGGTAGACGTTCGCCCGGCCTTCGCGGGTGTGGGTCAGATACCCGTCGGCCTCGAGGTCGGTGATGATCTTCTGCACGGCCCGTTCGGTGAGCCGGCAGCGCGCGGCGATGTCGCGGATGCGGGTGGAGCGGTGACCTGCGATGGCGGCGAGTACGCGGGCGTGGTTGGTGAGAAACGTCCAGCCCGTGTGCGGCTCCGGCACTTGGTCCATGAGCCCCAGGGTAGGGGACTCCGTTCGCGCATTCAAAAGCATGAAATAGATTTCCGGTATCTCTTGACGCGAAATAGCGGGCGGGGCAGCCTGAAGTGGAGTCAGCGCCCTCGCGTGGAGGCAGCCATGCATCACCTGATCGTCACGATCTCCGGCGAATGGGACATCACCGGCGCGCAACGGCTGCGCAGGGTGCTGGAGGACGCCGTCGACCGGTGCGACCAGCAGGTGGAACTGGACCTGAGCGGAGTCACGTTCTGCGACTGCTCGGTGCTCAACGCCCTGCTGGACGCGCGGCTGCGGGCGTTGGGACAGGGCAAGACGCTCACCGTGCGGGCGGCCGGCCCCTTCGTGCGCAGACTCCTGGCCACGACGGAAACGTCACAGCTGTTCGCGGGCACCCCGGAAGACCTGCGCAACGAGATCACCCAGCTGCGCCGCGCCATGCGGACGCGTCCCGCGATCGACCAGGCCAGAGGCGTCCTGATGGCCACGTTCTCGCTGAGCGCCGGGGACGCGTGGGCCGTACTGGTCGCGGTCTCCCAGCACACGAACACCAAGCTGCACCACATCGCCGAGGAACTCCTGACGGCCGTCCACGGTGAAGCGCTGGCCGAGACGACGCAGAGACACCTCGCCGCGGCGGTGAGCGCGCGCCGCGAGGGCGGGGCCACCTCGGCGGACCGCTCGTCGGCGGGCGGCCGGTACCCCCGGTTAGACTGCTGACTTCATGCCGGAGGCCGGAAGCAAGGGGTGCGGCGCCATGCTGAGAGAGGTCACGGCAACGCGCTATGTCGAGCCCCTGCGGTCCGGCGGCTCCGTGCCCGGCGTCGTCGAGGCCGACGACCTGGGCACGTACGTCGTCAAGTTCACCGGCTCCGCGCAGGGCCGCCGGGCGCTGGTCGCCGAGGTGATCGTCGGGGAGCTGGCGCGCGCCCTCGGGCTGCGCTTCCCCGAGCTGGTGCTCGTGCACTTCGACCCGGCCGTCGCCGACGACGAGCCGCACCAGGAGGTGCGGGACCTGCACGCCGCGAGCGCCGGCCTCAACCTCGGCATGGACTTCCTGCCGGGCGCCCGGGACTTCACGCCCGAGGTCGCGAAGACCTTCCCCGTGGACCCGCTGGAGGCCGGGCGGATCGTCTGGCTCGACGCCCTGACCGTCAACGTCGACCGTACGGTCCACAGCTCCAACCTGATGATCTGGCCGACGTCCGGGACCGTGCCGCCGCGCCTGTGGCTCATCGACCACGGCGCCGCCCTCGTCTTCCACCACCGCTGGGACGGCGCCGACCCCGGCAAGGCCTACGACTTCCGCCACCACGCCCTCGGCCGCTACGGCCCCGACGTACCCGCCGCCGACGCGGAACTGGCGCCGAAGGTGACCGGGGAACTCCTGCGGAGGGTCGTCGCGGAGGTGCCGGACGCCTGGCTGACGGACTTCGCGACACCGGAGGAGGCCCGGGACGCGTATGTGACGCACCTCCACGCGCGCGTGAAGGCCTCGGCGGCCTGGCTGCCCACCGACTTCCCCGGCGGGGAGGAGCTCGCCGCCGAGGAGGTCCGGCGCGCGGCGAGGAATCGGCGCGGACGCCCCGCGTGGCTCAAGCAGGTACCGGACCTGCACGGAAAGCCCGCGGCCGAACAGGATTGGTCGGTGCACCTGGGATGAGTGGCCGTGTCGAGATCGAGTACTGCACCCAGTGCCGCTGGCTGCCCAGGGCCGCCTGGCTGGCGCAGGAACTGCTGACGACCTTCGAGGCCGAGCTGACCGAACTGGCCCTGCGGCCCGGCACGGGCGGGATCTTCGTGGTCCGCGTCGACGACGAGGTGGTGTGGGACCGCAAGGAGCAGGGGTTCCCCGAGCCCACGGCGGTCAAGCGCGCCGTACGCGACCGGGTGGCCCCGGGGAAGCCCCTGGGCCACTCGGACCGGGCCGGTCAGGACGACATCAGCCCTTGAGCTGCTCGTACGCGGGCAGCGTGAGGAAGTCCGCGTAGTCCTCGTCGAGGGCGACCGTCAGCAGCAGGTCGTGCGCCTGCTGCCAGTGGCCGGCCGCGAAGGCCTCCTCGCCGATCTCCTCGCGGATGGCGGCGAGTTCCTCGGCGGCGACCTTCCGGGCCAGCTCGGCGGTCGCCTTCCGGCCGTTCTCGAACTCGACGCCCGCGTTGATCCACTGCCAGATCTGCGAACGCGAGATCTCGGCCGTCGCCGCGTCCTCCATGAGGTTGAAGATGGCGACCGCGCCGAGCCCGCGCAGCCACGCCTCGATGTAACGGATGCCGACCTGCACGGCGTTGACGAGTCCGGCGTACGTCGGGCTCGCCTCCAGCGAGTCGACCGCGATCAGGTCGGCGGCCTCGACATGGACGTCCTCGCGCAGCCGGTCCTTCTGGTTCGGCCGGTCGCCGAGGACCTTGTCGAAGGACTCCATGGCGATCGGGACCAGGTCGGGGTGGGCGACCCAGGAGCCGTCGAAACCGTCGCCCGCCTCACGGTCCTTGTCGGCGCGGACCTTCTCGAAGGCCACCTTGTTGACTTCCGCGTCCCGGCGGGACGGGATGAACGCCGCCATGCCGCCGATCGCGTGCGCGCCGCGCTTGTGGCAGGTACGGACGAGGAGTTCGGTGTAGGCGCGCATGAACGGGGCGGTCATCGTCACGGCGTTGCGGTCCGGGAGGACGAACTTGGCGCCGCCGTCACGGAAGTTCTTCACGATGGAGAACAGATAGTCCCAGCGGCCCGCGTTCAACCCCGAGGCGTGGTCGCGGAGTTCGTAGAGGATCTCCTCCATCTCGTACGCGGCCGTGATCGTCTCGATCAGGACGGTGGCGCGGACCGTGCCCTGCGGGATGCCGACGTAGTCCTGCGCGAACACGAACACGTCGTTCCACAGGCGGGCTTCGAGGTGCGACTCGGTCTTCGCGAGGTAGAAGTACGGGCCCTTGCCGAGGTCGAGCAGCCGCTGGGCGTTGTGGAAGAAGTACAGACCGAAGTCGACGAGGGCGCCGGGCACCGGCTCGCCGTCCAGCCGGAGGTGACGCTCGTTCAGATGCCAGCCGCGCGGGCGCGTCACGACGGTGGCGAGCTCGTCGGCGTCCTTCAGGGCGTACGACTTGCCGGAGCCCGGGTCCGTGAAGTCGATGTTCCGGGTGTAGGCGTCGATCAGGTTGAGCTGGCCGAGGACGACGTTCTCCCAGGTCGGGGCGGAGGCGTCCTCGAAGTCCGCGAGCCAGACCTTCGCACCCGAGTTGAGGGCGTTGATGGTCATCTTGCGGTCTGTGGGCCCGGTGATCTCGACCCGGCGGTCGTCCAGGGCGGCGGGGGAGGGGGCCACCCGCCAGGAGTCGTCGGCACGGATCGCGGCGGTCTCCGGGAGGAAGTCCAGGGTGGAGGTGCGGGCGATCCCGGCACGGCGCTCGGCGCGCCGGGCGAGCAGCTCGTCACGGCGCGGGGTGAACCGCCGGTGCAGCTCGGCCACGAAGGCGAGGGCCGCCTCCGTGAGGACCTCCTCCTGCCGGGGCAGGGGCACGGCGTCGACGATGGCCAGCGGGGACGGCGCTGGTGCGGACATGAGCTGTCACTTCCTTCAGCGAGCGTGGCACCGGGTGCCCTTCTGATCAATGGATACTAGTTTCCTCATTGTGGAAGTTCAATGGTGAGGCGGGTGAGGTCCTCGGGGGTGTCGATGTCGTACGGCCGGGCCACGTCCCCGCACTCCACGAGCGTGACGGCCGCCCCGTGCTCCTTCAGGTAGGCGCGCGCGCCCCGGTCCCCGCCGGCGCTCGCCGCGACGCCCGCCCAGTGGGCCGACCCGAAGAGGACGGGGTGGCCGCGCCGGCCGTCGTAGGCCGCGGCCGCGAGCGAGTGCTCGCCGTCGTACGCCGCGAGTACCCGGCGTACGGCCGCCGGCCCGATCCCCGGCTGGTCGACCAGCGAGACCAGCGCCGCCCGCGGCCCGGTGGGCGACGCGAGGCCGGTGAGCGACGCGAGGCCGGCGCGCAGGGAACTGCCCATGCCCTGCTCCCACTCCGGGTTCTCCACCACCACGCACCCGTCGAGGCGTGCCCGCTCCTTCACGGCCTCGGCGGCGGCTCCCAGGACCACGTGCACGCGCGTGCACCCGGCCGCGCGCAGCACGCCCACCGCGTGCTCCACCAGAGGCCGCCCGTGGTACGTCAGCAGCGCCTTGGGGCGACCGCCGAGCCGCCGTCCGCCACCGGCGGCGAGCAGCAGTCCGGCGACATCGCGTGCGTCCTGTGTCATGGATCCTGCATACCGTACGAGCCGATCGCGCCGCACATCACACAGCGCAGCAACTCGATGACGCAGCGGGCTGGCGCGCCCGGGTCCGGGTGGCGTTAACTGGGCGCCCGCACCGACCGGGCGCCCGACCGGCGCCCGGCCCGGGGGTGTGCGCCACAACGGGACGCGCGGGCGGGGCGCGAGGGGGAGGACTGTGTTGCGGAGCGTGGAGCAGAGGCCCTTGACCGGCAGCGACGAGGATCCGCGGGTGTCGGAGCTGCGCTCCGCGGTGTCCCGGCTGCGCCGTGAACTCGCCGCGCACCCCGCGGAGTTCCCGGACCGGGACATCGCGGAGGAGGAACTCGCCGCCCTGGACGCCATGGCCCTGGACGCCATGGCTTTGGGCGGCGCCCCCGAAATACCCCACCTGCGCCGCTCCCTGCTGCTCATCGCGGGCGCGATCGGCTCGGTCAGCGCGCTGGCGCGGGGGCTCTCACAGGTGCGCGAAGCGGTGGACCTGTTCGGCGGGCCGCCCAGGGAACGCTAGGGGTTCTGCGTGGCCAGGGCGGTGGAGAGGTCACTCGCGACCTGCCGGAGGACGGGCACGATCTTCTCCGTCGCCTCGTCCGTGACACGGCCCGCCGGGCCGGAGATGGAGACGGCGGCGGCGGTGGGGGAGTCCGGGACGGACACCGCGAGGCAGCGGACGCCGATCTCCTGCTCGTTGTCGTCGACCGCGTAACCGGCCCGCCGTACCTCCGCCAGGGCCGCCAGGAAGCCCTCCGGGGTGGTGATCGTCCGGTCGGTCGCGGCGGGCATACCGGTGCGGGCCAGCAGGGCGCGCACCTCGGCGTCCGGGAAGCCCGCGAGCAGCGCCTTGCCCACGCCCGTGGAGTGCGGCAGGACCCGGCGGCCGACCTCGGTGAACATCCGCATCGAGTGCTTCGACGGCACCTGCGCCACGTACACGATCTCGTCGCCGTCGAGCAGCGCCATGTTCGCCGTCTCGCCGGTCTCCTCGACCAGCCGGGCCAGGTACGGCCGGGCCCAGGTGCCCAGCAGCCGGGACGCCGACTCGCCGAGCCGGATCAGCCGGGGGCCCAGCGCGTAGCGGCGGTTGGGCTGCTGGCGGACGTAACCGCAGACGACGAGGGTGCGCATCAGCCGGTGGATGGTGGGCAGCGGCAGCCCGCTGCTCGCGGACAGTTCGCTGAGCCCCACCTCGCCGCCCGCGTCGGCCATCCGCTCCAGCAGGTCGAACGCGCGCTCGAGGGACTGGACCCCGCCGCCGGCGGACCTGGCGGAGTCGGTGGGGCTTGCGCTCGACGTCGGCACGGCGCGTTCCTTTCGAGACTGGCGGGACGCTGAAGCCTACCCGGCGGTCTCGGGCCTCCTCGTGCACCCTGAAGACGGATGCTCTTGACGATGCGGGACGCGGAAAGGAAGACTCCACCATAAGAAAGTTCAATTCCGTTACACGGAAGTAACGCGGAAGTGTCACGGCAGAGAGGGATCCGGGTGTCCGACGCCGAACTGGTGCTGCGCTCGACGCGCGTCATCCTCCCGGAGGGGACGCGTGCCGCCTCCGTGGCCGTGTCCGCCGGGACGATCACGGCCGTACTGCCGTACGACGTCCCCGTCCCCGAGGGCGCCCGTCTGGAGGACCTCGGCGACGACGTCCTGCTGCCCGGACTGGTCGACACCCACGTGCACGTCAACGACCCCGGCCGCACCCACTGGGAGGGCTTCTGGACCGCCACGCGCGCGGCGGCCGCCGGCGGCATCACCACCCTCGTCGACATGCCCCTCAACTCCCTCCCGCCGACGACGACCGTCGACCACCTCCGGACCAAGCGGGAGGTCGCCGCCGACAAGGCGCACATCGACGTCGGCTTCTGGGGCGGCGCCCTGCCCGACAACGTCAAGGACCTGCGCCCCCTGCACGACGCCGGCGTCTTCGGCTTCAAGGCCTTCCTGTCGCCGTCCGGCGTGGACGAGTTCCCCCACCTCGACCAGGACGCACTCGCCCGCTCCCTGGCCGAGATCGCCGGCTTCGACGGCCTGCTGATCGTGCACGCCGAGGATCCCCACGACCTCGACGCCGCCCCCCGGCAGAGCGGCCCCCGGTACGCGGACTTCCTCGCCTCCCGCCCCCGCCACGCCGAGGACACCGCCATCGCCTCGCTGATCGCGCAGGCGAAGCGCCTCCACGCGCGTGTGCACGTACTGCACCTGTCGTCCAGCGACGCGCTGCCGCTGATCGCGGAGGCCAGGGCGGAGGGTGTCCGCATCACCGTCGAGACCTGCCCGCACTACCTCACCCTCACCGCCGAGGAGGTCCCCGACGGCGCCAGCGAGTTCAAGTGCTGCCCGCCCATCCGCGAGGCCGCCAACCAGGACCTGCTCTGGCGGGCGCTGGCCGACGGCACCATCGACTGCGTCGTCACCGACCACTCCCCGTCCACGGCCGACCTCAAGACCGCCGACTTCGCGACGGCCTGGGGCGGCATCTCGGGCCTCCAGCTCAGCCTGGCCGCCGTCTGGACCGAGGCCCGCCGGCGCGGCCACGGACTGGAGGACGTGGTCCGCTGGATGTCCACGCGTACGGCGGAACTCGTGGGACTCGCGCGCAAGGGCGCCATCGAGCCCGGCCGCGACGCCGACTTCGCCGTCCTCGCCCCCGACGAGGCCTTCACCGTCGACCCGGCCGCCCTCCAGCACCGCAACCGTGTCACCGCGTACGCCGGCCGGACCCTGTACGGCGTCGTGAAGTCCACCTGGCTGCGCGGCGAACGCATCGTCGCGGACGGCGAGTTCACCGACCCGAAGGGGCGCCTCCTCACCCGCACCGGCCGACCCGAAAGGCACCCCCAGTGACGGAGATACCGAGCTTCACCGGCGACGCGAGCCCCTACGGCGGCGGCGACCCGTACGCGGACCACCGCACCGCCGAGTTCCCCTTCGCCCACCTCGCCGACCTCGCCGACCGGAACCTCGGCGGAGCCGTCATCGCCGCCAACGACGAGTTCTTCGCCCACCGCGAGAACCTGCTGCTGCCCGGGCGCGCCGAGTTCGACCCCGAGCACTTCGGGCACAAGGGCAAGGTCATGGACGGCTGGGAGACCCGGCGCCGCCGCGGCGCCTCCGCCGAGCACCCCTGGCCCACGGCCGACGACCACGACTGGGCGCTGGTGCGGCTCGGGGCGCCGGGCGTGATCCGCGGGATCGTCGTCGACACGGCCCACTTCCGCGGCAACTACCCGCAGGCGGTCTCGGTCGAGGGCACCTCCCTCCCGGGCTCCCCGTCACCGCGGGACCTGCTCTCCGACGACGTGAAGTGGACGACGCTCGTCCCGCGCACGCCGGTCGGCGGCCACGCGGCGAACGGCTTCGCCGTCTCCCTCGAACAGCGCTTCACCCACCTGCGCGTCAACCAGCACCCCGACGGGGGCATCGCCCGGCTGCGCGTGTACGGCGAGGTCGTCCCGGATCCCGAGTGGCTCGCGGTGCTCGGCACCTTCGACGTCGTCGCCCTGGAGAACGGCGGCCGGGCCGAGGACGCCTCCAACCTCTTCTACTCCCCGGCGACGAACACCATCCAGCCGGGCCGCTCCCGCAAGATGGACGACGGCTGGGAGACCCGGCGGCGGCGCGACCGGGGCCACGACTGGATCCGCTACCGGCTCGCCGCGCAGGCGCGGATCCGCGCGATCGAGATCGACACGGCGTACCTGAAGGGCAACAGCGCGGGCTGGGCGTCGGTGTCCGTCAGGGACGGCGAGTCCGGAGCGAACGGCGCGGACGCCGGGGAGGACGCCTGGACGGAGATCCTCCCGCGCACCCGCCTCCAGCCCGACACCAACCACCGCTTCGTCCTCCCGGCCCCCGCCGTCGGCACCCACGCGCGCGTGGACATCTACCCGGACGGCGGCATCTCCCGTCTGCGCCTGTTCGGCACCCTGACGGAGGAGGGCGCGGCCCGTCTCCTGGCGCGCCACCAGGAGCTGGGCGGCTGATCCGGCGGGGCCCTCACCCCTCCTTCGCCGGGTCGGTCCCGTACAGGGCGGAGGCGGCCACGGCGTGCCCCACGTCGCACGCCTCCTGCTCGTCGGCCGGGGCGGTCCACAGGGGTATCAGGTCCGACGCCGAAGACGACGAAGATCCAGAGCCCATGCGCAGGTAGTGGCAGGCGCCGTTGATCCGCAGGGCGACGACGTACAGGTCGTCGCCGTCGGCCCGGCCGGAGACCCCGGTCACGGCGTCGCCGGCCGTGACGAGCCCCTTGGCCTTCAGGAAGTCCCTGACGCCCTGCGGGGTGTGCGTGTACCCCTCGGTCGCCGTGTTCCGGTACGCGTTGTTGCCGGCGGGCTGCTCCACCAGCAGCACGCCCAGCTGCGCCACGAGGCTGCCGGGCCTGCCGTCGGTCCGCGTGGTCGGGCAGTCCACGCCGGACCGCTTCACGCTGTGCGCACCGAAGGCGAACGTGTAGCGGTAGCAGCGCACCGGGTAGGCGTCCGCGGCCGGGTCCTTCGCGCCGCTGGTTCTCGCCTCGGGCGGCACCAGGCCCAGCATCACCTCGGCGGTGTGCACGCCGCCGTCGGACCCGAAGCTCAGCAGCGCCCCGCCGTGCGCCTCGGTCTGGGCGACCACCGTGCCCTCGGTGAACTGTCCGCCGTAGGTCCCGCCCCCCGCCGAGTAGAAGCCGGACGTCAGATCCTTCCGCAGGGCGTCGGCGAGCTCACCGGCCTGCGCGTCGACGGCGGACGTGTCCGGGGCGGTGACCCACTGGTAGCCCAGGGTGCCCGCCACCCCCAAGGCCCCGGCGACGAGTGCGGTCGACGCGAACGACAGGGCTCGCCGAGCCCCCGTGCCGAACGTTGTCATGGTTCTCCCCCGTATGACAGTTCGAGTTCGGCCGCGATGATAATCGGGGTTCCTATGCCGCGTGTCCGCCGTCCACCGTGTACTCCGCGCCGGTGACGTAGGCGGCGCCCGCCAGATGCGCCACCGTCGCCGCCACCTCCTGGGCCGTGCCGAAGCGGCCGAGTGCCGTCAGCGTGGTCTGCCCGGCCGCGTAGGGGCCGTCGGCGGGGTTCATGTCCGTGTCGATCGGGCCGGGGTGCACGATGTTCGCGGTGATCCCGCGCCCGCCCAGCTCCCGGGCGAGCGCCTTGGTGAGCCCCACCAGCGCGGCCTTGCTCATCGCGTACAGCGTCCCGCCGGGCCCCGGCACCCGCTGGGCCATACAGCTGCCGATGGTGATGATCCGGCCCCCTTCCCGCATCCGCCCGGCCGCCGCCCGCGAGGCGAGGAACACCCCGCGTACGTTCACCGCCAGCACCCGGTCGACGTCGGCGGGGGCGAGGTCCGGCAACGGTCCGAGGACGCCCACGCCCGCGTTGTTCACCAGGACGTAGAGACCGCCCAGCGCCTCCACCGCGCGGTCCACGGCCCCGGCCGCCTCCGCCGCGTCCCCGGCGTCCGCGCGCAGCGCCACCGCCCGCCGTCCCAGCGCCTGAACGGCCCGTACGACGTCCTCGGCCGCCTCCTTGCCGTTCACGTACGTCACCGCCACGTCCGCGCCCTCCTGGGCGAGCCGCAGGGCCGTCGCGGCACCGATACCGCGGCTGCCGCCGGTCACCAGGGCCACCTTGCCGTCCAGAGTCCCGTAAGCCGTCTTGTCATGCGTCTCGTAAGTCGTCATGGCTCCATCACAGCGGCCCGCGCCGCCCCGTACCGGCGGCGAACGGACGTCGACCTCGGAACTCCTGCCCGCGTCTCTCACGTTCTCCCCTTGTGACCCTTAAGCAAGAGATCGTCGGAAACGCCATGCAGATGGCGGTCGTCACCCTGGAACCCGGCCGGACGGTGTACTGCGAGGCGGGGAAGTTCCTCTTCAAGACGACGAACGTGACCATGGAGACCCGGCTCGGCGGGCAGCAGCAGCAGCAGCAGGGCGGGGGCGGGGGCGGCGGCGGTGGCGGTGGTGGCATGGGCGGCATGCTGCGCCAGGCCATGGGCACCGCCATGCAGGTCGGCCAGCGCGCCCTCGCGGGCGAGTCGCTGGCGTTCCAGTACTTCACCGCCCAGGGCGGCGAGGGCACGGTCGCCTTCGCGGGCGTCCTCCCGGGCGAGATGCGCGCCCTGGAGCTGAACGGCACGCGCGCGTGGTTCGCCGAGAAGGACGCCTTCGTGGCCGCCGAGTCCAGCGTCGACTTCGGCATCGCCTTCCAGGGCGGCCGGACCGGCATGAAGGGCGGCGAGGGCTTCGTCCTGGAGAAGTTCACCGGCCACGGCACGGTGATCATCGCCGGCGCGGGCAACTTCATCGACCTGAACCCGGCCGACTTCGGAGGCCGCGTCGAGGTCGACACCGGCTGCGTCGTCGCCTTCGAGGAGGGCATCCAGTACGGCGTCCAGCGCGTCGGCGGCCTCAACCGCCAGGGCGTCATGAACGCCGTCCTCGGCGGCGAGGGCCTCTCCCTGGCCACCCTGGAGGGCAACGGCCGGGTCATCCTGCAGTCCCTCACCATCGAGAGCCTCGCCAACGCCCTGAAGAAGGCCCAGGGCGGCGACAAGCAGGGGCCGACCGGCGGACTGTTCTCCACGAACGCCGGCTGAGCGCGACCGATGAGTTGCGGGCGCGGGCGGGGTCTGCACCGTTGAAAGTCAGGACAGCAGACCCACCCGAGCACTCCCAAGGAGGGCACCCGTCATGGGCAAGCTCGTACTCACCAGTTTCGTCACCCTCGACGGCGTCTACCAGGCTCCCGGCGGCCCCGACGAGGACACCCGCGGCGGCTTCGCACACGGAGGCTGGAGCTTCCCGTACGGAGACGACGACTTCGGCCGGTTCATGGGCGGCGTCTTCGACCAGGTCGGCGCGTTCCTTCTCGGCCGCCGTACCTACGACATCTTCTCCGCCTTCTGGCCCAAGGTCACCGACCCGGCCGACCCGGTCGCGGGCAAGCTGAACGCGCTGCCGAAGTACGTCGTCTCCAGGACCCTCACCGACCCCGCCTGGGAGGGCACCAGCGTGCTCCGGGGCGGCGGGGGACTCGTCAAGGAGATCACCGCGTTGAAGGAGAACACCGACGGCGAGCTCCAGGTGCACGGCAGCGGTGCGCTGGCGCAGTCGCTGTTCGCCCAGGACCTCGTGGACACCGTTCACCTGCTGACGTTCCCGGTCGTGCTGGGGTCCGGGCTGCGGCTGTTCGCCGACGGCGCCGTGCCCACCGCGTTCCGGCACGCCGGCGGCCGGACCACCGGTGCGGGCGTCTCCGTACAGACGTACGAACTGGACGGACGGCCGCGCTACGGGACATACGAACTGCCGGAGAACGGCTGACCGCCGGACGGCCGCAGGTTAACTTTCCGAGACGGCAACGGACCTCACGGAAAAAACGCCGGACTTGTCATTGACATGCCATGCTCTACGCGCGTCATCATGGGAGCGCGGGATTCCCCCCACGAAGTTCCCGTAGTTCCTGAACGTCGGTGCCGCGGTTCCCGAGCGCTCGGGAACCGCGGCACCGACGTTCACTCCTGCTTCTCGCCGGAGGCGAAGCGGGAGATGATCAGGGCGACGATGATGATCGCGCCGTTGAGGAACTGGTTCCACAGCGGGGGCACGCCCGCCAGGGTCATCACGTTGACGACCAGCTGGAGCGTCAGTACACCGGTGAGCGCGCCGAAGACGGACCCCTTGCCGCCGTTGAGGCTGACTCCGCCGATGACCGTGGCCGCGAAGACCTGGAAGATCCAGCCGTTGCCCTGGGTGGCGGAGATCGACCCGTAGTGGCCGCTGTAGAGGATGCCGGCGAACGCGGCGAGCAGGCTGCCGAGGATCAGCACCGTCCACACGATCCGGTCGACCTTGATGCCGGCCGTGCGGGCGGCCTCCGCGTTGCCGCCGATCGCGTACAGCGCCCGGCCGTGCCGCAGATAGGCCAGCGCGCCGCCGCCGGCCGCGAACAGCACCAGGCAGATCCAGATCGCGGCCGGCATGCCCAGCCAGGACGCCCGGCCCAGGTAGGTGAAGGACGACGGCAGCTCCACGATGGACTGGCCGTCGGAGAGGGCCACCTGGAGGCCGCGCAGCATGGTCAGCATGCCGAGGGTGACGATGAACCCGTTGAGCCGCAGCTTCAGGATCAGGAACCCGTTCACCGCGCCGATCACCGCGCCCACCAGCAGACACAGCGGTATCGCCGTCCACTCCGGCAGCAGCCCGAGGCCGGTGAAGCGGCTGCCGTCGGTGGGCAGCACCAGCCACACCGCGACGACCGGCGCGACACCGATGGTGGACTCCAGGGAGAGGTCCATCCGGCCGCAGATCAGGATCAGGGCGGCGGCCAGCACCAGCAGGCTGAGCTCGGTGGACTGCTGGGCGACCCCGATGAGGTTGTCGGAGGTCAGGAAGGCAGGCGAGACGATGAACCCGATCAGGCCCAGGACCAGGATGACCGGGACCAGGGACAGCTCACGGAACCGGCCGAGGTCGAGCCCCCGCCGGGCGTCCCCGCCGGCCGCCCGTTTCTCGTTCGCCGCGGCGTCGGTGACATCTGTGGTGGCGGACATCTCTACCTTCCGTGCGTTTCGGTGTCGGATGCTGCGGCCGTGGCGGCCACTCCCTCCACGGCGGCGACCAGCTGCTCGTCCGTCCAGCCGGGGCCGAACTCGGCGACCGCGTGCCCGTGGAACATGACGACGACCCGGTCGCACGCCCTGAGGTCGTCCAGCTCGTCGGAGACGATCAGCGCGGCCCGGCCGCTCTCCGCGACCTGGCGGATCCGGGTCAGCAGGAACTCCTTGGACTTGACGTCCACCCCGTTGGTCGGGCGGATCGCCACCAGCACCCGGGGGTCGGTGGCGAGGGCCCGGGCGACCACGACCTTCTGCTGGTTGCCGCCCGAGAGCGCCGACACGGAGGTGGCCGCGCCCGGCGTCTTGATGTCGAGGTCGCGGATCATCCGGGCGGCGAACGCGCGCGTACGGCCCGGCAGGACCGTGCCGTACGGGCCCAGCTGGTCGGTGACGGTCAGGGTGGCGTTCTCCGCCACACTGCGGCCGTGCACCAGGCCCTGGAGGTGCCGGTCCTCGGGCACCAGGCCGACCCCGGCCGCGAGCGCGGACGACACGCTGCCGGTACGGACGCCCCGGCCGCCGACCGAGATCGTGCCCGCCTCGGCCCGGTGCAGCCCGGCGACCGCCTCGCCGACCTGCACGTTCCCGCTCGCCGTCGCCCCGGCGAGCCCGACGACCTCACCCGCGCCGACCGACAGCGACAGGTCCCGGCACACGTCCTTCAGGGTCAGACCGTCGACCTCCAGCAGTGTCCCGGAGCGGGTCCGGGGCGCGCTGAGAGGGGCCGTGGCGTCCGAACCGGTGGTCGTCTCGCCCGTCATCGCCTCCACCAGGGCCTGGTGGCTCAGTTCCGCCACGGGCGCGGTGAGGATGTGCGCGGCGTCGCGGTAGACGGTGACGGTGGTGCAGAGGTCGTACACCTCCTGCAGATGGTGCGAGATGAACAGGAAGGCGACGCCCTGGCGCTGGAGGTCGCGCAGCTTGTCGAAGAGCCGGGTGATGCCCCGGGCGTCGAGCTTGGCGGTCGGCTCGTCCAGGACGATGAAGCGCGCGCCGAACGACAGCGCCCGCGCGATCTCGACGAACTGCCGCTGCTCGACGGAGAGTTCCCCGGCCCGCGCGGTGGGGTCGACGTCCACGCCGTACTCGCCGAGGAGTTCCCCGGCCCGGCGCCGCAGCTCCTTCCAGCGGATGGGCCGCAGCGCGCCGTCGCTCTGCCGGTTGAGGAAGAGGTTCTCGGCGACGGTGAGGCCCGGCAGGATGGTGGACCGCTGGTAGACGCAGGCCACCCGGGAGCGCCAGGCGTCGATGTCGCCGAAGGCGGGGGCTGGGCGGCCGGAGAAACGCAGGGTGCCGGTGTCGGGCTGCTGGAGCCCCGTCAGGATGGACACGAGCGTCGACTTGCCGGCGCCGTTGCGGCCGACCAGCGCGTGCGACTCGCCCGCGGTGACAGTGATGCGCGCGTCCCGCAGGGCGACGGTGGCGCCGAACCGCTTGCTGATGCCGGCGGCCTCGGCCACCGGAACGGGAGACCCGTTCGCCATGGTGGATACCGTCCTTCGTTCGGGCGGACTACTTGCTGACGGTGTTGCCCCACAGGGTCTTGTCGTCCACGTTGTCCTTGGTCACCAGGGGCGCCGGCAGCTGGTCCTCCAGGCCGTTGGGGATCTCGATGATGGTCGAGTCGTGGTCGGTGGCCCCGGGCTTGAAGGTCTTGCCGTCCGCCGCGGCCTGCGCGTAGTACAGCGCGTACTTCGCGTACAGGTCGGCGGGCTGGGAGACGGTCGCGTCGATCTGGCCCTTGCGGATGGCGTCGAACTCCTGCGGGATGCCGTCGTTGGAGATGATCGAGATGTGGCCCTTCTGCCCGGCCGGCTTGAGCAGGCCCTTCTGCTGGAGCAGGGCCAGGGTCGGCTGCAGGAAGACACCGCCGGCCTGCATGTAGATGCCGTTCAGGTCGGGGTGCTGGGCGAGCAGGCTCTGCAGCTTGGCCGAGGCCACGTCGCCCTTCCAGTCGGTGGGCAGCTCGAACACCTTGATGTCCGGGAACTTCTCCTTCATACAGGCGGCGAACGCCTCGGAGCGGTCCCGCCCGTTGATGGAGTCCAGGGCGCCCTGGAACTCGGCGACCTTGCCCTTGCCGCCGAGCTGCTTGCCGAGGAACTCGCAGGCCTTGGTGCCGTACGCCTTGTTGTCGGCGCGCACCACCATGTAGACGTCGCCCTTGTCGGGGCGGGTGTCGACGCTGACCACCGGGATCTTCTTCGACGCCAGGGTCTCGAGCGTGGACGCGACGGCGCCGGTGTCCTGCGGGGCCATGATGATCGCCTTGGCGCCGGTGTTCTCGAACACCTGGACGTTGGCGACCAGCTTGGTGACGTCGTTCTGCGAGTTGCTCAGGGGCAGCGCGTTGATCCCGTCGCCCTTGATGTCCTTCTTCAGGTACTGCGCGTAGGAGTTCCAGAAGTCGGAGTCGGAACGCGGCAGGTCGATGCCGATGGCGGGCTTGTCGCCGGCCGAGCCCGAGCTGTTGCCGTCCCGGTTGCAGGCGGTGACGAGGGCCAGTGCCGTGAGTACGGCACCGGCGGCTGCGGCGGTGGAACGGATGCGCGCGAGCTTCATGACCTTGTTCTCTCCTTGAGCCGCGGAGATTCCTCCGATGTATCTCGGACGCGGAGGACGTTACGGCGGGGTTGCCGAGGCTGACAAGATGTCGTGTGCCCTTGTTTTGTGCGGAGCCTGTCGCGCAGGGGTCGGACAGGCTCCGGAGGCAAATACATCCGAGGAATCCGTTGCCAGGTGCACGTTGTGCGCTCTAGAGTCGCGGTGCTGTCATACCTCCGATGAATTTGTGAAAGGCATCCATGTGACTGCCCCCTCCGCCCGGATCACCGCGGTCGACACCTTCGACGTCCGTTTCCCCACCTCGCGGGAACTGGACGGCTCGGACGCGATGAACCCGGACCCCGACTACTCGGCCGCCTACCTGGTGCTGCGCACCGACGCGGGGGACGGTCTCGAGGGCCACGGCTTCAGCTTCACCATCGGACGCGGCAACGACGTACAGGTCGCCGCCATCGCCGCCCTGCGCCCGCACCTGGTGGGCCGGTCCGTCGACGAGCTGTGCGCCGACCCGGGGTCGCTCAGCCGGGACCTGGTCGGGGACAGCCAACTGCGCTGGCTGGGCCCGGAGAAGGGCGTGATGCACATGGCGATCGGCGCCGTCGTCAACGCCGTCTGGGACCTGGCCGCCAAGCGGGCCGGACAGCCCCTGTGGCGGCTCCTGGCGCACGCCGACCCCGAGTGGCTGGTCTCCCAGGTCGACTTCCGCTACATCGCCGACGCCCTCACCCCCGAGGAGGCGCTCGCCCTGCTGCGCGCGGGCCGCGCCGGGCTCGCCGAGCGCGAGGCCGCCCTGCTGGAGCGCGGCTACCCCGGCTACACCACCTCACCGGGCTGGCTCGGCTACTCCGACGAGAAACTCACCCGGCTCGCCAAGCAGGCCGTCGCCGACGGGTTCACCCAGATCAAACTGAAGGTCGGCGCCGACCTGGACGACGACGTACGACGGCTGCGCACCGCGCGGGCCGCCGTCGGAGACGGCGTGCGCATCGCCATCGACGCAAATCAGCGCTGGAACGTCGACGAGGCGATCGCCTGGACCAACGCCCTCGCCGCCTTCGAGCCCTACTGGGTCGAGGAGCCGACCAGTCCCGACGACGTCCTCGGCCATGCCACGATCCGCGAGGCGATCGCCCCGGTCAAGGTCGCCACCGGGGAGCACGTCCAGAACCGCATCGTCTTCAAGCAGCTGCTCCAGGCCGGTGCCCTCGACGTGCTCCAGATCGACGCCGCCCGGGTCGGCGGCGTCAACGAGAACCTGGCGATCCTGCTGCTCGCCGCGAAGTTCGGCGTACCGGTGTGCCCGCACGCCGGCGGGGTCGGCCTGTGCGAGCTGGTGCAGCATCTGTCGATGTTCGACTTCCTGGCGCTCTCGGGAACGACCGAGAACCGGGTCATCGAGTACGTCGACCACCTCCACGAGCACTTCGACGCGCCGGTCGTCGTCCGCGAGGGCCACTACCGCGCGCCGCTCACGCCCGGTTTCTCCGCCACGATGCATCCCTCGTCCATCGCGGAATACCGTTACCCGGACGGCGCTTTCTGGGTCGCCGACCTCGCAGGACAGTCGTCGTGACAGTCGTGACAGGAGGAGGACGTATGAGCGGGCTGGAAGGCCTGAGGGCGATCGTCACCGGCGGAGCCTCCGGCATCGGGCTGGCCACCGCCCGGCTGCTCGCCGAGCGCGGCGCAGCGGTGGCGGTGCTCGACCTCGACCCCTCCGGGGTGCCCGCGCCGCTGCTCGCGCTGAAGGCCGACGTCTGCGACGACGCGTCGGTGCGCGCCGCCGTCGACGACGCGGCCGACCGGCTGGGCGGCCTGGACATCGTCGTCAACAACGCCGGCATCGGCGCGCAGGGCACCGTCGAGGACAACCCCGACGACGAGTGGCGGCGGGTCCTGGACGTCAACGTCCTCGGTATGGTCCGCACCGCCCGCGCCGCGCTTCCGCACCTGCGGCGCTCGGCGCACGCGGCGATCGTCAACACCTGCTCCATCGCGGCCACCGCGGGGCTGCCGCAGCGCGCCCTGTACTCCGCCAGCAAGGGCGCGGTCCTCTCGCTGACCCTGGCCATGGCCGCGGACCACGTCCGTGAGGGCGTCCGCGTCAACTGCGTCAATCCCGGCACCGCCGACACCCCGTGGGTGGGCCGGCTGCTGGACGCCGCCGACGACCCCGAGGCCGAGCGCGCCGCCCTCAACGCCCGCCAGCCCATGGGACGCCTGGTCACCGCGGACGAGGTCGCGGAGGCGGTCGTCTATCTGGCGAGCCCCGCCGCCGCGTCCGTCACCGGCACCGCCCTCGCCGTCGACGGCGGTATGCAGGGGCTCCGGCTGCGCCCGGCGGCCGGCTCATGAGAACCACGCGCCTGGGGAACACCGCCGTCCCGGTCACCCGGCTCGGCTTCGGGGCGGCCGCCATCGGCAGTCTCTTCCGGCCCGTCTCCGACGAGGACGCCGCCGGAGCGCTTCAGGCCGCCTGGGACGCGGGCATCCGCACCTTCGACACGGCACCCCACTACGGGATCGGCCTGTCCGAACGGCGCCTGGGAGCCGCCCTGCGCGGACGCCCCCGCGACACGTACACCGTCTCCACCAAGGTCGGCCGCCTGCTGGTGCCCAACGACGGTGTCGAGGGCGACGACCTGGCGAACGGCTTCGCGGTCCCGGCGACCCACCGCCGCGTCTGGGACTTCACCGCCGACGGCGTCCTGCGCTCCCTGGAGGCCAGCCTGGAGCGGCTCGGCCTGGACCGGGTGGACGTCGTCCTGCTGCACGACCCCGACGACCACGTCGACCAGGCGCTGCGCGAGGCCTACCCGGCGCTGGAACGCCTACGGGACGAGGGTGTCGTCGGCGCGATCGGGGTCGGCATGAACCAGTGCGCGGTACCCGCCCGTTTCCTGCGCGAGACCGACATCGACGTGGTCCTGCTGGCCGGCCGCTACACCCTCCTCGAACAGGAGGGCCTGGAGGAACTGCTTCCCGAGGCCGCCGCCCGGGGGCGCAGCGTCCTGATCGGCGGCGCCTTCAACTCGGGTCTGCTCATCGACCCGAAACCGGGCGTCACCTACAACTACGCGCCCGTCCCGGAGCCCGTCCTCGACCGCGCCCTGCGGCTGAAGGCCGTCACCGAACGCCACGGTGTGCCGCTGCGCGCCGCCGCCCTGGCCTTCCCCTCCGGCCACCCCGCCGTCGCGGGCGTGCTGACCGGCGTGCGCTCCGCCGAGGAGGTGCGCGACGCGGTCGACCAGATCGGCCGCCCGATCCCGGCCGCCCTCTGGGACGACCTGCGCGCGGAGGGCCTGCTGGACCCGGACACCCCCGTCCCGCAGCCGGAGGAGACGCCATGAGGGTCGCCCTGCACACGAGGGTCCGCGCCGACCGCGTGGCGGAGTACGAGGCCGCCCATCGCGAGGTCCCCGCGGAACTGACCGCCGCCATCCGCGCCGCCGGGGTCGGCAGCTGGACCATCTGGCGCAGCGGCACCGACCTCTTCCACCTCCTGGAGGTCGAGGACTACCCGGCGATGATCGCCGAACTGGAGAAGCTGCCGGTCAACATCGCCTGGCAGGCGAGGATGGCCGACCTCCTCGACGTCGTCCACGACTACTCCGCCGGGGGAGCCGACGCCTCGCTGCCCGTGGTGTGGGAGCTGTGAGCGCCGAACCGGGGTCCGTGGACGCCCACCACCATGTGTGGGACCTCTCGGTCCGCGACCAGGACTGGATCACCGGACCCGAACTCGCGCCGCTGCGCCGCGACTTCGCCCTCGCCGACCTCGAACCCGAGGCCCGCGCGGCGGGTGTGGTCGCGACCGTGCTCGTGCAGACGGTCACCGTCGCGGAGGAGACCCCGGAGTTCCTGGCCCTCGCGGCCGGGAGCGACCTGGTCGCCGGGGTCGTCGGCTGGACCGACCTGACCGCGCCCGACGTCGCCGACCGCCTCGCCGCGCTGCGCGAACTCCCGGGCGGACAGCATCTGGTGGGCATCCGCCACCAGGTGCAGGGCGAGCCCGATCCGCGCTGGCTGCTGCGCCCCGACGTGCTGCGCGGACTCTCCGCCGTCGCCGACGCGGGACTCGTCTACGACCTGCTGGTCACACCCCGTCAACTCCCTGCCGCGATCGAGGCCGCGCGCCGTCTGCCGGAACTCGCCCTCGTCCTGGACCACTTGGCCAAGCCGCCCATCTCCACCGGCGTTCTCGAACCCTGGGCGGGGGAGATCGGCCGGCTCGCCGCGCTGCCCAACACCGTGTGCAAGCTCTCCGGCATGGTCACCGAGGCCGACTGGACCTCCTGGACCACCGCCGGCCTCCGGCCGTACGCCGACACGGTCCTGGACGCCTTCGGTCCCGGGCGGCTGATGTTCGGCTCCGACTGGCCGGTGTGCCGCCTCGCCGCCACCGGCTACGCCCAGGTCATGGACACCGCACGCGAGTTGACCTCCGGCCTCACCGCGGCGGAACGGCACGAGATCTTCAGGGGTACGGCCGTCCGGACGTACGGCCTGGAGGGCGTACGTCCGGACGGGGCCGGGCTTCAGCAGCCGTAGTTGACCAGGTTGAACGTGACGTAGTGGTCCGCGGTGTAGTAGTCCTCGTCGGTCTTCTTACCGGTCACGATGCGGCGCGCGCCGCGCGTCGACGAGCCGGGGGTCTTCACGGTGTACTCGTGGTAGTAGCCGGAGGTCTGGCTGGGCAGGACGCCTTCCCGGTTCTGGAAGACGGCCCCGTCCTGCGAGTACGGGAACGGCCCGCCCTGGTCGATCAGTTCGAGCGTGTCGTACGCCTGCGAGGGCAGCCTGGTGTAGCAGATGCTGCCGACCGCGGCGTCGGCCGTCGTGGCCGAGACGGTACCGCCGATGAGCAGGGCGGACAGGACAGCGGCGGAGGTACCGATGCGAGTGATGCGTGGGGGGATCCTCATGCCGTTCATGATGACGCGCGTAGAAGGTGTCATGTCAACGACAAGTGCAGAGAGTTTGCCGTCGGCGCCGAGGAGTTTTCGCGGCGTTAACCGAGCCCTTCGGTCAGTCCGCCCTACGGCTCTCGGCCGCCGCGAACAGCGCGCCCGGCTCCGGACAGGGTCTGATCGGCCTGACCGAGCGCGCGACGGTCCGCAACTCGCCCGCCGCCAACCGTGATTACGTAAGGGCCATGACTGCGATCAGACTCCTCCTCGTCGACGACGATCCTCTGGTGCGGGCGGGTCTGTCCTTCATGATGGGCGGTGCCGACGACATCGAGATCGTCGGCGAGGCCGCCGACGGCACCGAGGTCGAGGCGCTCGTCGACCGCACCCGGCCCGATGTCGTCCTCATGGACCTCCGGATGCCCGCGATGGATGGTCTCACCGCCACCGAGCGGCTGCGCGGCCGGGAGGACGCCCCGCAGGTCGTGGTCCTCACCACCTTCCACGCCGACGAACAGGTGCTGCGGGCCCTGCGCGCGGGTGCCGCCGGATTCGTCCTGAAGGACACCCCGCCCGCCGAGATCCTCGCCGCCGTCCGCCGGGTCGCGGCCGGCGACCCCGTGCTCTCGCCCACCGTCACCCGGCAGCTGATGGACCACGCGGCCGGCTCGGCCGCCGACACCCGCCGCGCACACGCGCGTGAACGGCTCGCAGCCCTGGGGGAGCGGGAACGCGAGGTCGCCGTCGCGGTCGGCCGGGGCCTGTCCAACGCCGAGATCGCCGCCACGCTCTTCATGAGCGTCGCCACCGTCAAGGCCCACGTCTCCCGCGCCCTGGCCCGGCTGGGCCTCAACAACCGGGTCCAGATCGCGCTGCTCGCGTACGACGCGGGACTTCTGGAGGAGGACGGGCACTAGACGCCGTTCCCGCGCGTTGTCGCGGTACGGGGAGGGGATCGGCATGACGACAGTGATCGACCTGGGGGAGTGGGGCGACGGATTCCGGCGGGATCCGCACCCGTTCTACGCGCGGCTGCGTGAACGCGGCCCGGTGCACCGGGTGCGGGTGCCACCGCCCGACGGGCACGAGACCTGGCTCGTCGTGGGGTACGAGGAGGCGCGCGCGGCGCTCGCCGACCCGCGGCTGTCCAAGGACGCCACCCGGATCGGGGTCACGTTCCTCGACGAACAGCTGATCGGCAAGTACCTGCTGGTCGCCGACCCGCCGGTGCACACCCGCCTGCGCGCGCTGGTCTCCCGCGCCTTCACCATGCGCCGGGTGGAGGAGCTGCGGCCCAGGATCCAGGGGATCACCGACGAACTGCTCGACGCGATGCTGCCGCTCGGCCGCGCCGACCTCGTCGAGTCGCTCGCCTACCCGCTGCCCATCACGGTCATCTGCGAGCTGCTCGGCGTCCCCGAGCTGGACCGCGCGGAGTTCCGCAAGCTGTCCAACGAGGCGGTGGCACCCACCAGCGCGGAGAGCGAGTACGACGCGTTCGCGCGGCTCGCCGAGTACCTCACCGAGCTGATCGAGGACAAGCGGTGCTCGGGCCCGAGCGAGGACCTGCTGAGCGACCTGATCCGCACCACCGCGGAGGACGGCGACCGCCTGTCGCCCGGCGAACTGCGCGGCATGGCGTTCATCCTCCTGATCGCCGGCCACGAGACCACCGTCAACCTCATCACCAACGCCGTCCACGCCCTGCTCACCCATCCCGACCAGCTCGCCGCCCTGCGCGCCGACCCGGCCCTCCTCGACGGCGCGGTCGAGGAGGCCCTGCGCTACGAGGGCCCGGTGGAGAACGCCACGTTCCGCTTCGCGGCCGAGCCGCTGGAGATCGCCGGCACCCACATCGCGGCGGGCGAGGCGGTGATGATCGGACTCACCGCAGCCGACCGGGACGCGGCCCGCTTCCCGGCCCCCGACCGCTTCGACATCCGCCGCGACACCCGGGGGCACCTCGCCTTCGGCCACGGCATCCACTACTGCCTGGGCGCCCCACTGGCCCGTCTGGAAGCCCGTACGGCTCTGCGCTCCCTCCTGGACCGCGCCCCCGCCCTCGCCCTGGACGGCCCACCCGGCGACTGGCTCCCCGGCATGCTGATACGCGGCACCCGCACCTTGCCGGTGCGATGGGGACAACGCGGCGGCCTGCGCCTGGTCCGGTGACGGCACCTTCGGCTTCGCTCACGCCCCCGCGATCTCCGTCAGGGCCACGGCTCTGCGCTCATGCCGGGAGACGTCGCACGCCTCCGCGATCCGGAAGGCCTGGAGGGCCTCACGGCCGTCGCAGGGGTTGACGAGCTCGCCGCGCACGACGCCCACGAAGGCGATCAGCTCGGCCTCGTACGCGGGCTCGAAGCGTTCCAGGAAGCCGGTCCAGGGCTTGTCGGCAGCCGGGGGTCCGGTGGGCTCGGTGGAGGCGATCGGGGTGCGGTCGTCCAGCCCGACCACGATCTGGTCGAGCTCCCCGGCCAGCTCCATGCGGACGTCGTAGCCCGCGCCGTTCAGCCGGGTCGCGGTGGCCGTCGCGAGGGTGCCGTCGTCCAGGGTGAGGACGGCCGCCGCGGTGTCGACGTCCCCCGCCGCGCGGAACATCGCAGGACCCGCGTCGGACCCGGCGGCGTACACGTCGGACACCTCCCGCCCGGTGACCCAGCGCAGACAGTCGAAGTCGTGGATGAGGGCGTCCCGGTAGATCCCGCCGGACACCGGCAGCCACTCGGCCGTCGGCGGCGCCTGGTCGGACGTCAGCGCCCGTACGGTGTGCAGCCGCCCCAGCCGACCGGACCGTACGGCCTCCCGCGCCCCCGCGTAGCCCGCGTCGAAGCGGCGCTGGAACCCCATCTGCAGGATCGTTCCCGCGCTCTCCACCTCCCCGATGGCCTGTAAGGTCCCGGCCAGATCCAGGGCGATGGGCTTCTCGCAGAACACCGGAAGCCCGGAACGCGCCGCCCGGCCGATCAGCTCGGCGTGGGCCGCGGTCGCCGTCGTGATCACCACGGCGTCCACGCCCCACCGGAAGATCTCGTCCACCCCGGGCGCGGCCGTCTCGCCCAGCCGCAGCGCGAGCTCCGCCGCCCGCGAAGGGTCCGCGTCCGTGAGGATCAGGGAGCCGACCTCGCGGTGACGGCTGAGTGTGTTCGCATGAATGGTGCCTATGCGGCCCGTCCCGATGACCCCGATGCGCATGAAAACAAAGTGACCTCGTAGCCCGTGCGATGTCAATCCGTTTGTCCGGACAATCGAACTACACAACTTCCCGTCAACAGCGCACACGGCTACGCTCGGCGGGTGCCGAAACCAGAAACGGACCCGACCACGCAGCTCGACCTCCGGGTGGACCGCAGTTCCCCGGTGCCCCTGTACTTCCAGCTGTCCCAGCAACTGGAGGCCGCGATCGAGCACGGATCGCTCACCCCCGGCAGCCTCCTGGGCAACGAGATCGAGCTCGCCGCCCGGCTCGGCCTGTCCCGCCCCACCGTGCGCCAGGCGATCCAGTCGCTCGTCGACAAGGGCCTGCTGGTGCGCCGCAGAGGCGTCGGCACGCAGGTCGTGCACAGCCAGGTCAAGCGTCCGCTGGAGCTCAGCAGCCTCTTCGACGACCTGGAGGCGGCCGGACAGCGCCCCGCCACGACCGTCCTGCTCAACACGGTCGTCGCCGCGTCCGCCGAGATCGCCGCCGCGCTCGCGGTGGCCGAGGGCAGCGAGGTGCACCGGGTGGAACGGCTGCGGCTGGCGCACGGCGAGCCGATGGCGTACCTGTGCAACCACCTCCCGAGCGGGCTGCTCGACCTGGACACCGGACAGCTGGAGGCCACCGGCCTGTACCGGCTGATGCGGGCCGCCGGGATCACCCTGCACAGCGCCCGCCAGTCCATCGGGGCCCGCGCCGCCGTCCCCGCCGAGGCCGAACGCCTGGCCGAGGAGGAGGGCGCCCCCCTGCTCACCATGCAGCGCACCACCTTCGACGACACGGGCCGAGCGGTCGAGTTCGGCGACCACATCTACCGCCCGACCCGCTACTCCTTCGAGTTCCAGCTGCTGGTCCGCCCCTGAAGGACGCCCCGCAGGGGCAGTCCTTTCAGGGGCGCGGGTCTGTGTCGATCTGCGGCTCCGCCGCGTGGGCGCGACCAGCCACAAATCCACCCGCACCCGGCGACGCTCCCGGACCACCCCGCCGCTCCCCGGCTCGGCACCCACCGGCAGGGTGAGGCAGAATCGGCCACGATGAGCACCTACGGCAACTTCAGCGCCCCCATCGGCTCCAGGCGCGCCCCCGCACTGCGCACCGTGGGCACCAGAGAGCGCCGCTCGCACCTGACCGCACCCCGCGTGCCGACGGTCGGCATCGACATCGGCGGCACCAAGGTGATGGCGGGCGTCGTCGACGCCGACGGCAACATCCTGGAGAAGGTCCGCACGGAGACCCCGGACAAGTCCAAGAGCCCGAAGGTCGTGGAGGACACGATCGTCGAGCTGGTCCTGGACCTGTCCGACCGCCACGACGTGCACGCCGTCGGCGTCGGCGCGGCCGGCTGGGTCGAC
Organism: Streptomyces vulcanius; assembly: GCF_042653945.1. Classification (NCBI taxonomy): domain Bacteria; kingdom Bacillati; phylum Actinomycetota; class Actinomycetes; order Kitasatosporales; family Streptomycetaceae; genus Streptomyces; species Streptomyces vulcanius. The sequence goes on along the minus strand of NZ_JBHSFK010000001.1, from coordinate 100,505 downwards.
GCCGACCGCAACCGCGTCCTGTTCGCGCCCCACCTGTCCTGGCGCAACGAGCCCCTCAGGGACCGTCTCTCCGGCCGTCTGGCGGTTCCCGTACTCGTCGACAACGACGCCAACACCGCCGCCTGGGCGGAGTGGCGCTTCGGCGCGGGCCGCGGCGAGGACCACCTGGTCATGATCACGCTCGGCACCGGCATCGGCGGCGCGATCCTCGAGGACGGCCAGGTCAAGCGCGGCAAGTACGGCGTCGCGGGCGAGTTCGGCCATATGCAGGTCGTGCCCGGCGGCCACCGCTGCCCGTGCGGCAACCGCGGCTGCTGGGAGCAGTACAGCTCCGGGAACGCCCTGGTCAGGGAGGCCAAGGAGATGGCCGCCGCCGACTCGCCGGTGGCGTACGGGATCATCGAGCACGTCAAGGGGCAGATCGGTGACATCACCGGCCCGATGATCACCGAGCTGGCCCGCGACGGCGACGCGATGTGCATCGAGCTGCTCCAGGACATCGGCCAGTGGCTCGGGGTCGGCATCGCCAACCTCGCCGCCGCCCTCGACCCGTCCTGCTTCGTCATCGGCGGCGGTGTCTCGGCCGCCGACGAGCTGCTGATCGCCCCCGCGCGGGACGCGTTCAAGCGCCAGCTCACCGGGCGCGGCTACCGCCCCGAGGCCAGGATCGTCCGCGCCCAGCTCGGCCCCGAGGCCGGCATGGTCGGCGCCGCCGACCTCGCCCGGCTGGTCGCCCGCCGCTTCCGGCGCGCCAAGCGGCGCCGCGTGGAACGCTACGAGCGCTTCGAACGTTTCACGGAGGCGGCCCGCCGCACCCGGGACACGGCATGACCGTAGGCCCCCGCCCCCGCCGCCCCGGGGAGCCGGCATGACGCCCGCCGTACCGCCCCCGTCGGCCCGGGGAGCCGGCATGACGCCCGTACCGCCCCCGTCGGCCCGGGGATACGGCGTGACGCCCGTACCGCCCCCGTCGGCCCGGGGATACGGCGTGACGCCCGCCGTACCGCCCCGGCCGTCCCAGGGAGCCGGCATGATGCCCGCCGTACCGCTCCGGCCGGCCCGGGGATACGGTGTGACGCCCGCCGTACCGCCCCGTACGACCCAGGACACCGGCATGACGCCCGTACCGCTCCGCACCGCCCGGGACACCGTATGACGGCCTCGCTGCCGCGCCAGGCCGTGCCCCCCGACGAGCCGCCCCGCCCGCCGGAGGACCGGCGTCATGTGATCCGCCGCCGGGCGCTCACCCTGCTGATCATCGTGCTGCTCATCGGAGTCCCGGCCGGCTATCTGGCGATCTCCGCCAGCCAGAGCCGGGACAGCGGCAAGGACAAGGAGGCGAAGTACTCGGCGACCGGCCTCACCGCGGCCTGGCCGTCGAAGGTCCAGCGCAGGCTGTACCACGTGCCGATCCCGCACCCGTCCAACAAGGTCGCCTACTACGAGACGAACAACTGGAAGACCAGCCGGCTCTACGTGCAGTTCCAGACCACCCACGCCGGACTGGAGGAATTCCTCGCCGGCATCGGGCTCGGCCAGGGCGACCTGAAGAAGGGCGAGATCACCATCGGCTCCCGCGACCAGGAGGTCACGGGCTGGCGGTTCGCAGGCCCGGGCGCCCGCACCGGCGACAACTTCGGACTCGTCCGCGACCGCAAGAACCCGACGCCGACGCTCCACGTCGTCGTGAACACCCAGAACCCGCTCTACCCCATGGTGTACGTCGTCTCGCGCACGACGCCCTGACCGGCCGCCGCGACCGCCGCCGGGGCCGATTGTCAGACCCCGCCCGTAGAGTCGAAGACGACTGATCGGAAACACGGGCGGGAGGTGGACAGAGCGCATGGACGAGAAGGTGTCGACGAGTTCAGCGGGGCCGCTGGTCCCGGCGGACGCGGGGACCGTCCCCGTGCGGCTCGCCGCCGTCTTCCTGCCCGCGCCCCTCCCGCGCGAGGGCCGCGTCGCCTTCTGGGACCCGCGGGACGGCGGCCCGCTGCCCGCACCGCCGTCCGCCGAGCCCACCGAGCTGACCGTCGTACGACGACACGGCGCCTCCGTCCGCCGCAGGCAGGCCCCGGCCCTCACGCTGCCGCTCGACCGGGCGCTCCCGCTGCTCGTGCGGGCCCGGCGCGACCCCGCCGCCCACCCCGCGACCGCCTGCTGGGGCGCCGCCGCGCTGCACGCGCTGCGGCTGACCGCCCGCGGCCGGCTGCTGCCCGGCCTCACCCGCACCGGACACGACGCCTGGCGGGCCGGGCCCCTGGACCCCGAGGACATCGCACATCTGCGCGCGGTCGCCGCCGCGCTGCCCCACGAGGGCCACGCCGTCCCGCTCCCCGGCCCCGGCCCGCTCCGGCTGCCGCAGCCGGAGGCCCTGGTGCGCGCCTTCCTGGACGCCGTGGCGGACAGCATGCCCCGCACCCCCGCCGCGCCCCACGCCTCCGGGAAACCCTTCGCCGACCGCGCGCCCCAGCGACTGTCCGGCGCCCACGACTGGGCGGCGGAGGTCGCCGCCGGCATGGACGCGGGCGTGCGGATCTCGCTCCGCCTCGACCTGGCGGCGTCCGACCTGTTCGACGACGCCGGCCGGGCACGCAGCGCGGGCGCCGCGATCGTCCAGGTGCACAGCCTCGCCGACCCCACCCTGGTCACCGACGCGGCGTCCCTGTGGGCCGGCGGGGCCGACGCCGCCTTCGGACCCCGCGCGCGCGTGGACGCGGCCCTCGCCGTCCGGCGCGCCGCGCGCGTGTGGCCGCCGCTCGCCCGGCTCGCCGAACAGGACGCGCCGGACGTGCTGTCGCTGTCGGAGGACGAGCTGAGCGACCTGCTCGGGGTGGCCGCGACCCGCCTCGCGGCGGCCGGGGTCGCCGTCCACTGGCCGCGCGACCTCGCCCAGGACCTGAGCGCCGCCGCCGTCGTACGACCCGCCCCGGGCTCGGCGACCGACGGCACCGGCTTCTTCGAGAGCGAACAACTGCTCCAGTTCCGCTGGCAGTTGGCGCTCGGCGGCGACCCGCTCAGCGAGGCCGAGATGGACGCCCTCGCCGAGGCCCACCGGCCCGTCGTCCGCCTGCGCGACCAGTGGGTCCTCGTCGACCCGGCCCTGGTCCGCAAGGCCCGCCGACGCGAACTGGGCCTGCTGGACCCGGTCGACGCCCTGTCCGCCGCCCTCACCGGCACCGCCGAGGTCGACGGCGAGCCGGTCGAGGCGGTCCCCGTCGGGGCGCTGGCCGCCCTGCGCGACCGGCTCACGGCCGGCGTGCACCCCGCCGAACCGCCCCCGGGGCTGCGCGCCACCCTGCGCGACTACCAACTCCGCGGCCTCGCCTGGCTGGACCTCATGACCTCCCTCGGCCTCGGCGGCTGTCTCGCCGACGACATGGGCCTCGGCAAGACGATCACCGTGATCGCCCTCCACCTGAAGCGGGCCCGCACCGAACCGACCCTGGTGGTCTGCCCGGCCTCCCTCCTCGGCAACTGGCAGCGCGAGATCAACCGGTTCGCCCCCGGCGTCCCCGTCCGCCGCTTCCACGGCCCCGAGCGCAGCCTCGCCGGCCTGACCGACGGCTTCGTCCTCACCACGTACGGCACGATGCGCTCCGCCGCCGCCACGCTGGCCGAGCAGCCCTGGGGCATGGTCGTGGCCGACGAGGCGCAGCACGTGAAGAACCCGTACTCGGCGACGGCGAGGGCCCTGCGCACGATTCCGTCGCCCGCGCGGGTGGCCGTCACCGGCACACCCGTCGAGAACAACCTCTCCGAGCTCTGGGCCCTCCTCGACTGGACGACCCCCGGCCTCCTCGGCCCCCTGAAGTCCTTCCGCGCCCGCCACGCGCGTGCCGTGGAGAACGGCGAGAACGGGGCAGCGGTGGAGCGCCTCGCCCGACTCGTCCGCCCCTTCCTCCTGCGCCGCAAGAAGTCCGACCCCGGGATCGTCCCCGAGCTGCCGCCCAAGACGGAGACCGACCACCCCGTCCCGCTCACCCGCGAACAGGCCGCCCTGTACGAGGCGGTGGTGCGCGAGTCGATGCTCGCCATCGAGACGGTGGACGGCATCGCCCGCCGGGGGCTGGTACTGAAACTGCTGGGCGCGCTCAAGCAGATCTGCGACCACCCCGCGCTGTACCTCAAGGAGGACAACACCCCCGTGGGTGACGCCCTCGCCGCCCGCTCCGGCAAACTCGCCCTGCTGGACGAGCTGTTGGACACCCTGCTCGCCGAGGACGACTCGGCCCTCGTCTTCACCCAGTACGTCGGCATGGCCCGTCTGATCGCCGCCCACCTCACCGCCCGCGCGATCCCCGTCGACCTCCTCCACGGCGGCACGCCCGTTCCGGAGCGGGAACACATGGTGGACCGCTTCCAGAGCGGCGCGACGCCGGTGCTGGTGCTGTCGTTGAAGGCGGCCGGCACCGGCCTCAACCTCACCCGCGCGGGCCATGTCGTCCACTTCGACCGCTGGTGGAACCCGGCCGTGGAGGAACAGGCCACCGACCGCGCCTACCGCATCGGCCAGACGCAGCCCGTCCAGGTCCACCGCCTCATCACCGAGGGCACGGTGGAGGACCGCATCGCCGAGATGCTCGCCTCCAAGCGGGCACTGGCCGACGCGATCCTCGGTTCCGGCGAGTCGTCCCTCACCGAACTGACGAACCGCGAACTGACCGACCTGGTCCGCTTGCGGAGGGAACCGCAATGACCGACCCGAACGACCACCCGCCGGCCGACCCAACCGAGCCGCCGGAAGCCTCGACCGAGGTGGGGGATGCCTCGACCGAGCCGGGGGAGCGCCCGGCCGACGCTGCCCGACGCGCCCTGCGCGCCTCCCGGGCCACCGAAGCCGTACGCCGCCCCGACGGTGCCGCTCCGGTCGGGGGCGAGGCGGCCGGTGCCCCGGTGCCGGGCGGGGGTGCGGGCGCCGGTGTGTCTGGTGGAGGTGCCGCGCGGGTTGGTGGTGCGGGTTCTCGGGCCGGTGCGGACGTCATGGTCCCCGGGCCCGGTGGGGCCGCCTCCCGCTCCGGCGACGCCGCCGCTGCCGAGGGGGCCGGGGGTGCCGTGCGCCCGCCCGGTGAGGGCGCTGGTGCCTCCGAGCCCGGTCGGGCCGCGCCCCGGCCCGGTGATGCCGCTCGCGCTGCCCTACGGCGTGCGGTTGGTGGGGTGGCTTCCGCCGCCGAGCCGGTGAAGCCCGACACGCCCGCTCCGGCTCCGCCGGCGCCCACCGTGCCGAAGCCGTCCGCAACGGGCGCGCGCCCGGCCGACGTTGCCCGGGAGGCGCTCAGGGCGGCCCGGGCCGCAGCGCGGCGCGCCGAGGAGGCGAGGGAGGCGGCCGAGAGCGAGGCACGCCGGCTGCGTGAAGAGCGAACCCGCGCCGCCGGCCGACCTTCCCCCACCTCCAGCGACCGGACGTTCCCCGCCTCGGCCGACTCGGCTTCCCTCAGCGGTGCCGACCCGGGTTCCCTTGACGGTGCGTCCCCCGCGTCCCCCGCGTCCCCCGGATCCCCCGCGTCCGTCGACCCGGCCGCCCCCAGCTCCGCCGACTCTGCCTTCCTCACCGGTGCCGTCCCGGCCTTCCCCGCCTCCGGCGACCCAGGGTTCCGCACCGGTGCTGACCGGGTCGCCCCCGCCCGCCCCCGGAGCCGTACATCGGACCCGGTCGCCCCCGCCCCCGCCCCCGGCGCCCGCGCGCGTGACGTGCAGGGGCTGCTCGCCGGTGCCTTCCGGATGCCGTCGGACGAAGCGGAGGAAACGGAGGAGGAGGGCCAGAGGGAGGGACCCGCCCCCGCCCCGGGCCGAGCTCCCCGCTCCATGGCCGCTCCCTCCCGGGACGGGGACCATCGCCGTACCTTTCCCGCCTTTCCGTCTCTCGCCACCGACGGCGACGGCGACGTCCCTTTCGCCGAGACCTGGTGGGGCAACGCCTGGGTCACCGCGTTGGAGGAGGGTGCCCTGGACGGGAAGCGGCTCGCCCGGGGGCGGGTGTACGCCCAGCAGGGGCACGTGGACGCCATCACGGTCACCCCGGGGCTCGTGCTCGCGTACGTGCAGGGCAGCCGCCCCCGGCCCTACCGCGTACAGGTGCGCCTGCGCACGCTGGACGGCGAGGACTGGGAGCGGTTCCTGGACGCCGCCGTCGCGAGCCCCGCGCACATCGCCGCGCTGCTCGACAAGGAGCTGCCGGAGTCCCTCGCCGAGTGCGGGGTGCCGCTGCTCCCCGGTCCCGGCGACCTCGAACCGCAGTGCAGCTGCCCCGACCGCGGTCACCCCTGCAAGCACGCCGCCGCCCTCTGCTACCAGACCGCCAGGCTGCTGGACGCCGACCCGTTCGTGCTGCTCCTGCTGCGCGGCCGGGGCGAACGCGAGCTGCTGGACACGCTGTCCCGCCGCAACGCCGTCCGCGCGGCCCGCGCCGCACAGGAGCAGGAGACGGGGACCGAACTCCTGCCGGGCGTACGGGCCACCGAGGCCCTCGCCCGCGCCGAGCGCCCGCTCCCGCCGCTCCCCGCCCCGCTGCTGGTGCCGCCGCACCCCGAGCAGCCCCCGGCCTACCCGTCCGCCCCGAACGGCCCGGACTCCTTCGCGCTGGACCAGCTCGCCACCGACGCCGCCGCCCGCGCCCACGCCCTGCTGGCCACCGGTCACGACGACATCGGCGAACTGACACTGTGGCAGGACGCCGTACGGCTCGCCGCGGCCCGCCCCGGTTCCGGACTCACCGCCGCCACCCGCTCCCTCTACGCCTCGCTCGCGGCAGCCGCCGGCCGCACCCCCTCCGACCTGGCGCGCGCGGTGGCCGCCTGGCGCCAGGGCGGGCCGGACGGGCTCACCGTCCTGGAGGAGTCCTGGGATCCCCCGGCGGGGCGTTTCGACCGGGCCCGCCCGCTCCTCCTCGCCGCCGACCTCCCCGCGTTCCGCCCCCGGCGCAACCACCTCACCCACCCCCGCGGCCACCTCCAGCTCCGCTTCGGCCGCGACGGCCTGTGGTACCCGTACGAGTCGGAGCCCGGCCGCGAGGACTGGTGGCCGCGCGGCACCCCCGACCCCGACCCGGTGGGCGCCCTCACCGGCCTGGGCGGCGGCCCCGGCGAGCAGTGAACCGCCGTCGCCGCACCGGATCCCGCCCGGCACACACGTCTGAGAGCGCGTAGGACGACCAAGCCTCACTGGAACGCTCCGGCGGAGCTTCTCCGCGCGGCGGGCTTCCGGGTGCCTCCGGATCCACCTGGACGTGCGGCTACGCCTCGTCCCACCCATCCTCCAGGCTGCTGCTAGTCCTCGTTGTCAATCTCCCTTCGGCTTGCTGCCGCGGGCCAGAGAGTCACTGTCTCCGTCACCGAAGCGAGGTAGAAGCGATGCCTGAAGGCCGCGTCGACACCCACCACCACGTGCTGCCGCCCGCCTACCGGAACTGGCTGATCGAGAAGGGTCTGTACAAGGCGCGGCCCGTGCCGTGGAGCGTGCCCCGCACCGTTCGGATGCTGGACGACCACGGCATCCGGACGGCGATCGTCTCGACGGCCCCGATCGGGCTCAGGCTGGACGCGGAGGATCTCGCCCCCAAGGCGCGTGAGGTCAACGAGTTCACCGCCGAGATGGCCAAGGACTACCCGGACCGGTTCGGATTCTTCGCCACCCTGCCGCTGCCCGATGTGGACGCGGCACTCGAGGAGATCCGCGTCGCCTACGACGAGTTCGGCGCCGACGGTGTCCTGCTGCCGACCAACGTGCACGGACGCTACCTCGGCGACCCCGACTTCGAGCCCGTCTTCGAGGAGCTGGACCGGCGCAACGCCGTGCTGTTCACCCATCCCACGGGCGTCGGCGGGACCCCGGCGCCAGGCATCCCGTCGTACGTCGCGGACTACCTCCTGGACACGGTGCGCACGGCGATCGACCTGGTGCGGACGGGACGCACGGTGAAGTACCCGAACGTGCGCGTCATCCTGTCGCACGGCGGAGGCTTCGTGCCGTTCGCGGCCCACCGCATGGCCACCGCGCCCGCCACCTGGGGTGACCTCAGCACGGCCGAGGTCGTGGAGCAGATGCGTTCCTTCTACTTCGACACGGCTCTCACGGCCAGCCCCTCCAGCCTGCCCAGCCTGCTCGCGTTCGCCAAGCCCGGACACGTCCTGTACGGCAGCGACTGGCCGTTCGCGGAGGAGGAGATCCCCTACTACAACGACTTCCTCGACACGCACGACATGACGACCGAGCAGCGGGACGGCATCAACCACGCCAACGCGCAGGCGTTGTTTCCCGGGCGGATCAAGGACTGACCGGGGGACGGGTCGATGACGACGTTTCATTCCGCGGCCGGCCGGAAGTACGTCCTGCTGCCGCCAGGCGCCGGAGAGCAGATGAGCATCTTCGGCAACGACTTCTCGATGAAGCTGAGCGGTGACGACACGGACGGCTCCCTCGCCATGATCGAGGCCGTCTTCCCGCCGGGCGGCCACGCCCCGCCCCACCTGCACCGCACCCACACCGAGGCGTTCTACGTGGTCAGCGGGCGCTTCGAGGTACTGACCGGCGACGAACTGATCGAAGCAGGGCCCGGCGCGTTCTGCTACGCGCCACGGGGTGTGCCGCACGCCTTCCGGAACATCGGCGACACCCCGGGCACGCTCCTCAGCGTCATCAACCCGGCCGGATACGAGAACCACTTCCGGGAGATCGACGCCATTGCGCCCGGACAGGCCGATCCCGAGGTGCTCAAGGAGATCTTCGACCGCTACGACCAGGAACCGGCCTGATCGCCGTACTGGTCCGGCACCGACAGCAATCTGGACAGGAGGCTCCATGGACAACCGGCAACTGGGCCGTGGCGGACTGAAGGTGTCCGCACTCGGCCTGGGCACCATGGGCATGGGCGGTTCGTACGGGCCGGCCGACGAGGCCGAGGCGGAGGCCACGATACGGCGGGCCCTCGAACTGGGCGTGACCCTCATCGACACCGCGGACTTCTACGGCCCTGACGGGGCCGGCGAGAAAACGGTGGGCAGGGCCCTCGCCGGCCGGCGGGACGAGGCGGTCATCGCTTCCAAGACGGGGATGGTGGCCGTCCCCGGTGGCCCCCCGCGCGTCAACGGGCGGCCGGAGTTCATCAAGGAGCGGATCGACGCGTCGCTGACCCGGCTCGGTACCGGCCACATCGATCTGTACTACCTCGCCCGTGTCGATCCCGACGTACCCGTGGAGGAGTCGATCGGGGCGCTCGGCGAGCTGGTGGCGGCCGGCAAGGTCGGGCACATAGGCATCTGTGAGGCCTCCGCCGCCACGGTGCGCAGGGCCCACGCCGTCCATCCGGTCACCGCGGTACAGACCGAGTACTCGCTCTGGGAGCGCCATGTCGAGGGCGAGATCCTCCCCACGCTGCGGGAGCTGGAGGTGTCCCTGGTCGCCTACCGGCCGCTGGGCAGCGGGTTCCTGACCGGTGACCTGACCATGGACCGGCTGGCCATGGCGGACTTCCGGCGCAACGACCCCCGGCTGCAGGGGGAGAACCTCTACCGGAACATGATGCTGCTTCCGGTCCTGTACGAACTGGCCGAGAACAAGGGCGTCACACCCGCGCAGCTCGCTCTCGCCTGGATCCTCGCCCAGGGGGCGGACGTCGTTCCGATTCCGGGCACCAAGCGACGCTCCTATCTGGAGCAGAACGCGGCCTCGGTGGACGTCGAGTTGACCCCGGACGAGATACAGGGGCTCGCGGCCGCGATCCCCGCAGCCCGGGGCGAGCGCTACCCGGCACCACTGCTCAGGACGATCGACGGCTGACGCCGCCGGCGCGAGTCGACCGGCCCGGCCCTGTTCCGCGCGGAGCGGTCCGTCCCGCGCTCGTTCCCCACGGTCCGAAAGGAATGCTGCGATGAAGGTCAAACACACCACCGTTGTCCGGGCGCCCGTCGCCGAGGTGCGGGATCTGGTGGCTGATGTCCGGTGGTGGCCGCTGCTCTTCGAGAACATCGTGCTCGTCGAGGTGCTGGAGCAGTCCGACGACTCGGACCGGTTGCGGCTGTGGGCCGTGGACATCGACGCGGCCTTCGACGCGGCCTCGTCCGCCGGCGGCGCCGCCGAGGCCGCTCCCGGCGTCCTGCGCAGCTGGACGGCGCGCCGCACGTTCCGGCGGACCGGCGCGCCCACGATCTCCTTCCGGCAGGAGGCGCCGCACCCGCCGCTGCTGTCCATGGGCGGAACCTGGGAGTTCCGAGCGGTACCGGGCACGGACAGCTGCGAGGTGACGCTGGCCCACGAGGTGGAGGCCGACGGCGGCACGGACCGGCACCCCTGGATCGGCCCCATGGTCGAAGCCGCCACGAACTCACAGCTCGCGGGTCTGAGGACGGTGGCCCAGCTGCCGCGCGGGGCCGCCCTCTCCGTGGCCGACCTCAGCGGTGCCGTGGGCGTTCCCGGGGGAGACGCCGGTCCCCTCGACGTCCTCGCGAACCTGCCCGCGCTGCCGGCTCTCGCGGACGCGGTGCGCATTCCGCTGACCTCCGACGCCTTTCTGGCCGCCGAGCCCGGCCGGCGGGGGCACCGGCTGACGATCTGCCTCGGCCTGCCCGGCGGCCGGGTCGTCACCAAGCGGCTCAGGCCGCCGGCCGCCCTGCTGGCGCTCACCGACGAGTGGACGGTGAACCCCGGCACCGGCTCCGCCGACGGACCACGGCTCGGCGTCCACCGCAGGGCGCTGCTGTCCGAACCGCGGCACGGACAGCGGGAACACGGCCGCGTGCACGAGCGGGTGCGCTCCTGCCTGGCGGCGGACCTCCGCGACCGCCTCCGGCAACTGACCGCCCTGAGCACGGTCGCGGCGTGAACGGCCGGCCCGGCGCCGCGGCTGAGTCCGACATCCCACAGAGCCCGTACCCACGTCGAGAGGAATGACCATGGTCACGCTGATCAACACGTTCACCGTCAAGGGAGACTTCGACGCATTCGAGCGGATCTGGGCTCAGAGCGCGGAGTTCATGCGCACGCAGAAGGGCTTCATCGGCTTCAAGCTGCACCGCTCGCTGAGCAGGCCCGACGTCTACGTCAACGTGGCACTGTGGCAGTCACGGGCCGACCACCAGCGGGTCCTGGCAAGCCGCGAGTTCGGTGAGCACATCAAGGAACTCGCGGCCGTGTCGGTTCCCGACCCCGACCTGTACACCGTGGTGCTCGAAGGTGTCCCCGTCCAGTGAGCCGTCGCCTGCTCATCGCCGGTGCGACCGGTCTTGTGGGGACTGCCGTGTCGGAGGCCGCCGCGGCCCGGGGGACGGGTCTTGTGCTCCTGGGCCGCTCGGCCGGCCGGCTGAACCCGCTGGCCGCGCGGCTGGAAGCCGAACACGGTGTTCCCGTCCTGCCCCTCGAAGCCGACGTCACGGACCCGGCGTCGCTGGACTCTGCCGTGCGCCGGGCCAGGGCGGCCGGGGTTGACCGGCTTGACGGCGTGATCAGCCTTGTCACCGGGTACGGCGGGCGTCCCGTGCCCGCCGGTGACCTGTCGCCCGAGGAGTTCCGCCAGGTCCTGGAGACCGATGTCACCGGCAGCTTCCTGCTCGTGCGGGCCTGTCTGGCGCTGCTGCGCGCAGCGCCGGCCGGGCGCGTCGTGCTGGTCTCCTCGGTGGCCGGACTGCGCGGGCGGCCGATGGCGGCCCACCTGTGCGCGGCCAAGGCAGGAGTACACGGTCTGGCCCTGGGGCTGTCGGCCGAACTCGCCGCCGAGGGCATCGGCGTGCGCTGTGTCGCCCCCGGCCCCGTCGCCCGGCCCGGTGCCGGGCATCCGCCCTCGCCGATTCCCCCGACCAGCCCCGAACGCGTGGCCGACGCCGTGCTCCGGCTCACCGGCGCCGACGCGGAGCTGCGCGGCGAACCCACTGTCGTCACCGGTGACGACGGTCCGCAGGACCCAACGCCTGCCGGTCAGCCGTTCCCCTTCCTGGAGGTGAGGCCATGAGCGCCTACGACGACACGCTCGGCGGAGAACCGGCCCGGCTCGACCTCGACGGCCGGGTGGCGCTGGTCACCGGGGGCGCCCGCGGTCTGGGCCGCGCCACGGCCCACCAACTGTGTGCGGCCGGATGCGACGTGTACGTGAACTACCACCGTGACGAGGAGAGCGCCCGGCGCACCGTCGAGGAACTGGCCGGACTCAAGGGCACGGCGGTGGCGGCCCGCGCCGATGTCCGGGACGAAGCCGAGTTCCAGAGTCTGCTCGACCGGGTGGCGGCGGAACGCGGCGGCCTGGACGTGTTCGTGCACAACGCCGCCACCTTCCGGCACAACACCGCCGTCGGCCCGGATCTGGACGCCTTCCGCGCCGAACTCGACCTCGCGCTGAACCCCCTGCTGTCGGGCGGCCCACGGCTCGCGGAGCTGATGGCGGGCAGACCGGGGCGCATCATCGTGGTCTCCAGCAACGGGGCGCGATCGGTGATCCCCGGCTATGTGAACGTCGGTGTCGCCAAGGCCGCCATGGAGAACCTGGTGCGCTATCTCGCCGTCGAACTGGCCGGGCAGGGCATCGCCGTCAACGCGGTGGCCACCGCTCTCCTGGACAAGGGAGAACTCACCGCGAACCGGAGCATCGCCGAGTTCCTCGGCCGGCGTACTCCGGCCGGGCGGCTGACCACCCCGCAGGACGTGGCCGAGTTCATCACGCTCCTGGCCACGGACCGGGCGGCCTGGCTGCACGGACAGGTGATCACGGTGGACGGCGGGCTCGGCCTGCTGGCCTGAGCGCCCTGCCCGCCCCCGGCTCCTCTCTCCTGCCCTCTTCGCCCGCGAGTCCCGCTAGGAGCACCGATGGAACACATGGAAACCGACTTCTGTGTCGTGGGCGGCGGCCCCGCGGGGCTGGCCCTGGCCCTGCTGCTGTTGCGCTCGGGAGCACGGGTCACCGTCGTCGAACGGGCCCGGTCCTTCGAGCGGGAGTTCCGCGGCGAGATCCTTCAGCCCGGCGGAATGCTGCTCCTGGACCAGCTCGGCGTCCTGGACCGGGCACGGCAGCGCGGCGGCTATCCGCTCCGCCGTTTCCAACTGGTCGAACACGACAAGGTGTTGATGGACATCGACTACCGCCAGCTGCCCGCACCGCACGACTTCCTGCTGAGCATTCCCCAGCGGCACCTTCTCGAGGAACTGCTCACCGCCTGCCGGGAGTACCCGGACTTCGTCTGTGTCGAGGGCCGGTCCGTCTCCGAGCTGCACCATGAGGGCCGCCGGGTCGCCGGGGCCGTCGTGGGGCGGGGCGAGCAGCGTCTGCGGATCGACGCACACCTCACCGTGGGAGCCGACGGACGGTATTCGAAGGTGCGCAGGCTCGCCGGACTCGGCTACACCAGGGTCGAGGCGTTCAAGCACGACATCCTGTGGTTCAAGGTCCCGTCGGACGGCCGCACCACCCACGACATCAGGGTCTACCGGTCCGGGAAGAACCCCGTCCTCATCTACGACTCCTACCCCGACAGCATCCAGATCGGCTGGACCCTGCCGCACGGCGGATACAAGGAGCTGTCGGCCGAGGGGTTTCCCGCCCTGGTCCGCAGAATCGAGGAGGCGGTGCCGATCTACGCCGACCTGGTCCGGGCCACCCTCACCGGTCCCGGCGACCTGAGCCTGCTGGACGTGTTCGCGGGCAGCGCCGACACCTGGGTGACCGACGGTCTCGTGCTGATCGGGGACGCCGCCCACACCCACGGACCGATCGGCGCCCAGGGCATCAACCTCGCCCTCCAGGACGCCGCGGTGCTGCATCCCGTACTCGTCGCGTCGTGGCAGGCCAAGGACGCCGGGCGGGATCGCCTTCTCGCCTATGAGACGGCCCGGCGCCCGGACATCGACGCGGTCTTCTCCCTGCAGGCCAGGCAGAGCGCGGCGATGCTCACGCACGGCGGGCTGAGCGACCGCGTCAGGCCGCTGGTGGCCCGTCTCCTCGCCCACACGCCGGTCTACCGGAAGGTTCTTCAGCAGATCGCCTTCGGGCGAACCCCCGTGCGCGTTCGCGCAGACCTCTTCACCGAGCAGACAGGGAGCCAGGCAGCGTGAGGATCGTCGATCTCTCGTCCCCCATCGACGCGGCGGGCTGGGAGCCCGACCCGCTCCGGCACCGTGTGATGTCGCCCGCCGAGGGGGCCCGGCACTGCGCGGCGGAGATGCACGAACACTTCGGCATGCGGATCTCCCAGGACGACTTCCCCGACGGCGAGTTCCTCAACAACGACTTCCTCGAACTGTCCGCCCACACCGGCACCCATGTCGACGCCCCCTCGCACTACGGCTCCCGCACGGTCTACGGCAGTGGCCGGCCCCGGAACATCGACGAACTGCCGCTGGACTGGTTCCACCGGCCGGGCGTCGTGCTGGACCTCACCCGCCGCCCGGCGGGCACGGTCGATGCCGAGGTCATCGGCGGGGAACTCGCGCGGATCGGCTACCGGCCGAATCCCCTGGACATCGTCCTGCTGCACACCGGTGCCGACCAACGGGCCGGCACGATGGAGTACTTCACCGACTTCGTGGGCCTCGACGGATCGGCGACCGACTTTCTGCTCGACCTCGGGGTGCGAGTGATCGGAACGGACGCCTTCAGCCTCGACGCCCCCTTCACCCATGTCGTCGACACCTACCGCCGCACCGGCGACCGGAGTGTGCTGTGGCCCGCCCACATGGCGGGCCGCCGCAGGGAGTTCTGCCAGATAGAGCGACTGTCCGGCCTGGCGGCGCTGCCGGAGCCGTTCGGCTTCACCGTCAGCGCGCTGCCGGTGAAGATCAAGGGCGCGGGGGCGGGCTGGACGCGGGCGGTCGCACTTCTGCCCGACTGACGGCGAAGACGCGAACATGACGATGGGCTTGGGCCTCCCCGGACGGGGAGGCCCAAGCCCATCGTCACTCACTCCACGAGTGCTCCGGCAGGGGTGCCGAGCCGCCGGTCGCGCAGCTCCCGGCGCCGCACCTTGCCGTTGGGCGAGCGGGGAATCGAATCCACCGCCTCGGCGTACCGCACCTGCTGGAAGTACGGGAGCCGGGCGTTCACCAGACGGCACACCTCGGCCAGAGCACCGGAGACGGCGGCCTCGTCCACGCGGTCACCGGTACGGAGCACCACCAGGGCGTGCGCCACCGCGCCGGCGGCGCCCTCGGGGTGGTCGAAGACGACACAGTCGGAGACCAGCGGGTGACCGCGCAGGGCGCGTTCCGTCTCCGACGGCGAGACAAGCCAGTTGTGGTACTTGAACACGTCCTTGAGCCGGTCGACGAGGAACAGCCGGCCGTCCTGTTCGATACGGCCCACGTCCCCGGTCGAGAACCAGCCGTCCGGCTCCACCCCGTCCGCGTCCCGGGCACCGAGATAGCCGCGCATCACCTGCGGCCCCCGCACCTGGACCTCACCGGCCTCGCCGCCCGGCAGGACCCGCCGGGACTCCACGTCCACCACCCTGCACTCCGTCCCCGCGACCGGGCGGCCGACCGATCCCGGTACCGGCTGCCGCGGATCGTCGGAGTGCGTGAGTGGGGACGTCTCGGCCAGCCCGTATCCCTGGAAGACCGCGACCCCGAAGTGCGCGGACAGCCGGGACGCGGACTCCGGGGACAGCGCGGAACCGCCCGACGCCACGTACGCGACCGTGTCGAGCCGCAGGCCGGGCAGCCGCTCGTGCTGTGCCAGGAGGGCCAGCCGGAACGGCAGGCTGTACAGGTGCGTCGCGCGGTGCCGGTTGGCGGTGAGCACCGGCGCCGTGGGGTCGGGCCGGGTGCACAGCACCTGGGTCGCCAGCGCGTGGATGGCCGAGTTCTGGTGCATGGGGTGGTAGGTGGGCAGGTGATTGACCGTGACCGAGTCACCGTCCAGCGCGTGTGCGAGCGCGATCTGATGGGCGTTCACCACGAGGTTGCGGTGGGTCAGCCGGACTGCCTTCGGGCGCCCGGTCGTGCCGCTGGTGAAGTGGAGGCAGACCACGTCGTCGGGGCTCGGGGCGGCCGGAAGCGCCGCCGGGCCGGGCGGCGCCTCGGCGAGCAGCTCCGCCAGATGCCGGGCGGGCGCGGGGGTCTCGGCCGGACCCAGCACGAAGACGTGCTCCAGCGCGGGAAGGCGGTCCCGCACCGCGGTGAGACGCGTGTACAGGCCGCTGTCGACGAAGGCCGCACGCGCTCCCGACAGACCGAGCACATGGACCAGGTCGTCCTCGCGCAGCAGCGGGTTGACGACTGCGGCCACGTGTCCGCTGCGCGCCACCCCGAAGTACGCCACGGTGAAGTCCACATCGAGGAGGGCCGCGACCGCCACCACCTGGCCACGCCCCGGGAGCACCGTGCGCAGCACGCCGGCGAGCGTGCTCGCCGAGCCGTCCAACTCGGCGAAGGTCGCGATCCGGTCCGCGGTGACGACGGCCCGGTGCCCGGGACGCGCGACGGCGGCCCGGGACAGCAGACCGTCGAGGGAACCGGGCAGCCGGGATGCGTCCAGGGGCACGAACCCGGGAGCGGAGGGCAGCTCGGACGACGGCTCAGCCACGGCGTGCCTCGGCGTATGCCCTGGCGTGGTGCAGCGTGGTCGTGCTGTTCGTGCTCAGGGCCTTGCGCACGAACGCTCGGGCGTCCGCCACCGTGGCGCTCTCCCCGAGGACCGTGGGGACGGCGTCAGGCCGGATCGTCACGCTGTGCCGCGAGGTCACCAGGACTCCCTCACCGGCCGGTGCCAGAGACCACTCTCCGGTGTGGGCCGTCATCAGGGCGGGGGTCTCCGTCTGCTTGTACAGGATCCGCTCCCGGCCGAGTGCGACACGGATGGAACGCGTGGTGTGTACGGAGCCGTCCGCGGTCCGGGTGTCCATGCTCATCACCTGGATGCCGGGCACGTTCTCCTCGAGCTCCAGGCGGTCGACGTGCGGCAGGCGGGACGGCCATTCCCGCGCCTGGTAGAGAAAGTCGAACACGTCATCGGCCGAGCCGTCGACGTGCACCGTGTCCTCGAACGTGAGTTCCAGCTCGCCGAGTTGGGCGTACTGCTCGGCCAGCGCACGGACGGCGTCGAGCTCGGCGGCGCTGTTGCGGTCGGTGGCCCGGGCGATCCACTCGACGCCGACGGGGTCGTCGTCCACGGCCCGGAAGTCGTGGGTGAGCTCCAGACGCGAGGTACCGTCCGCCGTCGACGTGATGATCCACTCGCCCCGCATGGAGGCGACCGGAGGCGAGGACACCTCCTGACGGAACGTCACCCTACGGTTCTCCGGGTCCAGTTCACGACGCGAGACCCAGGTGCGGACCTCGCCGTTGGCGGTGGCCCAGATCTGGATGCGCTCGGTGGTGGCGGTACGCTCCAGGTGCTCGACATGAACATTGGGGGCGAATCGAAGCGGCCATCGCGCGACGTCCGAGACGATCGCGTAGACCGCCTCGGGCGGTGCCTGCACCTCGATGGTGTGCGCGGTGTGGTGGACGGCGGGCTCGGCCGTGGGCGCGAGCTGCCGCTGGTCGGTCTGGGCCATCTGTGTCCTCCCGAAGGTCGGTGCGGTGCGGGGCGGGGCGGGTGTGAGGGACGCGGGATCAGTAATTGCCCAGGCCACCGCAGACGTTGATGGCCTGCGCGGTGATCGAGGCCGCGCTGTCGGAGACCAGATAGCCGACCATGCCGGCCACCTCGTCCGGCGTGGAGTAACGGCCGAGCGGGATCTTGCTCTGGAAACGCTCGAGGATGTCGTCCGTCGTGGTGCCGTAGGCGGCCGCGTACCCCTCACGCACCCGCTGGGCCATCGGCGTCTCGACATAGCCGGGGCAGACCGCGTTCACCGTGACGCCCGTCTTCGCCAGTTCCAGACCGAGCGCCTTGGTGAAGCCGACCACGGCGTGCTTGGAGGCCGAGTAGGGGGCGCCCAGCACAACCCCCTGCTTGCCCCCGGTCGAGGCGATGTTGATGATCCGCCCCCACCCGCGCGCGGCGAGACCGCCCTGCCGGAGCGTCTCCCGCGTCAGGAGGAAGACGCTGTGGAGATTGGTGTCGATCACGTCGTACCAGAGCTCGTCGCTGATGTCGGCGGTGACGCCTCCGCCACTGCGCCCGGCGTTGTTGACGAGGACGTCCACCGGACCGAAGCGGGCGGCGGCAGCCGACACCAGGCCGCGCACATCGTCCGGGCGGCGTACGTCGGCGGTGGTGCCGTCCGCCTCCAGGCCCTCGTCGGTCAGTGTCTTGACGGTGCGGGCCACGTCGTCGGCGCCGCGCGCGCACAGGAACACCTGGCAGCCCGCCCTGCCGAGCTGCCGGGCCACGGCGAGACCGATTCCGCTGGTGCCACCGGTCACCAGAGCCACTCTTCGCTGCTCGCTCACGCTGTCCTCCGCTTGTCGGTCCGGATGACGCCCGGTACGTCCGGGCGTGGTGGAGCGTCGTCGGCGAGGTTGACCGAACCGGCTCGCAAACACCTGGAGAGGGGATCCATCCCCGGCGGGCCGCCCCACCCGCCCTCGACACCGTCGCGAGCCGGGTCGTCGAGCGTGGCGGCGGTGCCGTGCCACCCGCGGCCCCGTGGACCCAAGCGAAGGGATGCCCCATGACAGTGACGGAACAGCCTCCGGCCGGTGTCGGCGCCGCCTACCACGAGATCCAGCAGTTCTACGCCCGGCAGATGCAACTGCTCGACGACGGCCGGGTCGACGAATGGGCCGCCACCTTCGCTCCCCAGGGAGTGTTCGCCGCCAACGCCCACCCCGAGCCCACGAAGGGCCGGGAGGCCATAGCGGCGGCGGCCGGCGCGGCGCACGGGCAACTCGCCGCAGCCGGCATCCGGCGCCGCCACTGGCTCGGCATGGTCGCGGTGGACGGCCAGGACGGCCAGGACGGCCAGGACGGCACGAAGGCACGCGCGCGCTGCTACGCGCTGGTCTTCGAGATCCCGCGCGGCGGCCAGGCGGCCCTGCGCCTGAGCACCCTGTGCGAGGACGAACTCGAACGGGGTCCGCAGGGCTGGCTGGTCACCCATCGCGCGGTCACCCGGGACGACCTCGTCTGATCACGCCGACCCGGCGCGCCGGCCGGACACGGCCGAAGGCCCACCCTCCTCACGGACGGTGGGCCTTCGCACGGGTGACCGACGTGCGGGGCGTCAGGCGGCGGCCTGCCCCTTCACGGTGCTCACGACCTCCAGGAGGGCACGGGGCGTCTGCGCCTCGGAGACCGTCTCGTCGGCGAGCCGGATGCCCCGCTCGCGCTCGATCAGGCCGATCAACTGGAGCACGGCGACCGAGTCGTATCCGAGGTCGGAGAAGGAGACGTCGAGGACGTCGCCGTCCAGAAGCCCCGGTTCTTCCTCCCCGGCGCTCTCGCGCAGGAGCCGGACGAGGTCGGAGCGGGAGAAGGCGGACATGCGGTTTCCTCTCTTCGGCTGACAGATGGTCAGTGCGGTGCGCGGACGACCGTTGCCGCGTTGAACCCGCCGTGACCGCGGGCGAGCACGAGCGCGGCACGGATCCGGCCGGGGCGTGGGGTGTCACAGACGAGGTCGAGCCGTGGGTCGTGCGATCCGTCCCCCACATGGACGGTGGGCGGGACGACGGAGTGCCTCAGGGACATCAGGGCGGCGGCGAGATCGAGCGCCGCACCGCCGGCCTGCAGACGTCCGGTCATCGTCTTCGGGGCGGTCACGGCCACCCCACGCGCCCCGAACAGCTCGGTGATGGCTTCGGCCTCCGCGCGGTCGGCGTCGGGCAGTCCCGCCGCGTCGGCGAACACGACGTCCACGTCCGAAGGCTCCAGTTGCGCCTGCCGCAGGGCGGTCCGGGCCGCTCGCAACAGCCCCGACGCACCGGCTTCCGGATCGAACGTGGCCGCGCAGCCCGCCACTTCACCGTAGACGTGGGCGCCCCGGGCGCGGGCCGACGCCTCGTCCTCCAGCACGAGGATGGCTCCTCCCTCACCGACGATCTCGCCGTCGGCGTCGGGGTGGAACGGACGGTAGGCCCGCTCCGGATCCGCCACCGTGCTCATACGGCCACCCGCCAGGTGAGCGGCCCAGCCCCAGGGGCACAGCGAACCGTCCACGCCGCCGGTGACCACCGCCTGAACACCCTTGCGCAGGTGCCGACGGGCCTGGGCGACGGCGTCCAGGCCGCCGGCCTGGTCGGTCACGACCACGCCGCTGGGCCCCCGCAGCCCATGGCGGATCGAGATCTGGCCCGTGTTCACCGCGTAGAACCAGGCGAAGGACTGGTACGCGCTGACATGCGCGCCGCCCTTGCTCCACAGGGCCTGCAACTCCCGCTGTCCGAACTCGAATCCCCCCGCGGAACTCGCCGTGACCACCCCCACCGCGTACTCGGGCAGCGCGTCGGGATCGAGACCGGACTCCTCGGCCGCTTCCGCGGCGGCGGCCAGGGCCAGCCGTGTCATGTGGTCCGTCTGGGGCAGCAGCCGGCTCGGGATGTGCTCCGCGGGGTCGAACCCGGGAACCTCGCCCGCCAGTTGCACGGGATACCGCGACGGGTCGAAGCGGGTGATGCGCGCGATTCCGTTGCTGCCCCGGAGCGTGGCCGCCCACCAGGCGTCGCGCCCGAACCCGTTCGGCGCGGCCACCCCGATGCCGGTGACCACGGCGGCACCCGTGGGGGCCGCGGCTCCGGCGGTCAGCGGGGAGGTGCCGAACGCCCGCATCAGGCAGCCGCCTTCAGCCGCGGACGGGTGAGCACCATGGCGCTCTGGAACCCCCCGAAGCCGCTGCCGACGCTGAGCACCGTGTCGTACCGCCCCTCCCGCGCCGTGAGCGGCGTGTAGTCCAGGTCGCACTCCGGATCCGGCTCGTGGAGGTTGGCGGTGGGCGGGATGACACCGCCGGCGACGGCGAGGGCGCTGGCGGCCACCTCCAGGGAGCCGATGGCGCCGAGTGAGTGACCGATCATCGACTTGATCGAACTGATGGGCGTCCGGCGGGCGTGTTCCCCGAGACTGCGCTTGAACGCCGCCGTCTCGTGCCGGTCGTTCTGCTTGGTGCCCGAGCCGTGCGCGTTGACGTAGTCCACCGCGTGGCCCGGCAGCCGCGCCTCGGCCAGGGCCACCCGGATGGCCTCGGCCATCTCCTTGCCGTCGGAGCGAAGCCCCGTCATGTGGTACGCGTTGCAGCGGGAGGCGTACCCCGAGATCTCCGCGTACGCCGTGGCGCCCCGGCGCCTGGCGTGCTCCAGCTCCTCCAGGACCAGGACCGCGGCGCCCTCACCGAGGACGAAGCCGTTGCGCGTGCGGTCGAACGGCCGTGACGCGTGCGCGGGGTCGTCGTTGCGCGGTGTCGTCGCCTTGATCGCGTCGAAACACGCCAGGGTGATCGGGGAGATGGGGGCCTCCGCCGCCCCCGCGATCATCACGTCGGCCGAGCCCTCCCGGATCAGCTCCACGGCGTGCCCCAGCGAGTCGAGCCCCGAGGTGCAGCCGGTGGAGATCACCGCGGCCGGGCCCCGGGCCCCGGAGTCCCTGGCGACCTCGGCCGCGAGGGAACTGGGCACCAGGTACTCGTACAGGTGCGGGACCGCGTTGGTGTGGTCGACCAGCCAGTCCCTGCCGCCGCTGCTGACCACGCCGTACTCCGCGTCCAGGCTCGTCGTGCAACCGACGGCGCTGCCGATGGAGACGCCGGTGCGCGTGGGGTCGAGGGCACCGGCGAGCCCGCTGTCGGCGACCGCCTCACGGGCGCTGACGAGAGCGAACTGCGTGGCCCGGTCCAGGCGCCCGGCCTCCTGCGGGGTCAGGCCGTGTACGACCGGGTCGAAGTCCACCTCGGCGGCCACCCTGGAACGGAAGGCCGATGCGTCGAACAGGGTCACCGTGCGTGTGGCGGTACGTCCTTCGGTGATCAGGGACCAGAAGTTCTTGGTTCCGACTCCGCCGGGGGCGACCACGCCGATGCCGGTGACGACGACCCGCCGCGTCACCGCTGCAGTGTGTGCCATGACCTTCCCTCTCTGTCAGCTCTCTCTGCCGGCGCCAGCGCCTGCGTCGTCCGGTCTCCGGTGCGGCGCGCCGTTGCGGACCGAAGATGACAACCGGGTCTCGACGAGCGCTCGAATACCGACTGACCAGACCGGTCAGCCCGCGATGCGCAGGGCCGACTCGTGCAGGGGTTGTTCGGAGAAATCCAGCCCGGCGTCGCCGGTGAGAATGGCCTGCTGCAACTGGCGCAGGCCCGGGGACGGATCCATCGCCAGTTCCTCACGGATGCGGCTGCGCAGCCGCTGGAAGGTCTGCAGGGCGTCGCTGCGGCGACCGGCGCGGCACAGGGCCAGCATGTACTGGGCCTGGAACCCCTCGTTCAGCGGGTACTGGGAGCACAGACTGGCCAGGTCGCTCAGCAGCTCGTGATGCCTGCCGAGCTGGAGATCCGCCTCGACCCGCCGGCTCAGCACACTCAGCCGCTGCTCCTCCAGGTGGCGTATCGCCGTGCCGAGCAGCGGCCCCGCCTGCACATCCACCAGCGCCTCGTCCCGCCACAGCGCGAGGGCACGCCGGAAGGAGTCGCTGGCCGCCCGGTGGTCGGCCTCGGCCATCGACCGGTGCCCCGCCGCGGCGAACCGCTCGAATTCCTGGATGTCGGTACGGCCGCCGTGGGTGCCCAGGAGATAGCCGTTGCCCCAGGTGGCCAGTACCTCTCTGGACGGCGGACGCGAGGTCGCGCCGACGCCCGGCCGGAAGTGCTCTGCCTCGTCGATGAGGTGCCTCAGCCGCAGGATGTACGTCTGCAGCGTCGTCAGGGCGCTGCGTGGCGGGCGGTGCTCCCACAGTTCCTCGAGAAAGGCCGACACCGACACCGTCTGGTCCGGGCGCAGTGCGAGGAGAGCGAGCACTTTGCGGGGCTTGGCCGCCGTGGGCACGATCGAACGGCCCGCGTGGGTCACCGTCAGCGATCCGAGCACGCTGATGTCCGTCATTGCGCCTCCCTGTGGTCCATGGATGATTCCGGGAACGCGCGCGGGGAGCCGGTGAGCAGCCGCGCGAGGTGAGTGCGGAGGAGAGCGGGGAAGTCCGGGTCGGTGTGGAAGAAATGACCCGCCGGTACGTCATGACAGTGGAACGGGCCGGTGGTGTACCGGGACCACCCGAGCATGGTGGAGCGGTCGGCCACGGGGTCCCGGTCGCCCGCGAAGGCGAGCAGGGGAACGGCCACCTGCTCGTGGCACGCCGCGCGCAGGCTCTTCGCCAGCCGCAGGTCGTCGCGGATCAACTCCAGCTTCCGGCGCAGCACCCCGGTGCGGTTCAGCACCTCCGCGGGCATGCCGCCCAGCCGGCTCAGGGCGGCCAGGAGCCGCTGGTCGTCCGTGTCTCCCATCAGCGCGAGCGTCGGCTGCACATGAGGAGGAGGACTGGCACCGACCAGCAGGGCCAGCGGTGGGTTCCCGAGCCGGGTCTGTCGTTGCGCGAACGCGTACGCCACCAGTCCGCCCAGGCTGTGCCCGTAGAGAACGTAGGGCGAATCGAGCAGCCGCGCGAGATCGTGGTCCAGCTGGTCCAGCAGGGCGTCGTGCCGGGTGATGCGGGTCTCGTGCAGCCGGGTCTCCCGGCCGGGCAGCCGTACACCCAGTGGTTCCCAGCCCGGGCCCAGGGCCCGTGACCATGAGGCGAAGGCGGAAGCCCCACCGCCCGCGTGGTGGAAGCACAGCACGCGGACCGGGAGGCCGGTAGGGAATGGGGCGACGACAGTGGGAATCATGACAGGCCCCCGACCGAGAATCCGATGATCCGATGGCCCGCTCCGTCAGTGTGCCCCTGGTACGGATCGGGCGTGTGGTCAAACGGTCACCGCGGGGGCTGGACGGGGACTCGACGCCTGCTGGAGCCCACGGGTCCGGTGAGGGCGCCGCTGCGTCAGCCGGTGAGCACGGCCTCCGCCAGCACGCCGCCCTGGGCGATGGGCGCCGTGTCCGGGGAGAGCATCGCCTGGTGCAACTGCTGGATGTTCCGAGCCGGCTCCAGGCCCAGCTCATGGATGAGCGTGCGGCGCAGCCGGTGGAAGGCCTCCAGGGCGTCCGCGGTACGGCCGGCGCGGTGCAGAGCCAGCATCAGCTGACCGTGCAGGCGCTCATGCAGCGGATAGGCCCCGGCCAGCGCCGTCAGCTCACCGAGCAGCGCGAGGTGACCGCCCAGCCGCAACTCGGCGGAGATCCGCAGTTCCCGGGCGCTGAGATGGTCCGCCTCGAGGCGCACCGACTCGATCTCCAGGGTGCGGCCGTGCCGGGCGTCGGCCACGACGGGACCTCGCCACAGAGAGAGCGCCTGGCGCAGCAGTTGTGCCGCGGCGACGCAGTCGCCTGCCCGGAAGGCCCGCTGACCGCGGACGAAGAAGTCGTCGAACCGGCCCACTTCCGTGTCCGTGCGGTCGATCGTCAGAAGGTATCCGCCCTTTGACGTCACGAGTACGTCCTTGGCCGGGGGACCGCCGAGCGGAAGGACCTCCGACAGCTTGCGGCGCAGATGCAGCACATAGGTCTGGAGCGTCGTCAGCACGCTGCGCGGAGGTGCGGCTCCCCACAGCTCCTCGATCAGGACCTCCGTCTGCACCACGCGTCGCGGGTGCAGGGACAGCAGGGCGAGGACCTGACGGGGCTTGCTGGCACTGGGCAACATGGATCGTCCGTCAACGGTGGCCGACATCGGACCGAGCAAACCGATCTCCATGTCCACGGTGGGCGTCTCCCTCGGCGACTCGTGCAGGGCAGGGGCGAAGCGACGCGCACAGTTTCGCAGCGGGTGATCGAAGCGGACAGTGAGATATTCACGTGTTCGACCTTGCGGTGTCCTCGCAGTTCACGGGCGGGCGACACAGAGCAGCTCCCGCACCTCGGCCGCGAGATCCGTGTGCAGGGGATCCAGTGAGCCGCTCAGGAACAGCTCTCGCATCCGCGAGCGCCGCACCTTGCCGCTGGTGGTCCGGCGGACGGTGCCCGGACGTACCAGGACGATGCTGGCGGAGGTCACCGAGAAGTCGCTGGCGAGCCGGCTCCGAAGGGTCTCGCCGAGCCGGCCGAGATCCTGGTCGGCACCGTGTCCCAGGGCCACTTCCTGGATCACGACGACGTGTTCGTGTTCCGCCGCCACGCTGAACACCGTGGCGGCGCCGCACAGGGGGCTCGCGCTCTGCACGGACTGTTCGAGGTCGTGCGGGTGGAGGTGCCGCCCCTCCGTGATCATCACGTCCTTCAGACGTCCGGTGACGAACAGTTCACCCCCGTCCAGGACACCGAGGTCTCCGGTCCGCAGGAACCCGGTCTCGCCGTCGCCGGTAGGCGCGTCGAAGACCCTTCGGGTGTCCGGCGACCGCCCCCAGTAGCCGGACGCCACGCCGTCGCCGCGAACCCAGATCTCGCCGATCTCCCCTTCAGGCAGGACGGCCCGGCTCTCCGGATCCACGATCCGCAGCTGCGCGCCCACCGGACGCCCGCAGCTCACCAGCGTGCGCGGCCGGCCGCCGTGGCCGACGGGTTCCAGTCGTCCTTCCTCCATCGCCCCGGCGTCCACCGCGAGCTCCCGGATCCCGGAATCACGGTCGGTGGCGGTGACCAGCAGGGTCGCCTCCGCGAGTCCGTAGGCGGGACGCAGGGCGCCGCGCCGCAAACCCGCCACGGCGAACCGTTCGGTGAAGGCCCGCAGGGTTTCGGCGCGCACCGGTTCGGCACCGACCACGGCCGTTTCCAGGCCGGAGAGGTCGAGTTCGCCGATCCGCTCCTGAGGCACCCCTCGTACACACAGGTCGTAGGCGAAGCCCGGCGCGGCGGTAGCGGTCACGCCGTGCTCGCCGATCATCCGCAGCCAGCGCAGGGGCTCGTGGGCGAAGATCCAGGGCGCCATCACGACGCCGCTCGTGCCGAGCCACAGCGGATGCAGCAACTGCCCGATGAGCCCCATGTCGTGGTGGAGGGGCAGCCAGCCGCCGACCACCGTCGTGTCGCCGGTGCCGAAGGCGCGGCTGATCGCCTGCTGGTTGGCCATCAGATTCCGGTGGGAGACCAGCACGCCCTTCGGCTCCCCCGAGGTGCCCGACGTGTACTGGATCAGCGCCGCCTCGGCTGTCGCGTGACCAGGCCGCCGCCAGTCGCCCGGGTCCGTCGGCACGGTGCCGTCCACCGCCAGGCACGGGACCCGCTCCTGGCCCGCCCAGGCCAGCTGCCGCGAGAGCTCCGAGGCGCCGGATCTGTCGGACAGGACGGCGTCGACGCGGGCGTCCTTGAGGATCTTCCGCAGCCGATCCGTATGGTGCCGCCCGCCGCCCGGCGACACCGGGATCGCCACCGCCCCCGCATACCAGCAGGCGAGGAGGCTCTCCGCGACGTGCCGGGCGTGTGCCTGTGCCACGAGGACGCGTGCGGGACGCACCGGCAGTTGCTGCAGGGTGGCCGCGAGAGAGCGGGCGGCGCGGTCGAGCATCCGATAGGTCACCGGCTCCGGGTCCGCCGCGCCGCCGTCCACCGGCAGACTGAGGTACGCGGTCCGGTCGCCGAGGGAATCCGTACGCTCCCACATAAGTTCCGCCAAGCTCCGGTAGTCGGCCACTCCAGTCCCCTTCGCTCGGGTTCGGAAAACGACTCGAGTCTTCGCCCCTCCCCTCGAACGTGTCTCGAACCCCACTGGTGCACCGGTGACTACGGGCTCGGCCCCGCCTCGAGAACGGGCGGACCGTACGGCGGCCGACGCGTCGGAACGGTCAGGTCCGGGCGCGGGGCCGTTGCGCCGACGGCGCCGCGGGGTGCGGTGTCCGCCCTTCGGGCGCGGGCCAGTACTCCCGGAGGTACTCGGCGAGGGCCTCCTGCCACGGACGCTGGTGTTCGGCGGCCCGGCCCGGGAGGACCCCGGTCAGCGGAGTGCGGGTCGGGCGCCCCGCCGACACATGCGTCTGCTCCTGCTGGCGTGCCACGGGGACCTGCCGGCCCGACAGCCGGACCGCGGCCGCCGCCACCTCGTACCAGGAGGCGGCACCCAGGTTGACGGCGTGGTAGATGCCCGGAGCGGCGTCGCCGAGCAGCATGGCGAACGTCATGCGGGCCAGATCGATGGTGTAGGTGGGAGACATCACCACCGAATCGACGACCCCTATCGGCTCACCTTCGTCGGCCTTGCGCAGGATCCGGTCCACGAAGCACGGCCGGGCGCGGGAGCCGGTCGGCGGTGGCCCGAACAGGCCCGCCGTGCGCAGCACGAGGTGACGTGGTGTGCCCAGACAGGTCTCCGACTCGCCCGCCCGCTTCGTGACCCCGTACGTGAGCACAGGGCGGGTCGGGGAGTCGGGCGCGTAGCCGTCCCCGCTCGTCCCGTCGAAGACGAAGTCGGTGCTGACGTAGGCCGAGACCGCTCCGATCCGGTCACAGGTCCGGCTCACCCAACGCGCGCCGAGCGCGTGGATCTCGTAGGCGGTGCGGGGATGGGTTTCGCACAGGTCCGCCGGGAGCAGCGCGGCGGCGTTCACGACGCCGTCCGGGCTGTTGCCGACCAGGTACTTCTCGACCGAGAGCCGGTCCGCCACGTCGAGTTCACGCCTGCCGGGCAACAGGACGTCGACATCCGGAAGTTCGCCGGCCACCCGGCGGAACGCGGTGCCGAGCAGTCCGCCGGCGCCGATCACCACGACTCGCACACCCTCACCCCATCTACTCGCAAGGCCGGGCCTCGAACGCCCGGAGCAGCACGGATTCAAAGGCTTCGCGCTCGCGCCGGGGTGGACGGCCGTTGGAGCCGGACGCAACCGAACCGCCGGACTGCCAGAAGGAGTTGAGTACGCCTTTGTACTGATGTTGTCGGGCGTCGGTCGCCGTATCGTCGGTGGCCGACCGCCATCCGTGGTGGCTGGATCCGACCCGCGCCCCCTCCCGCCCGGAGGCGAGTGCGCCGAGTCGATGTCATCTTCTTCGAGGAGCATCCATGAGTAAGACGTTCTTGTCCGTGGCCACAGCCATCGTGGTCGCCGCGGGGGCGGTGGCGACGGCGGGTACGGCGCACGCGGCGACCGTGCGGACCGTCGGCCCCGGAGAGAGCATCCAGGCTGCCGTGGACGCCGCCCAGCCGGGCGACACGATCCAGCTGGCCGCCGCCACCTACCAGGAGAGCGTGCAGGTCGAGAAGGACAACATCACGATCAAGGGCGCGGGATCGGGCACCGGCGGCACGGTCCTGAAGCCGCCGGCCACGTTCCCCACCAACCACTGCGGTGCGCACCAGGCCGCCATCTGCTTCCGCGGCACGGTCGACGGCACCGACGGTCCCACCTCGCACGCCACAGGGTTCGTCACCGGCGGCCGGGTCACAGGAGTGCGGATCGACGGCTTCCAGGTCGGCATCTCGCTCTCCGCGACCGACGGTACCGAGGCCTACGGCAACACCATTCTCAACAGCACGTCGTACGGCGTGACCGACACCGTCTCGAAGAACAGCACGATCAGCGCGAACGTGATCAGCGACGTGGCGCGCGCGGGCGTCTACGTCGGCAACTACAACATCCCGGCCTCCCACACCGTCGTCACGGGCAACAAGGTGACCCGCTCCGCCTACGGCATCTCCTCCTACGACAGCTCCGGTGTCGACGTGACCCGCAACGCGGTGACCGGAAGCTGCTCGGGCTTCTTCTCCTTCTCCGACAGCTACCGTGTCCCCGGCGGCGAGCTGCTCGACGTGGCGGACAACGCGTTCTCCGCCAACAACGCCGACTGCCCCGGCCAGTACGGCTTCCCCCAGGCCGTTCAGGGGTCCGGGGTCATCCTGGTCGGCGCGACCCACGCGACCGTCCGGCGGAACGCCATCTCGGACAACGTCGGCCCCGACCCGCTCTCCGGCGGCATCGTCGTGGTCAGCAGCCACTCCTTCGACCCGACGGACGCGACCGAGGAAGGGAACATCAGCGTCACGTCGAACGCGCTGCGGGACAACGGGCCGGACGACATCGTGTGGGACGGCGCCGGTAGCGGAATCGCCTTCTCGCGCAACGCGTGCGGCACGTCGTCGCCCAGCGGTCTGTGCTCCTGACGCCCGGCTCCGGCGGAGGCCGGCATCGGATGCCGGCCTCCGCCGCTCGGTCCCCGGCCGTCAGGCCCCACCGGTGAGGGGGCGCGAGGCGGCCGCCTCCACGACGGCGGCCGCCGCCCGGCCGGTCCCGGTCCGCGACGCGTAGGCGCGCTGCAGCGCCTGGGCCCGGGACCGGTAGGACGGGTCGCGCAGTACGGTGCGGACCGCGCGCCGCAGCCGCGCCGACGAAGGGGTGTCGGTCCTGAGGGAGATGCCCACCCCGGCCCACACCACACGGGCGTTGGTCTCCATGCGGTCCTCGCTCGTCCCGGACACGACGAGCGGAACACCGTGGGTCAGGGCATGCTGGACCCCGCCGTAGCCGCCATTGGTGACGAGGACGTCGGTCAGCGGCAGGATCGCGCCGTACGGGACGAACGGCGCGAGGAGCACATGGGCGGGCCGGCGCTCCGCGGGCAGCACCGTGTCGGGATCCTGCCCGCTCGTCGTGGCCACCACCAGGACGTCCTCCTCGGCCAGCGCCTCGATCGCGGGCAGGACGAGCCGGGCCAGACCGGTCGCTATCGTGCCCTGGGTGACGAAGACCACCGGCCGGCCGGCGGCGCGGGCCCGCAGGACCTGCGGCCACCACGGCGGCCGGGGAGCGGTGTCGTCCTCCTCCGGCTGGGTCGGGCCGATGAACTCCACCGACACGGGCAGGTCGCTGCGGGGGTACTCGAATTCGGGAACACCCGTCTGGAGATACCGGTCGCAGGTGCGCGCCACCCAGTCGATGCTGTATCCGCCAAGGGACGGCAGCCCCATGTCCGCGCGCACTCCTCCCAGCACCCGCTGGCGCTCCCGGTAGGCGACGCCGTACATCAGCCAGGCCGTGAAACGGTTGCGCAGCCGCCCCAGGGCCGACGACGACGGCTGCCAGCCGAGGCCGAAGGGCGCTGTGTCCACGCTCGACAGGTTCAGCGGACCCGCCGAGAACGCCACCCGGGGGATGCCCCGCTGCTCCGCCACCAGCAGCCCGGCGCGGAAACTGTGGTCCGAGACGACCACGTCGGGGCGAAGGTCGTCGAAGACGGCCGTGAGGTCCTTCGCATGGGCCGGAATGGGCTTCAGGAACAGTTCCAGCACCAGCCTGTTGAGCCCGGAGAACCCGCGTCCCTTTCCCCCCGTGCGGTGCAGGAGGTCCTTGGTGTCCACCCCGGCCCGGGCCGGGACGAACCGGGCTCCGGTGCCGGTGACGATGTCCTCGAATTCCGGCTCGGTGTACCAGGCGACCTGGTGGCCGCCGCTCACCAGTGCCTTGACCAGGGGCACGGCCGGTCGGACATGGGCGGCCATCGCGGCGGTCGTGAACAGTACACGTGTCATGGTTGCCTGGCCCTTCACATGGTCCCGTTACGGAAAAAGGGGCCCGGCCTGCTGAAGCAGGCCGGGCCCGGAGCGACGAAGTGGCGCTATACGCCCGGGAGTTCCGCCCGCACCGGCTTGATGATCTCGTCCGTCAGCCATTGGGCCACGCCCTGCGGGTAGCCGCGCGGCAGGCTCAGGACGATGTGGTCGAGACCGGCGTGGACCAGCTCGAGCACGGTCCGGCGGGAGGCCTCGATGTTGTCGTAGGAGATGACGACCTGGACGGACCTGCTGATCTCGGACGGGTCCCGGCCGATGGCGGCGCAGTGCTCGTCGAGGACACGGGAGCGTTCGGTGATGTAGTCGAGCTGGTTGTGCGGAGGGCCGGGGATGTTCCAGATGTCGGCGTGCTCCGCCACGAGCCGCAGTGTCCGGTTGCCCCAGCCGCCGATGAGCAGGGGCGGCCCCGAAGGCTGAACGGGCTTGGGCTCGTTGCGATTGCCCTTCAGCGTGTAGTAGCGGCCCTCGAAGTCGAACTCCTTCTCGGTCCACATGCGCTTGAGGATCCTGACGGTCTCCTCCAGCCGCCCGATGCCCTCACCGGGAGGCACCAGGGTGAGGCCGTAGGCGTCGTACTCGGCGACGGCCGGGTTGTCGCCGAGGATTCCGCCGGCACCCGCGGGCTGGTGCGTACCACCCACGCCGAGGCCCATCACCAGCCGGCCCCGGGACACCACGTCGACGGTAGTGGCGATCTTGCCGAGAACCGCCGGCTGGCGTATGCGGTTGCTGGTGACCAGGAGTCCGAGCCGCAGGCGCCGCGTCTGCGCGGCCAGCGCGGCCAGGAGCGTCCAGCCCTCGTAGATCTTCCCGTCCTTCGGGCCGGCCAGGGGAAGCATGTGATCCCACAGCCAGGCATGCTCGATCTCAGAAATCTCGTCCGCCTCGAGCCACACCCGCAGAATGTCGTCGTAGTCGACATGCATGGGGGTGGTCTTGAGGCCGAAGGTCACTCGTTTGGGCTCACTCATCTGAACGTGCGTCTTTCGTATCAGGGAGGGGGTGTCGTAACTGTCATGCGGTGTACCACAGTTACGAGATGTCCTGGTTGCCCGACCGGCTACTTCCGGCCGGGGTGAATCCATTGGTCCGCGCGCTGCTGGACCCAGGCGGGAATGCCCCGCTCGTGGGCGATCCCCTTTCTGAGGACAGCCAGATTGTGGTAGATCGAGATGTCGGACGGATGGTTTCCGGCGGGCCGTTCGTCGTCCTCGGCGAGTTCACAGCGGTGTAGGTCGTCGATGAGGTCCTTGAGCAGCCCGGTCGTGGTCGCCGACGACCCGGGCGGCAGTTCGCCGCCGAACTCGGGCCAGTACGCCGTGTGCAGGTCCTCGATGACGTAGAAGCCGCCGGGCCGCACATGGGGGAACAGCGTCTCGTAGCTGGTTCGGACATGCTCGTTCACATGGCTGCCGTCGTCCACCACGATGTCGAACGGGCCGGCCGTCTCGGCGAGTTCGCGCAGGAACGCCGGGTCGTTCTGATCGCCGACCACGGTCCGGATGCGGGGGCCGGTGACACCGGGCTTGGCGAAGATGTCCAGCCCGTAGACCAGGCCGCGGGGGAAGAACCGCTGCCACATGTAGAGGGACTCGCCGCCCAGCGTCTCCGAGTCGTATCCGCCGATGCCGATCTCCAGGATGCGGATGGGCTCGTACCGCATCGGACCGAAATGCCGCGCGTAGTGGGGGGTGTAGAAGTGCAGGGCACCCCACTTGTCCGAGCCGTAGCACGCCGCCAGTTCGTCGAGGCTCACCGGTCCGTCGGAAGCGGCCGCGATCACGGCCTGCACGGCCCGGAACAGGATGGTCATCCGCGCCATGCCGAGTGCTGCCCGCTGCTCCTGGGAAAGGGCGGCGCGCTGGATGACCTTGTCCGGCCACAAGGGGCTGAACTCGTTGTTCCGCCCTGTCCAGGGCCAGGTGACCACATGGACATCGCGGCTGTGTGACTGGATGCCCTCGCGCGGCGGGTACAACAGACGGACGAGATCGGACAGTTCATAGCGGACGTCGGCCAGAACCCCCTCGGAGCTGCCGGGCTCCACCGACATCCGGCCCTCCTTGAAGGAGACCAGGTGGCGGAAGAGACTGCCACGGAACTCCATGGTCAGATTGAGATGCACATCGGTGACGTCGTCGGGTGCCGCCGCCCTGATCCGTATCTCGGCGGCCAGCAGTTCCGCGACGCGGTCCGGACCCGCCTCTTCGATCGCCTGCTCCAACTGGTCCTGACGGCCGCCGGCCGCGACGACCAGTCGGTCCACCGTGCCCCATGGCGTGATGTCCACCACCGTGAATCCCTCGCTTCCCTGTCGGGTGAGATCGGATGTGACGTGCTGTGGATGGAGGTGCCGCGCACCGTGCGCACAGGGTCCGGCGAACCGGTCACCGGACACAGACTGGCAACCCCACCTCGAACGGCGCTTGAGCCGGGCGGACCGGCTCAGCCGAGCGCCGCCCGGACGGGCATGGTGTGCGGCCACCGCTCGGTGTGCCGCCGGTACCAGGAGACGGTGTCGGCCAGACCGCGCTCGAACGGCACACGCGGGGCGTATCCCAGCTCTCGGCGGATCTTGCCGTCGTCGAGCGCGTACCGCAGATCGTGGCCCTTGCGGTCGGCCACCCGCCGGATCAGGGAGACATCGGCGCCGCACAGCCCGGCGAGGCGCTCGGCGAGCTCCAGGTTCGTGTGGGCGTCGCCGCTGCCGACGTTGTAGATCCCTCCCGCGCGCCCGCGCTCCAGTACGAGCTGGATCGCCCTGCAGTGATCGTCGACGTGAAGCCACTCCCGTACGTTCGAGCCGTCCCCGTACAGCGGCACGGGCAGGCCCGCGAGCAGCCGGGTGGTGAACAACGGGATCAGCTTCTCCACGTGCTGGAAGGGCCCGAAGTTGTTCGAACAGCGGGTGATACGGACATCGAGCCCATGCGTCCGCCAGTACGAGCGGGCCGCCAGATCCGATCCCGCCTTGGACGCCGCGTAGGGCGAGTTGGGCGCCAGCGGCCAATCCTCCGTCGAGGATCCCCGCTCGACGGAGCCGTACACCTCATCGGTGGAGACGTGCACCACGCGACCCACCCCGGACACCAGCGCCGCCTCCAGCACGGTCTGGGTGCCCACGACGTTGCTGCGGAAGAAGGCGGCCGCATCCCCCAGCGAGCGGTCCACGTGCGACTCCGCGGCGAAGTGCACCACCGCGTCGTGCCCCGGCAGCAGCGAGAGCAGCAGCGGCAGATCGCACACATCACCCCGGACGAAACGCAGTCCGGGGTGCCCGGAGGGCAGATTGGCACGGTCGCCCGCGTAGGTCAGCGCGTCCAGGACCGTGACCCGGGCCGATTCGTAGCCGGGGTAGCCGCCTTCCAGCATGGTCCGGACGTAGTGGGAGCCGATGAAGCCGGCGCCGCCTGTCACCAGGATCCTCACGCCGCCACCACCACGGTGGAGTGGTCGCCGACGATCAGCCGCTGCTGGGAGCCGGAGACACAGGTCACTGTGGCGTCCCTGCCGATGACCGACCCGGTGACGCCGGTGACGCCGGTGACGCGCGCCCCGTCCAGGGCGATCGAGTAGCCGAGGCCGGCGTCCTGGATGACGCAGTTACGGCCGATGGAGGTGTGCGGCCCGATCCGGCTGTCGCACACCGTACTGCGTGCCCCGATGATCGCGGGGCCCTCGATGTACGAGCGGGACACACGGGCACCGGCCTCCACCACGACCTGGCCCGTCAGCCGGCTGTGGCCGTCGACCTCGCCCGTGATCCGGCCGGCCAGACCGTCGAGCACGTGCCGGTTGCAGTCCAGGACGTCCTCGAGGCGCCCGGTGTCGCTCCAGTGCCCCGAGTACTCGGTGGCGCACACCGCCTCCCCGCGCTCGATCAGCCACTGGACGGCGTGGGTGATCTCCAGCTCCCCACGTCCGCTGGGACTGATCGCGGCGACCGCCTCGTGGATGGCGGGAGTGAAGAAGTACACCCCGACCACGGCCAGGTCGGAGCGGGGAGCCGCGGGCTTCTCCACCAGACGCACCACCGTGCCGTCCGGTTCGACCTCGGCGACGCCGAACTGCCGCGGATCGGCGACCTTGTGCACGACGAGCTGGGCGGCGGGCCGGCGGACACGGAAGTCCTCCGCGATCGCGGTCACACCGTGGCTCAGCATGTTGTCGCCGAGGAACATCAAGAAATCGTCGTCCTCCAGGAAGTCCTGTGCGACGGCGACACAGTGGGCGAGACCCAGCGGCCTCTCCTGGGGGATGTAGGTGATCCGTGCCCCGAACCGAGAGGAATCGCCCAGAGCGTCCGCGATCTCCCGGCCGCGGTTGCCGACCACGATGCCGATCTCCGTGACACCCAGTTCGACCACACGGGTCAGGACGTGTTCGAGGACCGGCCGGTTGGCGATGGGCATCAGTTGCTTGGGCATGGAGTGGCTGAACGGCCGCAGGCGGGTGCCCGAACCGCCCGACAGAACCAGGGCCTTCATGCGTTCTCCTCACTATCGGGAAGCACGGCGTGGACGCGCGGAGGATGTGGACGCGCAGAGGATGTGGCCCACCGGTCGTAAATCCCTGGAGCACGGTCCCTGGGGCGGCCCTCGACCGTGGTGCGAGGCAGGCCGCCGACGCTGATGCCGGCCGCGCGACGAACGCGCGCACGCGCCCCCCGCCACCGCACACGACCAGGAGCCGGCCATGGCAGATCTGTTCGACGAAGTGAAACTCGGTGCCCTCACCCTGCCGAACCGCGTGGTGATGGCACCCCTGACGCGCAACAGGGCCGACCGTCGCGGAGTGCCTTCACCCCTGGCCGCGACGTACTACGCGCAGCGCGCCTCGGCCGGACTGATCATCAGTGAGGGCATCCAGCCGAGCGTGGCCGGGCAGGGCTTCTTCGCCACTCCCGGACTGCACACCGAGGAGCAGACCGCCGCCTGGCGCCACGTCACGGACGAGGTGCACGCCGCGGGCGGCCGGATCTACGCCCAGCTCATGCACGCGGGTCGCATCAGCCACCCCGACCTGTTGCGGGGCCTGCCCGGCGCGCCACGGGACGGCATCCCGCTGGCACCGTCGCCGGTACGGCCCACCGGTACGGCCAAGACCTACGACGGGCCGAGGCAGTTCGTCACCCCGCGCGCCATGACAACCGCGGACCTGGCCGAAACGGTACGGGACTTCGCCGCCGCGGCCCGCAACGCGCTGCGGGCCGGGTTCGACGGGGTGGAGCTGCACGGCGGCAGCGGCATGCTGCTGCACCAGTTCCTGGCGGCCAACAGCAACGTGCGTACCGATGCCCACGGCGGCTCCTTGTCCGGCCGGATCCGGCTCGTCGTCGAGGTGACCGAGGCCGTGGCCGATGCCGTAGGGGCCGACCGGGTGGGGTTGCGCATCTCCCCGCACAACGCCTTCAACGACATCGACGAGCGCGACAGCGAAGAGCTGTATCCCGCGCTGGTCGACGCCGTCGCAGCCGTGGGCATGGCCTTCCTGCACGTGTACGAGACGCTCGACAGGATCGGCACACAGCGGCTGCGTGACCGCTGGCCAGCCACCTTCATCCTCAATCCGCACGCCTCGGACCGCAGAACCCCGGTGGCGCTGGGAAGCGCGCGTGCCGTTCTCCGCCAGGACGCCGGCGACCTGGTCTCCTTCGGCCGTCTGTTCATCTCCAATCCCGACCTGCCGCAGCGCCTGCGTGACGGGCTCCCGCTCACGGACCCCGACCCCGCCACGTTCTACGGCGGGGACGCCCACGGCTACGTCGACTACCCCGCGTACCCGGGATAGCCGAACGCAGCACCGCCGCCGCGGTTCATGGGGCCGGGGCGTCCTCCTTGAGGATGTCCTGGTGGATCCTCCGGAGGTCTCCCGACGGCTGGATCCCCAACTGGTCGTTCAAAAGCCGCCGTACGTCGTGGAAGGCGGCCAGTGCCTCGGCACGCCGCCCCGAACGCTGCAGGGCGATCATGAGCTGGGCGTGCAACCACTCGTCACAGGGGTTCGCCATCACCAGCGACTTGAGCTCGGCCACCAGCTCGCGGTGGCGGCCCAGACGCATGTCCGCCGTCAGGCTCAGCTCCTGCGCCAGGTTGCGCTTCTCCTCCAGGCGCGCGGCATGACGCCGCAGCACCGGCCCCTGACAGACATCGGCCAGAACGGGCCCCGTCCACATCGACCTCGCCCGGGCCAGCAACGGGGCGGCCCGGTCGACACAGCCCTCGTCCAGCAGCGCGTGCGCCCGGTCCACACACTGCTCGAACTCCCAGGAGTCGAGCTGCCCCGGCCCGACCCGGAAGCCGTAGCCGGGCGGCACGGTGCGGACGGTCTGGTCGTCGTGCGCCGTGCCGCCACCGGCCCGGACCAGGAGCCGGCGGATCTGGTAGATGTACGTCTGCGTCGTCGTGACCGCGCTGCGCGGAGGGTGGTCCCCCCACAGCTCCTCGATGATCGAGTCCAGGCTGACGACGCGGTCCGCGCGGAGCAGCATCAGTGCCAGGACCTGGCGCACCTTGGCCGCACTGGGTGTGTGCGCCTTGTCGTCGACGGTGACGGAGAACGGGCCGAGCACTCGGTACCGCATCATGGTGCGACATCCTTCCGAAGAGCGGCTCTCACACGGCTGCGGGCCGCGCCGACCGCCGCCAGTACGCCCCGAACCTGTCGATGCGCGTGATCTCGTCCGTGATGCCGTGGGCGGCGCGGTAGTCGTGGATCGCGGAAGCGCACGTGGGCAGCCCGAAGTCGTCGACGATGACGAAGCCCCCGGGGGAGAGCTTCGGATACAGATGTGTCAGGGCGTCCATGGTGGAGTCGTACAGATCCCCGTCCAGCCGCAGCACGGCCACCTTCTCGATCGGAGCGGCGGGGAGGGTGTCCTTGAACCAGCCGGGCAGGAAGCCCACCTGGTCGTCCAGCAGGCCGTAGCTGCGGAAGTTCTCCCGAACCTCCTTCAGAGACACGCCCAACACCTCGTTGTACTTGTGCAGTTGCATCTGGAAGTCCCGGCCGCCGCTCGTCTCGTCGGCTACGGGCATGCCTTCGAACGAGTCGGCCGCCCACACGAGCCGGTCGGTGACGCCGTACGCCTTCAGGACGGCCCGGAGCAGGATGCACGCGCCCCCGCGCCAGACACCGGTCTCGACGAAGTCGCCGGGAACGCCGTCGGCGAGGACCCGCTCCGCACACTCCTGGAGGTTGTCCAGACGCTTGACACCGATCATGGTGTGGGCCGTGGTGGGCCAGTCCTCGCCGCCTTCCCGCCGCTCGGCCAGGAAGACCCCGGGAGGCGGGGTGGACTCGCCGGGCAGGGAGGGGGTGGCCTCGTCCGGTGGGTCGTTGTAGAGGACACCCGACAGGGCCTTCTTCATCAGGTCCAGATACAGGGTCCGCACAGATGCCTCGGTGCTCATGTGGGTCCTTCCAGCGCCGGTGTCGAAGTGGCCGACACGCTAGGAAGTCCCGCTCGAGGAGTTCTACAAGAGTGCTCAGGTCGTGCTCGAGGCGGTGTCGACCTGCGGATGGGACGCTGCCGGCACCGCGGCCGGACCCGGGCGCGGTATCGCCGGGCACTGTAGGGGGAGGACTCTTCCGTGCGGGAGCTGGGGATCGAAGGCGCGTGGCTGTACACGCCGCGCATCCATCACGACGAACGCGGCAGCGCGCTGGAGTGGTTCAGCGGCCGCGAGTTCGCCCGGGACGTGGGGCACCACCTTCCGGTGGCCCAGGCCAACTGCCCGGTGACGCGCCGCGGAGGCGTGCGCGGCATCCACTACGCGGACGTCCCCCCGGGACAGGCGAAGTACCTCACCTGCGTGAGCGGGGCCCTCCTCGATGTGATCGTGGACGTACGGGTCGGCTCGCCGTCCTACGGCCGGTGGGTGGCGGTCCGCCTGGACGACCACGAGCGGCAGGCCGTGTACCTGGCCGAGGGCCTCGGCCACGCCTTCATGGCACTTACCGAGGAGGCCACGGCCGTGTACCTGTGCTCCACGCCGTACACGCCCGATCGGGAGCACGGCATCCACCCGCTCGACCCGGACATCGGCATCCGGTGGCCCGAGGACGTGACGCCCGTCCTGTCCGCGCGGGACGCCGCCGCCCCCTCACTGGCCGAGGCGGAGCGGCTCGGCCGGCTGCCCTCCTACGCGGCCTGCCGCTCGTATGCCGAGCGTCTGCGCGGCAGCGCGCATCCGGCCGGGGATCCCGCCGTACGTTGACGCCCGGTGCCGGGAGGGCACGGCGAGCCGCTTCGTCCACGCTCGCTCCAGCCGTACTCGAACGGCGCTCGAATGGCTGGTCCTGCCACCGGGCCGTCTGTGGCCGGGCAGGGCGAACCGTGTCAGGATGCGGCGCGGAGGCGGGCTCGGACAACGGCCGCGTCGCCTCACGCATCGCGTCGTCCGGGGGGAGTTCATGCACAGCGGCATCCATGTTCCGGTAGCGCGCGCGTACCGGTCGCCCGGTCCGGGCCCGACCGGTGAGAACTTCGAGTTCTGGCAGTTGTGGGACGCTCCCGGGCCGGAGCGGGTGCACGCGGCGTTCCGCGGCCAACTCGGCCAGCTGCTACGGCAGTCCGAGCAGGCGGTACGCCGTCTCGCCGCCGCCGGTGACCTCGGGGCGGGTCTGCGCGCACGGGTCAACGCGGGCCTGTCCCGGCTCCACCTGGGCGACTGCCCCGGTGCGTCGGCCGCGCTCACCGTGGCGTTCTCCGCCGCACGGGAACAGGACGCCTGCTGGGAGGAGGGGTATGCCTGCTACGCACTGGGGGCCGTGCACCGGGCCGCGGGGGAGCCCGGCGTGGCCACGGCGCGACTGGCCGCCGCGGAGCGACTGTTCAGGGACTGCGGGGATGTCCGTGCGGGCGGCCACGTCCGGCTGGCTCTCGCGGTCGTGGACGCCGAAGCGGGGGAAACCGGCGCGAGGGAACATCTGCTGGCGGCCGTGGACGCCTTCCGTGTCGTGGGCGCGCGCGGCAGTGCGCTCACCGCCTTGTGGATGCTTTCCGCTCTGGAACCCGGCAGGGGATCCGGCGTGGCCCGGGGAGTCCGCGCGGGATCGGCGCCGACCGGGGGCCGTGTTCCCGCCGGGTGGCACGACCAGGAGCCGGGCCGGCTCCCGGCCAGCCTGCAGGGTCTGACCCGGCGTGAACGAGAGGTCGCCTGGCTGGTCGCCTCGGGTCTGACCAACCGGCAGATCGCCGAGCGCATGAGCATCGCCGAACGCACGGTGGACACCCATGTCCAGCGCATTCTGACCAAGTCGAACTGTGCCACGCGTGTGCACGTCGCCGTGCTGGTCGCGGCCGGCTGCGCCTAGCGCGGCCCCGAGCACCGCTCCAAGGAACCTCCAGCCGCGAGGCGGATCCTCGCCACGGGCCGCGCGTCGGCGCGGCATCGGCACGGAGGTGATCCCGTGGCTTGCCACGAACCCTGGCACGACCGGCTGTGGCGGTTTCTGCAGTCACCCCTCGGCCGCGGAATGACGGCCCTCGGCATGCTGTTCGGGCCGATGGACGTCGGCATGTCGACCAACCCGTGGGCCGAGGCTCCGGCAGCGGAGGGGACGGTGTCCGCACGGGAGGTGAGCCCGGACAGCCCCTAAGGGATCCAGCCCGCTTCCGTGGCGAGCCGTATCGCGTCGATGCGATTGCGCGCGCCCAGCTTCATCACGATCGACGCCAGGTAGTTGCGTACGGTGCCGACCGACAGGTTCAGGGTGAGGGCGATCTCGGACGGGACGGCGCCCGACGCCGCGTGGCGGAGGACTTCCACCTCACGTGGGGTGAGCGGCGCGTCGAGGGCATGCCAGGCGGCGAGGGCCAGATCGGAATCGATGACACGCTGGCCCGCCGCCACGCGTCTCACGGCGGAGGCGAGCTCGGAGGGCGGCGCGTCCTTCAGGAGGTAGCCGCCGACATTGGTGGCCAGGGCGCGCCGCAGGGTGCCGGGGCGGTCGAGGCTGGTCAGGATGAGTGTGCGACAGGACGGCAGCTGCTCGTGCAGTCGGGCCGCCGCCGTGAGTCCGTCGAAGCCCGGCAGGTCGATGTCGATGACGGCCACGTCAGGTCGGACGCGTAAGGCCACCGGAACGATCTCGGAGCCGTTCGACACATCCGCGACCACGGTCATGTCGTGCTCCAGTTCGATGAGGGCGACCAGGGCGCCGCGGACCATCTGCACATCCTCGGCAAGCAAGATGCGGAGTTCCATTTCCCCGTTCCCTCTCAACGGCTTCCCGCACGGGAAGATGGATCCTCGGGTTGGATGCGGTGGAGCGCACTACTGGGCAGGGGGCCGCCTCTCAGGCCATCGGGGTGCCCTGTGACGTCGCGGTCCACTCGCGAACGGCGCGGTGGTCGGCGTGGGACGGAACCTCGACGACCAGCTCGAAATCGTCGTCGTCCGTGATGCCTGACGTCAGGGTGCCGTTCATCGCGGAGAGCCTGTCGGTCAGGCTGGCCAGGCCGGTGCCGCCGACGGCGCGCGGCGCAACGGGTGTGGAAAGACGCGCAGTCGCACCGTTGTTGCGGACCGAGAGCCGGATACGGTCCGTCACATTGCTGATGACCGTCGTCGTGATCCGGCACCGAGTCGCCTTGCTGTGCCGCAGCACGTTGGCCCCCGCCTCTCGCAGGACTATGGCCAGTACGGTGTCGGCCTGCGGGGGCAGGGGGCCGTGACGGAAGTCGATCTCGGTGTTGATCCGTGCCGCGGTCAGCGTCGCCTGGACGTGGTGCGCCTCGGTGGCCACGGAAAGCCGGCGGTAGCCGCGGGCCACGCCCCTGACATCGGTGAGCGCTCGCCGGGAGATGTCGAGGATCTCCGAGATCTCGGTGCGGGCGCGTTCCGGCTGAGCGGCGACGAGACGGTGGGCGAGTTCGCTCTTGAGCGTGATGGCCGAGAGATTGAACCCCAGGAGATCGTGCATGTCGCGGGCGAAGCGCAGCCGCTCACGCACGACCGCCAGCCGCGTCAGATCCTCGCGGGCGGCGATCAGTTCGGTCACCAGAACGGAGAGCCGTGACAGGCCGTAGACGATCAGACCGATCACTGCGGTCGACACGCTCAGGTAGACGATGTCGAGCGTGTCCAGGCCCAGCAGAATCCCGGGCACGAGGATGCTCAGCACCACGGCGGCGAACAGGACCCACGACAGGGCACCGGGAACCAGCAGCAGGACGGACCCGGCCAGAAATCCCGCCATGCCGCCCCACTCCTGCTTGATCACCAGCAGCGGGAGATAGGTGACGAGTGCGTGCAGACCGAGCGAGATCGCACGGCGGGACGGACTCCAGCGCGTTGCCTCAGGAGACGAATGCCGCATCTGCAACACGACTGCCGCCACCAGGCCGGCCGCACACCACGGCACCGCGTACGCGGACGGATGCTCGGCGAGCACATCGAGGAAGATGACGACGGTGAAGCAGGCCAGGACGACGAGCAGAATGCTACGTGCCAGTCGTGGAGCCGGAATGTCGAGATGGCTCGGGAACGGCGGACTCCCGCTGCCAGCGGACTCGGAAAGGGCTAAATCCACTGGGTCATACGACACGTCAGAACTCCCTCCCCCGTTTCCGTTACAAAATAGCACCTCCGATGCGGCTGGAATCGATCGCTGCGTGTGTGCACCAACTCTCCGCAGGCCACGGTGACTTGCGGAGTCGACCTCGCCAGGGCCGGGGCTGACACGGCGGGGCCGGATGAGAATTCGGTAAGCCTTGCAGAAGCGACGAACGCCTCGTGACGGTAAGCGGATCAGCTACCGAGCAGGCGATTCTCCGCTCCTGCGGATCGCGAAGGCGGCTCACCGCCTGTCGGTTCGGGCAGCCGGACAGCGGGACGCCGGCCGGCGGGGACGGTCAGACGAACATCGGGATCGGGTTGAGGTTGTCGTACGGGGTGGGACGCTCCTGAAGGCCCAGCCGGACCGGTACGTCGAAGAGCCGACCGGGTGCGAAACGGGCCCAGAAGTGGCGCAGTCCCGGAGCCAGTACGCGCACCACGGGCAGACCGATGTCGGGCCGGGTCTGGTCGAGGACCAGCAGATCGTGCCCGGCGCCCCGCATCAGTTCCACCATGGCGTCGATGTCGTGCGCCAGGTCCCGCCGCGGCGTGTAGCCATAACGGGACGGGGACATGGGCGCGTGCCCGGGATCCGGCCACAGGTAGGGCTGACCGGCCGTCGTCGCCCCGGACCACCAGGCCACGGCCGCCGGGTCGTCCACCGCGTATCCCGTCCCGTCCTCCCGCGCGCCGAGCACCGCGGGGAGCAGCTGCCCCATCTCGCCGAGCGCCCTGCGGAGCGCCACCCGGGGGTCGTAGTGCGCCCCGAACCCGAACACGATGTCCTCACGCGGGCCGTCCGTGCGCCGGGACAGGGCGGCCATGCACGGGATACCGAGGTCCGACGTGAGGTCGAGGGCCCAGACGTCCCGGCGCAGGGCGGACAGCCCCGTGCGAAGCCGGGCGATCCAGGGATCGTCGAAGGCGTCCAGATCGACGGCGGGCCGACGGAGCCGGTTGTACCACCACACGGCGACGGCG
Source organism: Streptomyces vulcanius (assembly GCF_042653945.1). NCBI lineage: Bacteria > Bacillati > Actinomycetota > Actinomycetes > Kitasatosporales > Streptomycetaceae > Streptomyces > Streptomyces vulcanius. The sequence goes on along the minus strand of NZ_JBHSFK010000001.1, from coordinate 57,590 downwards.
TCGCGCTCCACCAGCTCCAGAAAGCCCTGGAGAACGGCGTCCTCCAGCGAGCTGCCCGCGGCGCAGCCGTTGGAGTCGGCCCTGAGGCGGTCGGCGTCGCCCGGCCCGGTGCCGCCGGAGAAATAGAGCAGTCCGGTCGGCAGGAGCTTGTGGCAGCCGTCGACCAGGGACCACACAGGGGTCCAGGCCGTCTCGGCATCCTCGTCGAAGGGCGTCGGCACATGATGGAAGTGCGAGGCCCGCGCGTTCCAGCGGACGCGGTCCCGGAACTGCCTGGTGTGGATGAGCTGGCAGTCGTTCGGATGGACCGCGCGGTCGCCCAGGGCCCTGAAGCTGTCCAGGACGACCGCCTCGTCACCCTGCCGGGTGCCGCAGTGGCGTTCCACGGCCTCGCCCAGTGCGCTCATTCTCGCCTGGGCGTCGGTGACGCCCTTGCCGCCGCTCAGAGCGCGCAGGTTCGAGGTGAGCGACGCCAGGTTCTCCGCGGGGACGGCCAGGTTCTGCCCGGCGAGGTAGCAGTTCAGGAACTCCGGTGCCCGGGCGTCCCGCCGCAGCTCGGGGACGATTCCGGTGACCGGGCCGACGAGATCCCCGTACTCCGTCAGCATCCGCTCCGCGGAAGCGGTCCGGTGCCCGGTGCCCCCGGTCGTGGTCTTCGGCCGGGACTCGACGCGTACCGGCCGTCCGTTCTGTGTCGCGACGAGGCCGGGGTCCCCGCAGTCGGGGCACTGGGGCCGCCGCCGGACGGGGTGGTGCCGTGACTCGAGGGTGAGGGTGTCCAGGACGTGGACGGCCCGCTGCCCCGGATGGCGAAGCCCCGCCAGCCACTTGTGCGCTTCGAGCAGGGCGAGCTGCATCCCCGCCCCCCGGCTCGCGGCCACCGAAGCCCGCGGCACCGCGACCGGACCGGTGAGACCCAGCGCGTTGCGGATCGGCAGCTCACCTCGCCGGTGTGCCTGGAGCCGGTGGGCGAGACACGAGTGGCAGGGGCCGCCGTCGATCCCGAAGAACGGCCCGGTCCAGAGGTCCGGGCCGTCGAGGGAGGCGAGGAGCCAGGGCCGTCCGGCCGAGCGCTGCCGGGCCTGTACGTCGCTCAGCGCCGGGTCGAGGTAGTCGTCGCAGACGACCAGGCCGAGCACGGCCTCCGGCTCCGCCGCGGCGACGGTCAGACCCGCCGCCCGGCACTGCGCCCGGATCTCCTCGGCGTCGGCGTTGCCGCACACCGTCACGGCCACCGGCCCGCAGGACGAAAGCCCGTGGCCCACGGTGGTGCCGGAGACTCCCGCCAGGTCCCAGTAGGCGTGCTCCGCAGGGCCCGGCCGCGGCGCGCCGGGCACGGACGCACTGAGCAGCCCGGCCCGGTCCAGGTGTTCCAGGCTGCGTCGGGTCTGCGCGGGACCGAGTGCGGGACGTGCCTCGGTGACCACCTCCGCCACGGTCCGCGTGCCGTCCAGGAGCGGAGCCAGCGTTTCGGCTCCGGTGCCGCGCACCGCGAGGACATCGCGGGAGGACGAGAGATACACGGCCTGGCCGGGCAGCACATCGACCCGCAGATGGCTCCCGAAGCCGACGAGCGGGTCGGCGGCGGTCGGCTCCTCGGTGGTCACGTGCCGGCCGGGCACTCGTCACGCAGGCAGATCGTGAACAGGGCGGTCGCTTCCGGGGACGGATGCCGCAGGCTCACGATGGTCAGTTCCTCGAAGCCGGGCGGAGCGGGTGCCGGGGCGGCGGCGAGGCGGGCGGCTGCGGGCAGGGGCGATGCGGGGCACAGGGCGTCCACGTTTCCTCCGGTGGGGCGGGCCTACGGTTCTCGAACCGCGTCGGGGTCCGACGCGAGGGATTGTTGCTCCGCAGGGCGAGCACCCGACAGTGCGTTCGTCACCCGGACACCATGCGTTTTTCACGGGGTGCCGTGTGAAGAGCGCACTGGGCGCGATGACGGCCCGGTGCAAGCCTCCTGTGGATGCGGGTTGTTGCACGGCGCGCGCAGATCAAAGGGGGAGTTCATGCAGATGGACATCGCACTACTCGGACCTCTACAAGCCCAGGCCGGCGGAGGCACCTTCGTGCCCACAGCGGCCAAGCCCCGTCAGATCCTCGCCCTGCTCGCTCTCGGAGCCGGACGTATGGTGACCGTCTCCACCCTGATGACGGAACTGTGGGAGGACGCCCCGCCACCGAGCGCCACCACCACCGTGCAGACGTACGTGCTCCAGATCCGCAAGGGCCTGGACGCGGCTCTCGGCGAACCGGGCGCAGGCAAGAGCGTGCTCGCCACCCGCTACGGCGGGTACTCGCTCGACGTGCCCCTGGAACAGGTGGACGTGCACGCTTTCGAGCAGTTCGCGGAAGAGGGGCGCGCCGCCGCCGGCCGCGGCGACACCGAGGCCGCCTCCCGCGCGCTCGCGCGCGCACTCGGGCTGTGGCGCGGGGCACCTCTGACGGATGTGCGGAGGGGTCCCGTCCTGCAGCGGGAGGTGGTTCGTCTGAACGAGGTGCGGCTCTCCCTCCTGGACGCCCGGATCGAGGCCGACCTGGAACGGGGACTGCACAGCGACCTGCTCGGTGAACTGACGGCTCTCACCGCGGCCCACCCGCTCAACGAGAACTTCTGGGCGCATCTCATGACGGCGCTGTACCGCACCGGCCAGCGCTGGCGCGCACTCGAGGCATACCGGCGCCTGAGGGACACCCTGGTGGAGGAGCTGGGGCTGGAACCCTCCTCCCGGCTGCGCAGACTGCATCAGGCGATCCTGTCCGCCGACGGCCCCGACCACACACGGCCGGCGCCCGCGGCGCGCAGGGGCAAGCCCGCGGCGCGGGACGCCCTGCAATGGCCCACGGCCGCGCTGCTGGCTCCGCCCGGCCCGCTGCCCACCCGCTGACTGCGATACCGCTGTGACGGGCCCGAAGAGGCTCCCGTACTCCTGGGTCCGTCACCGGGTACCACCCGGCACAGGTCGTGACGACCGTCCAGCGCGAGCGTGTGACACGCCGTGGCCACCGCGGTCAAGGCCACGTGCGCCAACGGCGGCTCGACCGCCCTGCGCGACGCGGCGGTGGAGCTCACCACACCCGAGGGCTGGACCGCACGGGCCACCACACCCACCCGGTTCGACCGCATCGCACCGGGCGCGACGGCCGAGGTCACCTGGAAGGTCACGGTCCCCACGGACGGCAGCCCCGGTCCCTACGACCTGTCCGTACGAGCCGTCCACCGCGGTGCCAAGACGGACGACAGCGCGAGGCTGCGGGTCTCGGTGCCCTGCGCCACGCCGAGCGACGCCCGCGACAACACCGGCCGACCCGGGGGAGCGGACTGGTCGCCGGCCCGGGGTACCTCAGCACCCGAAATGGCCGGACGGTCCGCAAGGCCGGCGTGTACGGTCGCGATCGCCCTCGGTCGACACCGCCGGGCAGGGCGTCGGCCAGCCGGCTGTCGCGAACGTTGCACTCCGAGTGGATCAATATCTGTGACCGCGAAGTGAGAGTTTTACGGACCATGTCGTGAGAGTTTTTGCCGCGATGAGCAGAGTGGAATTATGTAACGTGCACAGGCCGTTCCAGCGTGCTACTGTCCATCTAAGTTGCAGTTGTGGTTCCCGAAACTTCAAGTGCCCCCACCAGGCTTCTGCCGGTTGGGAGCGCTTTTGTATTTCCGGTCATTTCCGGGCGGGGTAATCATCGCGGCGACACGGCGTTCGCGCAGTGCGGATTCCGATGTACTGCCCCAAAGGAGATATGACATGGCTGCTGGTACCGTGAAGTGGTTCAACGCGGAAAAGGGCTTCGGCTTCATCGAGCAGGACGGTGGCGGCGCCGACGTTTTCGCCCACTACTCGAACATTGCCGCGCAGGGCTTCCGTGAGCTGCTCGAAGGGCAGAAGGTGACCTTCGACATCGCGCAGGGCCAGAAGGGCCCGACGGCCGAGAACATCGTTCCGGCCTGACGCTGACGCACAATCTGTAGCTGGGGCCCGCATCCTTCGGGGTGCGGGCCCCAGCTGCGCGCATTTCCCGCAGCGGGCGCATCCTGAAGGGATGCACCGCAGCCGACGCCCGGATTTTACGTCCCCAGCGCGTCACTCATTTCAGCACCTGTGCCCCCGGAGATTTCCGCCGGCCAGATCTGCTTTCTCTTTCCATCGGTCCGTACTTGTAATTCTCCATGCCGATCATCGCTGCGGGAATTCCTTGGTATGTGCCACATCGAGGAAGGTTCCGCATGAACCGCACACGCACGAACGACCGCTTCGACCGCGCCCGTAATGGCAGTGCCGACGCCGGAAAGGGCGGCAGCCGCTTCGGCTCGCAGGCACCGCGCCGTTCCGCCGGGCCGGCCCGTTCCGGCGGTTACGGCCGTCGGCCCGCCGCAGTGCAAGGCGAGTTCGCGCTGCCCAGGACGATCACCCCCGCGCTGCCCGCCGTCGAGGGCTTCGCCGATCTCGACATGCCCGAGCAACTGCTGGCCGAACTCGGCAGGCAGGGCGTGACGGCACCGTTCCCGATCCAGGGAGCGACGCTGCCGAACTCCCTGGCGGGCCGTGACGTCCTGGGCCGCGGGCGCACCGGTTCCGGCAAGACCCTCGCTTTCGGCCTCGCCCTGCTGGCCCGCACCGCTGGACAGCGTGCCGAGCCCCGCCAGCCGCTGGGGCTGATCCTCGTACCGACGCGTGAGCTGGCGCAGCAGGTGACCGACGCGCTCACGCCGTACGCCCGCTCCGTCAGGCTGCGGCTGGCCACGGTGGTGGGCGGGATGCCGATCGGCAGGCAGGCCGGCGCACTGCGCGGCGGGGCCGAGGTCGTCGTCGCGACCCCGGGCCGGCTCAAGGACCTCATCGACCGTGGCGACTGCCGGCTGAACCACGTGGGCGTCACGGTGCTGGACGAGGCCGACCAGATGGCCGACATGGGCTTCATGCCGCAGGTCACCGCGTTGCTCGACCAGGTGCGTCCGGAGGGGCAGCGGATGCTGTTCTCCGCCACCTTGGACCGTAACGTCGACCTGCTGGTGCGCCGCTATCTGACCGACCCCGTCGTCCATTCGGTCGACCCGTCGGCCGGTGCGGTCACGACGATGGAGCACCACGTCCTGCACGTCCACGGCGCCGACAAGCACGCCGCCACGACCGAGATCGCCGCCCGCGACGGCCGCGTGATCATGTTCCTGGACACCAAGCACGCTGTCGACCGGCTGACCCAGGACCTGCTCAACAGCGGGGTACGCGCCGCCGCGCTGCACGGCGGCAAGTCGCAGCCGCAGCGCACCCGCACGCTGGCGCAGTTCAAGACGGGGCACGTCACCGTGCTGGTGGCGACCAATGTCGCGGCGCGCGGCATCCACGTCGACAACCTCGACCTGGTCGTCAACGTCGATCCGCCGACCGACCACAAGGACTACCTCCACCGTGGCGGCCGTACCGCCCGTGCCGGCGAGTCCGGCAGCGTCGTCACGCTCGTCACACCGAGTCAGCGCCGGGGCATGGTCCGCCTCATGGCGGACGCCGGAATCCGGCCGCAGACCACCCAGATCCGCGCGGGCGACGAGGCCCTGAGCCGGATCACCGGCGCTCAGGCCCCGTCCGGCATCCCGGTCGTCATCACCGCACCGGTGGCCGAACGCCCCAGGCGCAGCGCCTCCTCCCGAGGCCGCCGCCGCCCCTCCTCGGCGACCCGGCGCGCCCCCGTACGCCAGTCCGTCTTCGACGCGGTGGCCTAGAACCTTCGTGATCAGGAAGTTGACCCGTCTCGCACAGGACGGCGGTGGAGGTCATGGACGCGGCCGGACCGCGGGTCTGGGACGACATGAGCGTCGAGGTGGCGCCGGCCGTCATGGCCGCCGCACGCACGACCACGGATCGTTCCCCTCACCCGTGACCACGACGGGCGAAGCCGAACACCCGACGTGCCCCCGTCGGCTCGGTGCCCTGCGGGTCGTCGACGAGCAGGGCAGCGCCCCGGGCATCCTCGCCGTCTCCCGCTGAGACGCCTCACCCCTGGGCGGACCGTTCGCCAGCTCGCTGCAGCAAGCCTCCGCGATGCTCGGCACGTGAACAGCAGTGTGGGCCTGACCGGCGAGCGCCGGTCAGGCCCACACTGCGTGCAACCGGTTCCCGTCGCAGTGCTCGCTCAGTGGTCGGAATAGCTGAAGTCGCCCACGGTCCAGGCGCTGACGTCCTCGATCGCAACCCGGTACATCCCGCCTGTCTCCGGGATCCCCACCGTGCCCTGCAGGATCCGGGCGACATGGAAGTGCAGATGCGTGGGCGGCCGGTTCGTCGCGGGGGTGCCGAAGACGGCGGAGAACTCGCCCAAGCGGTCCGAATCCGTCAGTACCTCCGACACCCTCCGCCTCCACACCGCTTCGGAAGCCAGCCGACCGGTGATGACAGCACCCCCGGTGACCACGGTCAGGGACATCTGGTTGCTCTGCCCGGACTCCACCAGGGCGGCGACATCAACGAGCAGCTCGTCAGGCTTCGACACGAGGCAGATTATAGGCGCCGGCGATCCGGCTGCTCGAGCGGTGGCGCTACCGGGCAAGACAGGCGCTCACGGTCTTGCCGCCCAAGGCCCGGGGGTTGACCGTCGTGGCGCGGGCGAGGCGGTCGCTGCTCCGACCGTCAATGGACCGGTCGATGCGGGTTACCTCACGTTCGAGCGTGCGGAAATCTATGCTCGCCAGAGTAGACATGGTGCGGTGCTGTGGTTATGGTTTCTCTCGTAGCCGAGATCGAGCAAGGCCCGGCAGACACGAACTGCCGGGCAGCAGCAAGCAGTTCGCAGTATCAGCAGTGCCAGCAGTACGCAGTACCCGCTTGGTAAGTGATCGGTTCAGAGGGAAGAACGGAGGACTTGAGCGCCATCAGGATCGCCCGGGTGGAAGCCTTGAACCCGGGTACCGCAGGACATCGATAGTGAGGTGGTCTCCGGTCAAGCAACCGCGATCCCCGCGCCCCCGGCAGCATCTCGGTCGGGTCAGCGGACACAGAAGGCCGGTGCAGCACTAGCGCCGGCAGATGGTGTAGCAGTTCCTTCGGGGCCTTGGTGCCGTACGGCACCAGGGCCCCTCTACGCGTTCCACAGAGAGGTGAGATGACAGCAGACGACGCCTTCGGCCGTCTCGACGACGACGACTACCCCGCCTACACCATGGGCCGGGCTGCCGAGATGCTCGGCACCACTCCCCACTTCCTCCGTGCCATCGGTGAGGCCCGGCTGATCACCCCGCTCCGCTCGGAGGGCGGACACCGCCGCTACTCCCGTTACCAGCTGCGTATCGCGGCCCGCGCCCGGGAACTCGTCGACAACGGCACCCCCATCGAGGCCGCCTGCCGCATCGTCATCCTCGAAGACCAGCTCGAAGAGGCACAGCGCATCAACGCCGAACACCGCCGCGCCGCCGGACCACCCAACCCGCCGGCCGCGGTATGAGATGAGCGTGCCCGCCGGTATCAGCGGGCACCGCACGCACAGTCCCGGTGTGTGGCGTGATCATTCCTGTGGTGACGTGGTGTGCGGGCGTGTAGCGTCTGCGTCAGCTGTCGTGGTTCGGAATTTCCCTTTGCCCACGCCTTGGCGTGGGCGTTTTGCTGTGCTGTGCCGCAGGAACCAGGGCGATCACCTCCCGCCTTCCACATGGAGTGAGAGGCATTCATCGACTGGAAGGCATGACCATGGCCACGGGAACTGTGAAGTGGTTCAACGCGGAGAAGGGTTTCGGCTTCATCGCCCAGGACGGGGGCGGCCCGGACGTCTTCGCGCACTACTCCGCCATCAACTCCTCAGGCTTTCGTGAGCTCCAGGAGGGCCAGACCGTGACGTTCGACGTCACCCAGGGGCAGAAGGGCCCGCAGGCCGAGAACATCACGCCGGCCTGACCTCGCAGTCCTTTCGGCCGAGCAAGGGGGTCCGCTCCTGTGCCGGGCGTCGACAGGACCCGTGGTGCACAGGATCAGGGCCGCGCAGCATGGCTGCGCGGCCCTGATCCGCTCGCAAGGTGCAGCAGCACCGAGCCGGAGGAGCAGGGATACCAGGCCGGTCGCGCGCCACGTGCCGGCTCGGGCGCCGCATGCCCTGCGGGGCTGCCGGGATCGCAATCCGACACGTCCAGCGCCACCGCCCACAGCCTGTCGTCATGGCCGGCCGGCACCCGTCGCGCAGCGCAACATCGCAGTCGGCCCGATCACGCCCCCCGTGTCCAGGCCGAGAGCGGGCAGCCCCCGGGCGTTCGTCCCGCCCGGCCTGGCGGCCGGCCGTGCGAGGCCAGGCGCCTGACGTACGCCCAGGTGGCGACCGTCGGCCGGCCGAGCAGAGGGTTGTGCGTGAAGCGCCGGAGGTGCGCCGCTTGCCGCCGACTGCCTTCGCCAGGGTTTGTGCGCGGGCGCGGGGCCCGGCCTAGGTCGCCCACCGGCAGGGAACAGCGTGGAGGTTCTCCTGGCCCCGCACGCGAAGTGTCTCCTTGACCGGCGCAGCGCAGCGCTCAGTACTGCTCGGTCTCCACGAAACCCGTGTCCGCGTCGTCGTCCGCACCGAAGGCGGCGGCGGTCGGGTCGAATCCGGGCGGGCTGTCCTTGAGGCCCAGACCCATGCCGGCCAGCTTCGCCTTGACCTCGTCGATCGACTTCGCCCCGAAGTTGCGAATGTCCAGCAGGTCGGCCTCGGAGCGGGCGACGAGCTCACCCACGGAGTGGACGCCCTCACGCTTGAGGCAGTTGTACGAACGGACGGTGAGGTCGAGGTTCTCGATCGGCAGTACCAGGTCGGCGGTAAGGGCGGCATCCGTCGGGGACGGACCCATGTCGATGCCCTCGGCGTCGATGTTGAGCTCACGGGCGAGGCCGAACAGCTCGACCAGGGTCTTACCGGCGGACGCCATGGCGTCACGCGGACGCATCGCCTGCTTGGTCTCGACGTCGACGATCAGCTTGTCGAAGTCGGTGCGCTGCTCGACACGGGTCGCCTCGACCTTGTACGTGACCTTGAGAACCGGCGAGTAGATCGAGTCGACCGGGATGCGCCCGATCTCCTGACCGACCTGCTTGTTCTGCACGGCGGAGACGTAACCGCGACCGCGCTCGACGGTCAGCTCCATCTCCAGCTTGCCCTTGCCGTTGAGCGTGGCGAGGACGAGGTCGGGGTTGTGCACCTCGACACCGGCCGGCGGTGCGATGTCGGCGGCGGTGACCAGACCCGGACCCTGCTTGCGCAGGTACATCACGACCGGCTCGTCCTGCTCCGAGGAGACGACCAGCTGCTTGATGTTGAGGATCAGGTCGGTGATGTCCTCCTTGACGCCCGGCACGGTGGTGAACTCGTGCAGAACGCCGTCGACGCGGATGGACGTGACCGCCGCACCGGGGATCGAGGAGAGGAGCGTGCGACGCAGGGAGTTGCCGAGGGTGTAACCGAAGCCCGGCTCCAGCGGCTCGATCACGAACCGGGAACGGAACTCGTCGACGACCTCTTCGGTCAGGGACGGACGCTGAGCAATCAGCACGGGGTGTTGCCTCCAGTGGTTTGGCGCCCGCTATGTGACGCCGTAGACACCACGAAGGGTACGGCGCTACGAACGATACGGTCTCCCGTGGCCGCGCCGCACTTCGTGGTCGGCCAGGGCCCGCGGTGCTCGTCTTCGGTGCGTCGACCGGACCGGCCCGGGGCTGCGGTCGCCACGCAGACGGTCGGCCTACGGCGGGCTTGGTTCTGTCCTGGCCACGTAGACGGTGTTGGCCGAGGTGCCCCCTTGCAGGGGATTGTCGAAGTCGACGACATGGACCGCCGACTGCGGGAAGACCTCTGTGAGTGCGGAGGTGAACTGTTTGTCCGGCGGGTCGTTCGACCACAGGGCGAAGACCCCGTCGGGGTGGAGGTGTCCGGTGAGAGCGCGGAGCCCGGCAGGCTGGTAGAGCGCCGCGTGGCGCGGGTGGAGCACATGGCGCGGCGAATGGTCGACATCCAGCAGAATGGCGTGGAAGCGGCGGCCGGGCTCCGCCGGGTCCAGGCCGCACGAATCGGCCGCCATCGTGAAGAAGTCGCCTTGAACCAGACGGCAGCGGGTGTCCGAAGTCAGCCGGGCGCCGAGAGGGACCAGGCCCCGCTGATGCCAGTCGATGACTTCGGCGAGCGTTTCGATCACGGTCAGCGAGCGCACTCGGGGGTCGTCCAGCACAGCCTCGGCGGTGTACCCGAGCCCGAGTCCGCCGACGGCGATGTCCAGTTCGGTGCCGGGCAGATTCGCCAGTCCGAGTTCCGCGAGCGCGATCTCGCCGGTTGTGAAGAGGCTGGACATCAGGAACTCGTCGCCGAGCTTCACCTCGTACACATCGGTGTCCGACGCGGGGACGCGTCGGCGCCGCAGGCTGATGTCGCCCATCGCTGTCGGGCGCCAGTCGATCTCCTCGAAACGCGCGCTCATCCGTTTACCTTTCCGCTGCCGGCAGGGCAGGAGAGGGGAAGGGGGGCCGACGGTCAGGCGTCGATGATGACGGGGATGATGAGGGGCCTGCGGCGGTGGGTACGGAAGGCCCAGTTCGCCACGGCACGGGCGATGAGCTGTTCCAGCTGGTGTGCGTCGCCGACGCCTTCCTGGGCCGCGGTCGCCAGAGTCTTCTCGATGACGGGGATGACCGGTTCGAAGGTGGTGTCGTCGTGGACGAACCCGCGGGCCAGGAAGTCGGGAGTCTCGGCAAGGGCGCCCGTGTCGGCGTCGACGATCGCCACCACGGTGACCACGCCTTCCTCCGCGAGGGTGACGCGGTCCTTCAGGGACGCCTCGGTGGCGCCGCCGACCTCCATGCCGTCCACGTAGACGTTGCCCGCGGGCACCTTGCCGGTGATCGACGCACGCCCGTCCACGAGGTCGACGACGACGCCGTCCTCGGCGATGACCACCCGCTCGGGATCGACCCCCGTACGGATGGCCAGGTCGGCGTTGGCCCGCAGGTGGCGCCACTCGCCGTGCACGGGCATGACATTGCGGGGCTTGACGATGTTGTAGCAGTACACGAGTTCACCGGCGCTGGCGTGCCCGGAGACGTGCACCTTGGCGTTGCCCTTGTGGACGACATGGGCGCCCCACCGGGTCAGCCCGTTGATCACCCGGTAGATGGCGTTCTCGTTGCCGGGGATCAGGGAACTGGCGAGCAGGACGGTGTCGCCCTTGCCGATGCGGATCACATGGTCGCGATTGGCCATCCGGGACAGAGCCGCCATCGGCTCGCCCTGGGACCCGGTGCACACCAGGGTGATCTTGTGGTCGGGGAGCTTCTCCAGTTCCTTGGTACTGACGACCAGGCCGCTGGGAACCTTCAGGTAACCGAGGTCGCGGGCGATGCCCATGTTGCGGACCATGGAGCGGCCCACGAAGGCGACCTTCCGGCCGTGCTGGTGCGCGGCGTCCAGGACCTGCTGGATGCGGTGCACATGGCTGGCGAAACTGGAGACGATCACCCGGCGCGGGGCGGTACGCATCACCTGCTCGATCGCCGGGTTCAGGTCGCGCTCGGAGGTGGTGAAGCCAGGGACCTCGGCGTTGGTGGAGTCGGTGAGGAAGAGGTCGACGCCTTCCTCGCCGAGGCGGGCGAAGGCGCGCAGGTCGGTGATGCGGTCGTCCAGCGGGAACTGGTCCATCTTGAAGTCACCCGTGTGCAGCACCATTCCGGCCCCGGTGCGGATCGCGACGGCGAGACTGTCCGGGATGGAGTGGTTGACCGCGACGAACTCGCAGTCGAAGGGTCCGAAGCCGCGCCGTTCGCCCTCACGTACCCGCACCGTGCGCGGCCGGATTCCGTGCTCTTTGAGCTTGGCCTCCAGGAACGCCAGGGTCAGCTTCGAGCCCACGACAGGGATGTCGGAGCGCTCTCGCAGCAGATACGGCACGCCACCGATGTGGTCCTCGTGGCCGTGGGTGAGCACCACGGCCACGATGTCGTCCAGGCGATCACGGATCGAGGTGAAATCCGGCAGGATCACGTCCACGCCGGGCTGGGTCTCTTCGGGGAACAGCACGCCGCAGTCGACGATGAGCAGCTTGCCGGCATGCTCGAAGACGGTCATGTTGCGGCCGATCTCCCCCAGACCGCCCAGGGCGACGACCCTCAGGCCTCCTTCAGGCAGGGGAGGGGCGGCTTTCAGTTCGGGATGCGGATGGCTCATATTCCGACGTTACCGGAGAGTCTGCCGAGGTGATCCACTGGCTGCCCGACCAGCCGGTTCAGCACGGCGCGCCCGCGCCCGCGCCGGCTGCGTCGACGTGGTGCAGTTCCCCCCGCCGTTGACGGCCGACGACGGCTGCACCAACTACCGCAGGCTCACCACTGGATACGTCCGTTGCGTACGCCGAACGCAGCGGTGTCCGGTTCTCGCCGGTCCGCGGTAAATGCCTGGACTGAGAACCTCCCCCGACGGGACACTTCCGACTTCCGAACCTCCGGGAGTGTGATGGGGACAACAGACACGCGAGGGCCGACGCCGGGCAGGAGCGCGGTCGTTCTGGCACTGCGCCGCTACGGCCGGGAACTGCTGCGACTACGACGGCTGGCCCTGCCCGCGCTGCTGCTGCCGGCCGTGGGCAACATCGGCACCCGCTACGTCGCCCCCCTGCTGATCGCCAAACTGGCAGGACAGGCCGCCGACGACGGCGGTCTCACCCTCGGCTCGGCGCTGCCGTACGTGCTGGGCTTCGGCGTGACACTGCTCCTCGCCGAGGCCGTGTGGCGGGTCGGGCAGCACTGCCTGAACCGCGTGGACGCCCTCGGCATGGAACACCTGTACGTGAGCGGTATGGATGAACTCCTCGCCAAGGACGCGGCGTTCTTCCACGACAACTTCGCCGGCTCCCTGACCAAACGGGTGCTGAGCTTCGGCAAGCGCTTCGAGGACTTCGTCGACACGGTGACGTACCGGATCGTGGGCAGCCTCGTCCCCCTGGTGTTCGGTGCCGTGGTGCTGTGGAGCTACGAACCGATGCTCGTCGCCGGCCTTCTGGTGATGATCGCGCTGACCGTGGCAGCCGCGACACCTCTGATCCGTCGCCGGCAGAGACTCGTCAACGACCGTGAGGCGGCGATCGCCAGGGTCTCCGGCCACGTCGCCGACAGCCTCATGAACATGGAGACCATCCGTGCGTTCGCGGCCGAGCGGCGGGAGGCCGACGAACACCGCGGCCGTGTCGCGGACTCCCGGCGCCTGACGCTGAGGTCGTGGGACTACGGCAATCTGCGCGTCGACACCCTGATCGCCCCCCTGTCCGTGCTGACCAACGTGCTGGGCCTGTTGGTCGCCATCGCCTTCGGTGGCCCGGGCCAGGGAGTGGAAGAGGTCGTCGTCGCCTTCACCTACTACTCCAACGCGACCCAGATCATGTTCGAGTTCAACCAGATCTACCGGCGTCTGGAAACCTCGATGACCGAGGCCGCGCAGTTCACCGAGCTGCTGCTGGATCCGCCCACCGTGCTCGACCCGGCGGAACCCGAACCGCTCGCACCGCGGGACACCGGCATCCGCTTCGAGGCGGTGACCTTCGCCCACGCGGGCGCGAAGCCGATTTTCCGGGAACTCGGCCTGGACGTGCCCGCAGGCGCACGGATCGGTCTGGTCGGCAGGTCCGGCGGCGGCAAGACCACACTCACCCGGCTCCTGCTGCGGATGTCGGACATCGACGACGGACGCATCCTGATCGGTGGTCAGGACATCAGCCGGCTGTGCCAGACCGACCTGCGCTCACTGATCGCCTACGTCCCGCAGGAACCCGCCATGTTCCACCGCAGCCTGCGGGACAACATCGCCTTCGCCCGGCCCGGCGCCACCGACGAGGAGATCCACGCCGCGGCCGCGGCCGCGCACGTCACGGAGTTCGCCGACCAACTCCCCGACGGCTTCGGCACTCTGGTGGGGGAGCGGGGAGTGAAACTCTCGGGCGGCCAGCGCCAGCGCGTCGCCCTCGCCAGGGCCATCCTGCGCGACGCCCCGATCCTGCTGCTCGACGAGGCGACCAGCGCGCTGGACTCGGAGAGCGAGCTCCTCGTCCAGGACGCCCTGTGGCGGTTGATGGACGGACGTACGGCCCTCGTGGTCGCCCACCGTCTGAGCACCGTCGCCGGCATGGACCGGCTCGTCGTCCTCGACCGCGGAAGCGTCGTCGAGCAGGGCACCCACGAGGAGCTGCTCGTGGCGAACGGTGCCTACGCCAAGCTGTGGCAGCACCAGTCGGGCGGCTTCCTCGGCGAGAGCACCGGGTCGGCCCCCGGACGCCCGGTCCCAGGAGCCGGTTCCAGCGGGCTGCCCGGACCGGCCGACCCGGCGCCGGACGGGGACCGCAGGACGTCGTCGCATGTGCGTACGATCACCGGGTCCACGTGACCGAATCGGTTTCCGGACATCCTCGACCGCACCGGGCAGTGGCCCGGTGCCTGGTCGCCGCGAACGTTGCCCAAGAGGTCACGATCCCTCGGAAGGTACGCAAGGCCAAGGCGGTGGCGCAGCCCTGGTGCGCTGACGAAGCGCCGGTAGGTGAAGCCGGATGTGGAGGATCTTCGTCCGGCGGCGGACGCATGGGGAGGTCTGGCGAGCGTCCCCGACCCCGCTCCCGAAGAGAATGTGAGATGTGGGAGCGTGAGGGAGTGAGTGAGAAGAACGTCGAAACCCTGCAGTACCGCTTTGACGGGCCGGAACAGGCTCCGGTCCTGGTCATGGGAACGTCCCTCGGTGCTACATGGCACATGTGGGACCGCCAGGTCCCCGAGCTGGCCCAGCAGTGGCGGATCTTCCGTTACGACCTGCCTGGCCACGGCGGCGCCCCGGCCTACCCGGTCGGCTCGGTCGCCGACCTCGCCGAACGCCTGCTCGCCACACTCGACGCGCTCGGCGTGCAGCGATTCGGCTACGCGGGCTGCGCGCTCGGCGGGGCGGTCGGCGTGGAGCTGGCCCTGCGCCACCCCGAGCGGGTCGCCTCGCTCGCACTGATCGCGGCCTCGCCGCGGTTCGGCACGGCGGACGAGTTCCGCCAGCGCGGGGTGATCGTGCGGACCAACGGCCTCGACCCCATCGCCCGCACCTCGCCCGACCGCTGGTTCACCACCGGCTTCGCCGCCGCGCAGCCCGCGATCACCGAGTGGGCGGTGCAGATGGTGCGCACCACCGACCCCGGCTGCTACATAGCGGCCTGCGAGGCGCTCGCCGCGTTCGACGTCCGTGCCGAGCTGGGGCTCATCGGCGTCCCGACCCTGGTCCTGGTCGGCTCGGACGACCAGGTCACCGGCCCCGCCGAGGCACGCACCCTGGTCGCCGGCATCCCGGACGCCCGTCTCGCCGTCGTACCCGGCGCCTCCCACCTGGCCCCGGTCGAGCAGCCCGCGGCCGTCACCGATCTCCTCGTACGGCACTTCTCCACCGCCTGGCAGCCCGCCTACGACCACGGCACCGGTCAGACGGCCGTCCCCGGGATCCCGGTCAGGGCGATCCCGGTGGTCGCTCCGCAGCCGGTGGCCATCGCCGCGATCGCCCCCGCGCCCGTCACCGAGCCGCCGCACGTCCTGGGCGGCCGTCCCGACCCCTACGACGCCGGACTGAAGGTGCGCCGCGAGGTCCTCGGCGACGCGCACGTGGACCGGGCGCTGTCCCAGGCCGACGACTTCTCCGGGGACTTCCAGGAGTTCATCACCCGCTACGCCTGGGGCGAGGTCTGGGACCGCCCCGGCCTCGACCGGCGCTCCCGCTCCTGCGTCACCCTCACCGCGCTGGTCGCCGGCGGCCACCTGGACGAGCTCGCCTTCCACACCCGCGCCGCCCTGCGCAACGGCCTCACCCCGGACGAGATCAAGGAGGTGCTGCTCCAGGCGGCGGTCTACTGCGGCGTACCGGCGGCGAACAGCGCCTTCCGGGTGGCGCAGCAGGTCATCCGGGAGGAGACCACGCCGACCGAGTGAGCGCCGGGGCCGGCCGCAGAGGCAGGATGGACTCCATGACGACGATCACGAGCACGAAGCTCACGAAGAAGTCGCACGCGTGCGTCCGTCTCGAGAAGGACGGGCGCACGCTCGTCCTGGACCCCGGCGGTTTCAGCGAGGAGGACGCGGCCGTCGGCGCCGACGCGATCCTGGTCACGCACGAGCACCCCGACCACTTCAGCGAGGAGCGCCTGCGCGCGGCCATGGACGCCGACCCGGCCGCCGAGATCTGGACGCTCAGGTCGGTCGCGGAGAAGCTCGCCGCCGCCTTCCCCGGCCGCGTCCACACCGTCGGCCACGGCGACACGTTCACCGCCGCGGGCTTCGACGTCCAGGTCCACGGCGAGCTGCACGCCGTCATCCACCCGGACATCCCGCGCATCACCAATGTCGGCTACCTGATCGACGGCGGCCGGGTCTTCCACCCCGGCGACGCCCTCACCGTCCCCGACCACGCCGTCGAGACGCTGATGCTCCCCGTCATGGCCCCCTGGAGCAAGATCTCCGAGGTCATCGACTACGTCCGCGAGGTGCGGCCGGAGCGCGCCTACGACATCCACGACGCCCTCCTCACCGACCTCGCCCGCCCGATCTACGACAACCAGATCGGCGCCCTCGGCGGCGCCCGGCACCTGCGGCTGGCGCCCGGCGAGAGCACGGCACTGTGAGTGTCAGTGGCGCCCGGTAGGTTGTGGGACATGCGCATCGCGACCTGGAACGTCAACTCGATCACCGCCCGCCTGCCGCGGTTGCTGGCCTGGCTGGAGAGCAGCGGCACGGACGTGCTGTGCCTCCAGGAGGCCAAGGTCGCCGAGGCGCAGTTCCCGCTCGACCAGCTGCGTGAGCTGGGCTACGAGGCCGCGGTCCACGCCACCGGCAGGTGGAACGGCGTGGCGGTGATCTCCCGCGTCGGCATCGAGGACGTCGTCAAGGGCCTGCCCGGCGACCCCGGCTACGACGGCGCCCCGGAACCCCGCGCGATCTCGGCGACGTGCGGCCCGGTCCGCGTCTGGTCGGTGTACGTGCCGAACGGCCGGGAGGTGGACCACCCGCACTACGCCTACAAGCTCCAGTGGTTCGAGGCCCTGAAGGCGGCCGTCGCGGGCGACGCGGGCGGCAGCCGCCCGTTCGCGGTGATGGGCGACTACAACGTGGCGCCGACGGACGACGACGTCTTCGACACGGCCGCGTTCGAGGGCCTCACCCATGTCACCCCGGCCGAGCGCGCCGCCCTGGCGTCCCTGCGCGAGGCCGGCCTGTCCGACGTGGTCCCGCGCCCCCTCAAGTACGACCACCCGTACACGTACTGGGACTACCGTCAGCTCGCCTTCCCCAAGAACCGGGGCATGCGCATCGACCTGGTCTACGGCAACGAGCCCTTCGCCAAGGCCGTCAAGGACTCCTACGTCGACCGCGAGGAGCGCAAGGGCAAGGGTGCCTCGGACCACGCACCGGTCGTCGTCGACCTGGAGGTCTAGGACTCAGAGCAGGGTGAGCTGCACGGCCTCCGCGAGCGCCGCGTACCCCGCGTCCCCGGGATGCAGACGGTCGCCGCTGTCGTACGCGGGCAGCAGCCGCCCGGGGGAGGCGGGGTCGCGCAGCGCGCGCTCGAAGTCGAGGACGCCGTCGAAGACGCCGGAGTGCCGGATCCACGCGTTCACCGCGGCGCGCTCGGCCTCCATGGCCGCCGTGTAGTCCGAGGAGCCCCCGCACGGCAGCAGCGTGGCGGCGAGCACCCGTACCCCGTGCGCCCGCGCCCGTTCCGCGATCTCCCGCAGCCCGGCGGTCACCTCGACCGCCGTGATCCCGCTGCGGACGTCGTTGATGCCCTCGAACACGACCAGCGTCCGTACCGAGGTCTGCGCGAGGACGTCCAGGTCGAGCCGGTGCACCGCGCTCACCCCGCCGCCGACCGGGGAGAACCCCTCCCCGGAGTAGCGGTCGCTCACCACCCGGTTCGACGAGATCCCGGCGTTGAGGACGCCGTAGCGCGGCACCGCGTCCTGCCGGCGCAGCCGGGCGGCCAGGGCGTCCGGCCAGCGCCGGTTGGCGTCCGGCGTCGACCCGTCGCCGTCGGTGATCGAGTCCCCGAGCAGCACCACCGAGCCGGGCCCGCCGCCGACGTCCACCCCGGTCAGCAGCGGCCAGGTGCGGATCGTGCCGGTGTACGCGGCCGGGTCCGTGTCCGCCGTGTGGTCACCGGGCTCGCTCACGTACGACCGCTGCATCGCGCGCCCGTGCCAGGGCACCGAGGTCACCGTGCCGGGGAGGTGGAAGCTCACCAGCAGATCCGCGTCCTCCGGCACCGCGAAGGCGAGTGGATCGCTGATCGCCTGCGCCCCCGCGGGCACCTCGACGCCCCGCGCGCCCCTGAAGGACAGCGGTACCGGCGCCGTGCGGGCCGCCGCCCCCTCCGCGCGCACCGCCACCGTCGCCGCCGCGATCCGCACCGGAGCCGGGCCGAAGGTGTTGGCGAAGCGGAGCCGCACCCGGGGGCCGCCCGTCGAGGTGTGCACCACCAGCCGCAGGGTGCGGTCGGTCCACGGCCCCGCCACCGGCAGGGCGGAGGTCGCGGTGGCCCAGCTCCCGGTCCAGCCGGCCGAACCGTTCCGTACCGCCAGCGCGAACACATGCAGCCGCGGGGCGACGGGCAGCCGTACCGAGGCCACCTCGAGCCCGCGCACCAGCGGCACCGTCACGGCGTACAGCCGGGCCCGCTCGGCGAGCAGCAGCCCGGCGGGCGTGGCGACGTGCGGCAACGAGAGTGCCTTGGTGGCGAGCGGGCCGGTGCGCCAGTCGGGGACGGTCAGCCGGTAGGAGGAGCGCGAGCCGTCGGCGTACATGACACTGCCCGTGCCGCCCGCCTCGGTGCCGCCCGTGGCCGTGGCCAGGAAGACCAGGGCGTCGCCGGGACCGGTGAGGCGTACGGTCTGCCCGTCGGCGCGGACGTTGTCGGGGGTGCCCGGCGGCCGGCGCGGCCAGGTCAGCCGAGCGCCCCGCACGGTCAGTTCACGGCCCGGTGCCCAGCCCGCGGCGGCCAGGTCGGCCGCCGGCAGCGCGGCTCCCGTACCGTCGAGGTCGGCGGTGGAGGCGTTGTCGTACAGCGCCTCCAGGGGCAGTGCGGGGGACACCGCCCCGACCGGGGGTACCGGAGCGAGCAGCAGCCCGGACAGGACGAGAACGACGGGGAGCCCGCGGACACTTCGCAGCACGTACCGATTCCTTCGCACACCGAGCAGCACACCGAGCCGGACACCGAGCAGCAGCCGAGCCGGACATCGAGCCGGACACCTGGTGGACCGGCAGCGGGTCGCGACGCTAAGGAGCGGGTGCGGGGCGGTCAACGCGCCATGCGCGCCGGGCCCGGGAATTCGACCGTACGCACGCAGACCTGTGCCTGCGCGCCTGTGGTGCGTACGCCGGTGCGAATGACACGCTGGACGTATGAACATCCCTTTCCTGGGCAACAGGCGCAAGAAGCACGGTCACGCGCTCCTCGCCGCGGACCCCGAGGGGGTAGCGGAACTCCTCTCCGAATGCGAGCTGCTGCGTTCCCATGCGGCCCGGGCGGGGATCGGACTCGACGACACCGCCGAGTCGTTGGAGGCGCTGGACCAGCTGCTGCCGCGCTGGCGGGACGACGAGGACATCCTGCCGTGGCTCGGCAACGACGCCGGGCTCTATCTGGGCACCGTCATCGTCCGCACCGTGCCCGGCGCGGCGTGGGACTTCTGGCCGGACGGGCAGCCCGTCGTCCGGCTGGCGTCCGGGCGGGAGTTCGACGTGGTGACGGCCGGACAGGAATGGGCGTCGAACGGCGTCCCCGAACTGTCCCAGCTGTACGGCGAGATGGCCGAGGCCTGAGCCGGGGTGAATGAGCGGTAATACGGCTAATGCACGAAAGGTGCGTGTCGTGTTCGGGGGCCGGGCCGGGCTGGATAGTTTGCGGCGACCACGACCCGGCAGAGAGTGAGTAGGGCAGCGGATGGCCGCCGATCCACTGATCGAACTGCGAGACGTCGACATCGCCGAGGGGGCGACTAGGATGGGACGTTCATCCCCCAGGACCGGGGTCGCGACCGCCGCCGCGGCAGAACCGGGGACGCTGCTGCCAGGTGGTGGGGGACCTCCGAAGGCCACCCGGCCCTAGGGGGCGGCAGTCACAGAGCCCTGCCCGCCCGGCGGCGGCCGGAGATCACTGCTCGCGCAGTGGGACCGACACGTACGACGGGTCGTTCGCCTGCGAGGAGAAGGTCAGCTGCGCGCCGGACGGGTTGTGCTCACGTAGAGCGGGTCGACAGACCGGCTTGCCGAGGCCGAGCGGCCCCACGTCGTATCGGCGTACGACGAGGGAGCCGCTCTCCTTGGTCCCGGCGACGTCCGAGCGGCGTCCGGGAGACGGTCGCTACGCCGGGGTGACGATCGCCCCGTCCGGCAGCGGGGTCTGCGCCGCCCTCGTCACGTCCTCCACCTTGTCGACGACGTCGGGGCCGTACGCCTGCGAGTTGATCACCTTCAGGAGCAGCACGAACGAGTTCGAACCGTGCTTGCGGGCCAGCCGCTCGTGGTTGCGGGCGAGATAGCGGGTGGCGGCCTGGTTGGTGATCGCGCGCTGCCCGCAGAAGAGGAACACCGGCCGCGCGTCCCGCCGCTGGGGCGGGGTGAGCCGGGCCAGCAGCACGTACTCGGTGATGCCCGGGTCCAGCCGGTAGCGTTCGCCGCCGATCTGGAACGCGCCCCGGTCCGGGCCCGGCTCGGGGTCCACGTTGACCCGCACGCCCGGCAGCAGCGCCGACATGTGCGCCGTCATACGGCGGTTGGAGGCGGGTCCGCCCAGACAGAACTCGGTGCGCTCGCCGAAGCCCTGCTGGGTCGTGTCCTGCGTGACCACCTGGACGTTGGCCCCGCACTCCTTGATCAGCGAGGCGAGTTCGAGGAGCGCGAACACGTCGAAGCGGTGCACCGCCGGTTCCGAGCTCGCCGGGTCGCGGTTGACGACGAGCAGCGACTCGGAGTTCTCGGGCAGCCCGAAGAACGTCTGCTTGCGCCGGAGTTTCCGGCGCCAGAGATAGTTCCGGGCCGCCCAGCCCAGCGCGGCGCTGATGCCCGCCGCGACGACACCCAGGACGATGTTGCGCACGTCGTCGTTCATGGGCGCGCATGGTAGCGGTCGAGCGTGACGTCCACGTACCCGTGTTCGAGGTGTGGCAGTCGTATGACAGTGCCCGGAAGGTGCCTGTCGAGGCCCCCTGAATGCGGTTACGCTGCGCGGACGTTCCTGGACTGGAGGTACGGATGCGTCGCCGTGTCGCGCGGAAACTGTCGGTCCTGGCGGCCCTGGCCGCCGTGGTCTCGGTGGGGGCGGCGGCGCCGCCCGCCGCCCGGGGGCCGGCGGTCGAGAAGGTCCCCGTCGCCGTCGGCTACGGCGGCGCCGTGGCCAGCGTCGACGCCGACGCCTCGGCGGCCGGCATCGAGGTGCTGCGCAAAGGCGGCAACGCCGTCGACGCGGCCGTCGCCACCGCCGCCGCCCTCGGGGTCACCGAGCCCTACTCCTCCGGCATCGGCGGAGGCGGCTACTTCGTCTACTACGACGCCAAGTCCCGTACGGTGCACACCATCGACGGCCGCGAGACCGCCCCGCTGACCGCCGACTCCGGCCTCTTCCTGGAGAACGGCGCCCCGCTCGCCTTCGCGGACGCCGTCAGCAGCGGCCTCGGTGTCGGCACCCCGGGCACGCCCGCGACCTGGTCGACCGCGCTGTCCAGGTGGGGCAGCGAGAAGCTCGGCACGGTCCTGAAGCCCGCCGAGCGCATCGCCCGCGACGGCTTCACCGTCGACGACACCTTCCGCTCCCAGACCGCCGCCAACGAGACCCGCTTCCGCTACTTTCCGGCCACCGCGAAGCTGTTCCTGCCCGGCGGACAACTCCCCGTGACGGGCTCGACGTTCAAGAACCCGGACCTGGCGCGGACCTACGCCGAGCTGGGGCGCAAGGGCGTCTCCGCCATCTACAAGGGCGACTTGGGCGAGGACATCGTCGACACGGTCAACAACCCGCCCGTGGACCCGGGTTCGGGTTGGAAGGCACGTCCCGGCAAGCTGTCCGCCGCCGACCTCGCCGCCTACCGCGCCAAGCTCCAGGCGCCCACGAGGACGTCGTACCGCGGCCTGGGCGTGTACTCCATCGCGCCCTCCTCCTCCGGCGGCACCACGGTCGGCGAGGCCCTCAACATCCTGGAGAGGACGGACCTCTCGAAGGCGAGCGAGGTCCAGTACCTGCACCGCTACATCGAGGCCAGCCGGATCGCGTTCGCCGACCGCGGGCGCTGGGTCGGCGACCCCGCCTTCGAGGACGTACCGACGAAGGAACTCCTCTCGCAGAAGTACGCCGACTCGCGGGCCTGCCTGATCAAGGACGACGCCGTCCTCACCAGCCCGGTGGCGCCCGGCGACCCGAGGCATCCGGCCGCCTGCGACACCGGTGGCACGGCGGCCCCGACCACGTACGAGGGCGAGAACACCACGCACCTCACGGCGGCCGACAAGTGGGGGAACGTCGTCTCCTACACGCTCACCATCGAGCAGACCGGCGGCAGCGCCATCACCGTCCCCGGCCGCGGCTTCCTCCTCAACAACGAGCTGACCGACTTCTCCTTCGCCCCGGCCAACCCGGCCGTGCACGACCCGAACCTGCCCGGCCCCGGCAAGCGGCCGCGCTCGTCCATCTCGCCCACGATCGTCCTCGACGGGCACAACAAGCCCGTGGTGGCACTCGGTTCGCCCGGCGGCGCGACCATCATCACCACCGTGCTGCAGACCCTCACCGAGTTCGTCGACCGGGGCCTGCCGCTCGTCGACGCGATCGCCGCACCGCGCGCCAGCCAGCGCAACGCCGCCCAGACCGAACTCGAACCCGGCCTCTACAACAGCGACTTGAGGACCCGGCTGGAGAAGATCGGGCACTCCTTCAGGCTGAACCCCGAGATCGGCGCGGCCACCGGTGTGCAGCGGCTGCCGGGCGGCAAGTGGCTGGCCGCCGCCGAGACCGTACGGCGTGGCGGCGGTTCGGCACAGGTGGTGTACCCCGCCTCATAGCCAGGTGGTGCACTCCGTCTCATAGTTCGGCCGTGGGGACGGACGGCTGCGTGCGGAACGCGAGCTGTCCGTCCCCGACCTCCACCCGCACCAGGTCGCCGTCCTTCACCCGGCCGTCGAGCAGCAGCCGGGACAGCCGGTTGTCGACCTCCCGTTGGATGGTCCGGCGCAACGGGCGGGCACCGTACTCGGGTTGGTGGCCGCGCTCGGCCAGCCAGTCGACGGCCGCGTCGGTGAACTCGACGCCGATGCCCTGCGCGTGCAGCAGCCGCCGGGTCCTCTCCAGCAACAGGCCGGTGATCCGCCGCAGTTGTTCGCCGGTGAGCCGGTGGAAGACGACGATCTCGTCGATGCGGTTGAGGAACTCCGGCCGGAAGTGCTCGCGCAGCGGGCGCAGGATCTGTTCCCGGCGCGCCTCCTCGTCGGCCTCGGCACCGCCCGGGCCGAAGCCGATGCCGGGCCCGCGCCGGGAGATCGCCTCCGAACCCAGGTTGCTGGTCATCACGATCACCGCGTTGGCGAAGTCGACCGTGCGCCCCTGCGCGTCGGTCAGCCGGCCGTCGTCCAGGACCTGGAGCAGGATGTTGAAGACGTCCGGGTGCGCCTTCTCCACCTCGTCGAGCAGGAGGAGGGAGTACGGGTGGCGCCGGACGACCTCCGTCAGCTGACCGGCCTCCTCGTGACCGACGTACCCGGGCGGCGCGCCCACCAGCCGGCTCACGGTGTGCCGCTCCTGGTACTCGCTCATGTCGAGCCGGACCATGCGCTCCTCGCTGCCGAACAGGGCCTCCGCGAGCACGCGGGCCAGCTCCGTCTTGCCGACGCCGGTCGGTCCGAGGAACAGGAAGCTGCCGATCGGCCGGTCCGGGCTCGCCAGCCCGGCGCGCGAGCGCAGCACCGCGTCCGAGACGACCCGTACCGCCTCCTCCTGGCCGACCACCCGCTCGTGCAGATGCTCCGCCAGGCCCAGCAGCCGGTCCTTCTCCTCCTGGGTGAGGCGCGCGACCGGGATGCCGGTCTGCCGCGACACCACCTCGGCGACGGCCTGCGCGGTGACCTCCAGGTGCTGTCCCTCGTCGGCGGTGTCCTCGCCCGAGGCGTCCGTGATGCGCTGCCTCAGCTCCGCGATGCGGTCGCGCAGCCGGGTGGCCTGCTCGTACTGCTCGTCCGCCGCGGCCTGGTCCTTGTCGTGGGCGAGCTGCTCCACCTCGCGCTCCATGGCCCGTACGTCCGTGCCCTTCGTACGGGCGCCGAGCCGCACCCGGGCACCGGCCTGGTCGATCAGGCCGATCGCCTTGTCGGGCAGCCGCCGGTCGGTGAGATAGCGGTCCGACAGCTCCACGGCCGCGACCAGCGCCTCGTCGGTGTAGCGGACCTGGTGGTGGGCCTCGTAGCGGTCGCGCAGCCCGCGCAGGATCTCGATCGCGTCCGCGACGGACGGTTCGGGCACGAGGACCGGCTGGAAGCGGCGGGCGAGCGCCGCGTCCTTCTCGATCCGCCGGAACTCCTCCAGCGTCGTCGCGCCCACGATGTGCAGCTCGCCCCGGGCCAGCGCCGGCTTGAGGATGTTGGCCGCGTCCATCGAGCCGCTCTCGCCGCCCCCGCCCGCGCCGACCACCGTGTGCAGCTCGTCCATGAACACGATCAGCTGGTCGGAGTGGGCGCTGATCTCGCCCACGATCGCGTTCAGCCGCTCCTCGAAGTCGCCGCGGTAGCGGGTGCCCGCGACCACGGCGGCCAGGTCCAGGGCGACCACCCGGCGGCCGTCGAGCACCTCCGGCACGTCGCCGTCCACGATGCGCTGCGCCAGCCCCTCCACGATCGCCGTCTTGCCGACGCCCGCGTCGCCGATCAGCACCGGGTTGTTCTTGCCGCGCCGGGAGAGCACCTCGATCGTCTGCTCGATCTCGTCGTCCCGGCCGATCACCGGGTCGATACGGCCCTGGCGCGCGAGGTCTGTGAGATCGCGGCCGTACTTGTCCAGGGTGGGCGTGCCGGTGGGCCGCTGCCGTTCAGGGTGGGCCTGCGTGCTCTCCGGGGCCTCGGGCGGCAGGCCGTTCGGTGCGAACCGGGCCGCGTTGAGGATGTGCCCGGCCGCCGAGTCCGGGTTCGAGGCGAGGGCGCCGAGCACGTGCTCCGGGCCGATGAAGCCGGCGCCGCGCGACCTGGCCAGGTCGTGGGCGTCCAGGAGGGCGCGTTTGGCGGCCGGGGTGAGGGACAGCGAGGTCGGCGGCGGCACCTCTCCCGGCGGGTGCTGGACCGGGCCGGCGCGGTTGTCGATCTCCGTCGCCAGGGAGTCGGGGTCGGCGCCGGCCCGGGTGAGCAGACCGCGGGTCGGCTCCGCCGCGAGGGCCGCGCGCAGCAGGTGCTCGGTGTCGAGGTCGCGGCTGCCGTGTTCGGCGGCGTATCTCGCAGCGCCGCGTACCAGCTCCCGTGCCGGGCGGCTGAGGAGCTGGCCGATGTTGATCTGGCGGGGGCCGGGGCGGGGGCCGCCGAAGAAGCGGGCGAGGAAGTCGCCGAAGGGGTCTCCGTCGCCGTCCGGGCTGGGATTGCCGCTGGTCATTAGTTCAGGGTGGCATGGGTGGGGAGGCGCGGCATGTCCTGCGGGGCGCGGTCGTACGGCGGGTGCGGGTTGTGTGTGGTTGCTCGCGCCCACGCGGCGGAGCCGCACATCGATACAGCCCCGCGCCCCTGGGTGGGTACGGCTAGCGTTCCGTCAAAATGCGCGGGCCCGCTTCCGTGATCGCCACCGTGTGTTCCGCGTGGGCCGCTCTCGAGCGGTCGTTCGTTTTGAGGGTCCAGCCGTCGGGGGCTTCGTGGTAGCCGTCGTTGCCGCTCGCGATGAGCATGGGTTCGATCGCCAGGACCATGCCGTGGCGCAGGCGCAAGCCCCTGCCGGGGCGGCCCTCGTTGGGGACCGGGGGGTCCTCGTGCATACGGCGGCCGATGCCGTGGCCGCCGAAGCCCTGTGGGATGCCGTAGCCCGCGGCGCGGGCCACCGAGCCGATCGCGTGGGCGATGTCGCCGATGCGGTTGCCGACCACCGCCGCCTCGATACCGGCCGCCAGGGCGCGCTCCGCCGTCTCGACCAGGCGGACGTCCGCGGCGCGGGCCGTGCCGACGGTGAAGCTGAGCGCCGAGTCGCCGGCCCAGCCGTTCAGCTCCGCGCCGAAGTCCGCCGAGAGCAGGTCGCCGTCGCGCAGCCGGTAGCCGGTCGGGATGCCGTGCACGATCGCGTCGTTCACCGAGGCGCAGAGCACCGCCGGGAAGGGCACCGGTGCGAAGGAGGGGCGGTAGCCGAGGAAGGGGGAGGTCGCGCCCGCCCTGCGCAGTACATCGTGCGCCAGCTCGTCCAGTTCCAGCAGGGAGACGCCCACGTCGGCGGCCTCGCGTACCGCTGTCAGGGCTTGTGCGACGACCTGGCCGGCCTCGTACATGGCGTCGATCGATGTGTCCGTCTTCAGTTCCACCATGCCAATTACTTTACCGCAATTACTATACCGGTTTCTACGCCGGTATTAGAATGGCGGCATGGTACGCAACCCGTTGACCCCAGAAGAACGCGAACGCGGCGAGCGGCTCGGGCGGCTGCTCCGCGAGGCCCGCGGCGGCCGGAGCATGACCGAGGTCGCGGCGAGCGCGGGCATCTCCGCCGAGACCCTCCGCAAGATCGAGACCGGCCGGGCCCCGACCCCCGCCTTCTTCACCGTCGCCGCCCTCGCCGGCGCGCTCGGGCTGTCCATGGACGACCTCGCCGGGCGGTGTGTCCTTGCCGGGGTCTGAGGGACGGAACGGGTCAAGAGCGGGTAAGGGCTTACGTCGCGTCCGCATGGAAAGCTCGTTGTAGCCCCGCTGTAACACGACTGGTGTTTTCTACGGTCCGGAGTGTTCCGTCGAGCGGGAGTTGAGCAATGGCTGTGGATCAACTCCCGGGACAGGTGAAGGAGTTCGCGAACTACCTGAGCGAGCTGCTGGCGCGCCTCGACCACGGCGCGGGCTGGTGCGCGGTGTTCTGGCAGCGGGACCCCGACGGCATGCAGGCCTGCCTCGACGGGCGTGAGGTGCCGCCCTGGGACGTGGTGCAGGCACTTCTCCAGGACCTCGCCGCCGGGTACGGGACCCCCGCAGCCGTACAGGAGGCGGACCGCGCCCGCCGGCTCCACTCCGCCGCGTTCGTCGCGTACGACGGGCGTCCCGGCGGCCGGGAGGTCCTCGGCGACCGCCTCGACGTCATGCTTCGCGAGCAGCGCTACGCCGCCGAACGGCAGGCCGAGCTGGGCCGCATGCTGGCCGGCGCGGCCACCCGCGAGGACGCCGACGCCCTCCGCCTCGACCTCGCCTGGGCCCACGACGACCACGAACGCGCCGTCGCGCGCTGCGCCGAACTGCGCTACCGGATGTCCGAGCTGGACCGCAGGACGGGCAGCGGGCAGTTCCGGGGCGCGGAATCGCTGCACGGGGGCGACTCCGCGCACAGCGAGCAGGCGCACCACACCGGTGCGGAGTACGGCACCGAGGCCCCGGCAGGGCCCACGGTTTCTGCATACGACAGTGAGCCGGCCGCCGTCGCCGAGGCCGCCGTACCGGAACAGGACGCACCGGCCCCGCTCGCCAAGCAGCGCAAGCGTCGCCGTGGCGGTGCGCGGTTCGCGGGGATGGTGGAGGAGGGGGACGCCTCCGTCGCCGTACCGCAGGCCGCCGGGCCCGAGCCGGTGCCCGCCGCGCCCGCGGCCTCCGGGCGGCGTACGCCCCGGGGCGCGCGGTTCGCCGGGGCCGGCGAGCGGGCGGAGCGCAAGGCCGAGCCGCAGCGGGAGGCGCTGGACGCCGAGGCGCGGGAGGAGACCGTGCGGGTGGTGGAGCGGCTGGTGGGGCTGCGCCGGGAGGGCCGCAGCGGCGAGGCGCACGCGCTGCTCGTCGAGCTGGCGTACTGGCCCGCCGCGCGGATCCCGCTGCTCGCGGCCGAGCTGCGGCGCGCCGGGCTCGACGCCGACTGGACCACGCTGCTGTGGGAGGCCGCCTCGCTGCCCGCCGACCGGCTGGTGGCCGCCGCCGACGCGCTGGCCGCCGTGGGGCGGACGGCCGACGGCGAGCAGATCCTGCGGCAGGGCGTCGCCCGCCCCGCCGGCGAGATCGGACAGGCCGTGCTGGACCTGGCCCGCGCGGGCCGCCGGCGCGAGGCCCGCGCCCTGCTCGACGCCTACGTCCGCGTCCGCACCCCCGAGGAGGCCGCCCGCAGCGCCGCCCCCGAGCCCCGGACCCTGATCCCGCTGCTGCTGGAGTCCGCCCGGGCCGTCTCGGAACAGTGCCGCTGGGACCTGGTCCACGCCCTGCGAGTGGCCGGCTTCACCGCGTAGCGCCGGTCCGGCCGGATACGCCGTACGCACCGCGGCTCGCCCGCGTGAGTGTGAAACGCGATCGACTCGGCGGGTTAACGACGATGGTCTTGGCAAGCCCCTCCCGGAGGCTTACGTTCGTCCCTCTACGACCTTCGTCTACGGGCGTAGAGGCTCTGACGTCCTGTCGAAGGAGCAGCTCATGCCGAACGTCGTACGTGCCGCACTGGTCCAGGCCACCTGGACCGGCGACACCGGGTCCATGGTGGCGAAACACGAGGAGCACGCCCGCGAGGCGGCCCGGCAGGGCGCGAAGGTCATCGGGTTCCAGGAGGTCTTCAACGCCCCCTACTTCTGCCAGGTGCAGGAGCCGGAGCACTACCGCTGGGCCGAGCCGGTCCCGGACGGGCCGACCGTGCGCCGTATGCAGGATCTCGCGCGCGAGACGGGCATGGTGATCGTCGTCCCGGTCTTCGAGGTCGAGCAGTCCGGCTTCTACTACAACACCGCGGCCGTGATCGACGCGGACGGCAGCTACCTCGGCAAGTACCGCAAACACCACATCCCGCAGGTGAAGGGTTTCTGGGAGAAGTACTACTTCAAGCCGGGCAACGCGGGCTGGCCCGTCTTCGACACCGCCGTCGGCAGGATCGGCGTCTACATCTGCTACGACCGCCACTTCCCGGAGGGCTGGCGGCAGCTCGGCCTCAACGGCGCCCAGCTGGTCTACAACCCCTCCGCCACCCACCGGGGCCTGTCCAGCTACCTCTGGCGCCTCGAGCAGCCGGCCGCCGCCGTCGCCAACGAGTACTTCATCGCCGCGATCAACCGTGTGGGAATCGAGGAGTACGGGGACAACGACTTCTACGGGACGTCGTACTTCGTCGACCCGCGAGGGCAGTTCGTGGGCGAGATCGCGAGCGACAGGAGCGAGCAACTCGTCGTCCGCGACCTGAACTTCGACCTGATCGAAGAGGTGCGGCAGCAGTGGGCCTTCTACCGCGACCGCCGCCCCGACGCCTACGAAGGGCTGGTGCAGCCGTGAGCGACCTGTACGCGCGTCACCGGAGCGTCCTGCCGGACTGGCTTGCGCTCTACTACGAGGAGCCCCTGGAGATCACCCACGGGGAGGGCCGGCACGTCTGGGACGTCGCAGGCAACCGCTATCTCGACTTCTTCGGCGGCATCCTCACCACCATGACCGCGCACGCGCTGCCCGAGGTCACCAAGGCGGTGAGCGAGCAGGCCGGGCGCATCGTCCACTCCTCCACCCTGTACCTCAACCGGCCCATGGTCGAACTCGCCGAGCGGGTCGCCAAGTTGAGCGGCATCCCGGACGCGCGCGTGTTCTTCACGACCTCCGGCACCGAGGCCAACGACACCGCCCTGATGCTCGCCACCACCTACCGGCGCAGCAACACGATCCTCGCGATGCGCAACAGCTACCACGGCCGTTCCTTCAGCGCGGTCGGCATCACCGGCAACCGCGGCTGGTCCCCGACCTCGCTGTCCCCGCTGCAGACCCTCTACGTGCACGGCGGGGTGCGCGGACGCGGCCCCTTCGCCGCCTTGAGCGACGACGAGTTCATCGCGGCCTGCGTAGCCGACCTGAAGGACCTGCTCGGGCACACCCGCCCGCCCGCCGCCCTCATCGCCGAGCCGGTCCAGGGCGTCGGCGGCTTCACCTCGCCCCCGGACGGCCTGTACGCGGCCTTCCGCGAGGTCCTGCACGAGCGGGGCATCCTGTGGATCGCCGACGAGGTGCAGACCGGCTGGGGACGCACCGGCGACCACTTCTGGGGCTGGCAGGCGCACGGCAGCAGCGGCCCGCCGGACATCGTCACCTTCGCCAAGGGCATCGGCAACGGCTCCTCCATCGGCGGTGTAGTCGCCCGCGCCGAGATCATGAACTGCCTGGACGCCAACAGCATCTCCACCTTCGGCGGCACCCAGCTCACCATGGCGGCCGGCCTCGCCAACCTCACCTACCTCCTCGAACACGACCTCCAGGGCAACGCCCGGCGGGTCGGCGGCCTGCTCATCGAACGGCTGCGGGCCGCCACCGCCCAGGACCCGGGCGTCCGCGAGGTACGCGGGCGCGGGCTGATGATCGGCGTCGAGCTGACCAAGCCGGGCACCGACCGCGCCGACCCGGACCGGGCCTCAGCCGTCCTGGAGGCGGCCCGCGCGGGCGGCCTGCTGATCGGCAAGGGCGGCGGGCACGACACCAGTGCCCTGCGGATCGCGCCGCCGCTGTCCCTGACCGTCGCGGAGGCCGAGGAGGGCGCCGCGATCCTGGAGAGCGCGCTGCGGAGCACGCAATAGCACCGGCGTGAGCCACGCGCCGGTCGAGCAAGGGAACACCGCCATGACCACCATCCTGGAGACCTGGGGGCCCGTCGAGCCCCTGGAACCCGCTCTGTCGGTCCGTCAGGTCCTGTCCCTGGAACGGGTCCTGGCCGGGGAACCCGAGGTGGTGGCCGGAGCGGCCCAGCTCGACCGGCCGGTGCGCTGGGTGCACGTCGCCGAGGCCGCCGACGTCGGCGTGATGCTCAGCGGCGGCGAGATGGTCCTCACCACCGGCGTGCTGCTCGCCGGTGACCAGGCCGCGCAGGCCGAGTACATCCGCTCGCTGCACCGGGCCGAGGCCGCCGCCGTGGTCCTCGGCCTGGGGCGCGCCTTCCCCGCCCCGCCGGACGTGATGCGGCGCGCCGCGGACCGGTGCGGACTGCCCATGGTCGTCCTGCACCGGCCGTTCCCCTTCGCCGAACTGACCGAGGAGGTCCAGTCGCGGCTCGTACGGCGGAAGTTCGCCGCCGTCAGCCTCTCCGAGGCCGTAAGGACCGCACTGACCGGGCTGATCACCGCCGGAGCGCCGCTGCAACGGCTGCTCGACCAGATCGCCCACCACACCGGCTGTCCCGTCGTCGTCACCAACCTCGCCCACCGGGTACTCGCCACGGCGGGGGAGCGGTCGGCCGTCGACGACGTCCTGCGGGACTGGGAGCGCATCGCCCGGCAGGCCGGCGGCAGCGAGGGCGACGGCTGGATCCGCGCCGAACTCGGCGGGCGCGGCGAGCGATGGGGCCAGATCATGCTCTGCGGCTACCGCGGCGACACCGCCGGCGGACGGCTGCTCGCCGACCGGGCCGCCGAGGCCCTCGTCCTGCACCGCATGCTCGCCGGAAGCTCCGCCCACACCTGGGAGGAGCAGTCCGCGGAGAGCCTGCTCACCGACCTGGTCTCCGGGGTCGTACCGGCCCGGCAGCTGCTGCCGCGCGCCCGGGCGGCCGGACTGCCCGTCAACCGGCGCACCTTCGTGCCGCTCGTCGTGCGCGACGGTGACCCCGCCCAACTGGAGCGGATGCTACGGCTGTTGGGACTGCCCGGACTGGTCGCGGAGCTGGCCGACGGGGCGACCGCCGTACTGCTCAGCCTCGCCCGCGACCAGGATGCCGAGGCACTCGCCGCACACTTCGCGGCCCGGCTGCGCACCGAGTCGGGGGAGACCCGCACGGTCGTCGCGGCGGCCGACCCGCGCACCGTCTGGGACGACGTCCCGGCCGGGCTGCGCGAGGCCCAGCATGTCGCGGACGCCGTCACCGACTCCGCCGCCGCCCTCGATCTGCCGGCCGTCGTACGGCTCCGGGACGTCCATCTGCGCGGTCTGATACGGCTGTTGCGGGACGACCCGCATGTGCAGTCCTTCGCGGAGCGGGAGCTGGACGGGCTGCTGTGCGGCGCGGCGGGCGACGACCTGCTCGCCGTACTGCGCACCTACCTCGCCACCGGCCGCAACAAGTCGCGCACCGCGCAACTCCACCATGTCTCCCGGCCCGCGCTGTACCGCCGTCTGGAGGCGATACAGGGGCGGCTCGGCGTGGACCTCGATGACTTCGAACAGGCCGCCTCGGTGCACATCGCCCTGCTCGCGCACGACGTGCAACAGGCCTGAAATATGTGACGACCTGGGAAAACGGCGGTGAAACATGAGCCCAAGCAGACGTGACACGGTGGCACGCCGGGCTCCCGCAGACGTGACACGGTGCAACTCAAATGGGTCTTCCGGCCTTCCTAAGCTCCTCGCACACCGAGTGACCGGAGGTCCCGATGAGCAGAGTGATCCGCGCCGCCGTCTTCCAGACTGCCTGGACCGGCGACAAGGAATCGATGATCCAGGTACACGAACAGGCGGTCCGCGACGCGGCGGCTCAGGGCGCTCAGGTTCTGTGCTTCCAGGAACTGTTCTACGGGCCGTACTTCTGCCAGGTACAGGACCCGGCGTTCTACGAGTACGCCGAGCAGATCCCGGACGGACCCATAGTCCAGCGCTTCCAGGCACTCGCCCGCGAGCACGGCATCGTCCTCGTGCTGCCGATGTACGAGGAGGAGCAGCCCGGCGTCCTCTACAACACGGCCGCCGTGATCGACGCCGACGGCTCCTACCTCGGCAAGTACCGCAAGCACCACATCCCCCAGGTCAACGGGTTCTGGGAGAAGTTCTACTTCCGTCCCGGGAACGTGGGCTGGCCCGTCTTCGACACCGCCGTCGGGAAGATCGGCGTCTACATCTGCTACGACCGCCACTTCCCCGAGGGCTGGCGCGCGCTGGGGCTGGAGGGCGCCGAGATCGTCTTCAACCCCTCGGCCACCTCGCGCGGACTGTCCGCCTACCTGTGGCAGCTGGAGCAGCCGGCGGCGGCCGTCGCCAACGAGTACTTCGTCGGCGCGATCAACCGGGTCGGCATCGAGGAACTCGGCGACAACGACTTCTACGGGACCTCCTACTTCGTGGACCCGGAGGCCCAGTTCGTCGGCGAGGTGGCCAGCGACAAGGAGAGCGAACTCGTCGTCCGCGACCTGGACCTGGCCAAGCTCCGCGAGGTCCGCGACCGCTGGCAGTTCTACCGCGACCGCCGCCCGGAGGCCTACGGTCCGCTGACAGCGCCGTGACCTCGCAGTTCCCCGCACTCCAGGTCTTTTTCCTGGGGGCGGGGGGCTGCAACCCATGCGGCTCCGCCGCGTGAGCGCGATCAACCACCATCGACCCGCACCCGACCAACTACCTCTCCGGAGCCGGAACATGAGCAGCCGTAAAATCATCCGCGGCGGACTCGTCATCACCGCGTCCGACGAGATCCACGCCGACGTCCTGATCGAGGACGGCCGTATCGCCGCCCTCGCCGCCTCCGGCACCCCGGCCGCCGAGGCCTGGACCGCCGAGCAGGTCATCGACGCCACCGGGAAGTACGTGATCCCGGGCGGGGTCGACGCCCACACCCACATGGAGCTGCCGTTCGGCGGCACCTTCGCCTCCGACACCTTCGAGACCGGCACCAGGGCCGCCGCCTGGGGCGGTACGACCACGATCGTCGACTTCGCGGTGCAGAGCGTCGGCCACACCCTGCGCGAGGGCCTCGACGCCTGGCACGCCAAGGCGGAGGGCAACTGCGCGATCGACTACGGCTTCCACATGATCGTCTCCGATGTGAACCAGGAGACGCTCAAGGAGATGGACCTGCTGGTCGAGGAGGGGGTGACCTCCTTCAAGCAGTTCATGGCCTACCCGGGCGTCTTCTACTCCGACGACGGCCAGATCCTGCGCGCCATGCAGCGCTCCGCCGAGAACGGCGGGCTGATCATGATGCACGCGGAGAACGGCATCGCCATCGACGTCCTGGTCGAGCAGGCGCTGGCGCGCGGCGAGACCGACCCGCGGTACCACGGCGAGGTCCGCAAGGCGCTCCTGGAGGCCGAGGCCACCCACCGGGCCATCAAGCTGGCGCAGGTCGCCGGGGCCCCGCTCTACGTCGTGCACGTCTCGGCGGCGGAGGCGGTCGCCGAGCTGGCGCGCGCCCGCGACGAGGGCCTCAACGTCTTCGGCGAGACCTGCCCGCAGTACCTGTTCCTGTCCACGGACAACCTCGCCGAGCCCGACTTCGAGGGCGCCAAGTACGTGTGCAGCACGCCCCTGCGGCCCAAGGAGCACCAGGCGAAGCTCTGGCAGGGCCTCAGGACGAACGACCTCCAGGTGGTGTCCACGGACCACTGCCCCTTCTGCTTCGTGGGCCAGAAGGAGCTCGGCCGGGGCGACTTCTCGAAGATCCCCAACGGCCTTCCCGGCGTCGAGAACCGGATGGACCTGCTCCACCAGGCCGTGGTCGACGGTCACATCAGCCGCCGGCGCTGGATCGAGATCGCCTGCGCCACCCCGGCCCGGATGTTCGGCATGTACCCGAAGAAGGGCACCATCGCCCCGGGCGCCGACGCCGACGTCGTCATCTACGACCCGCACGCCGAGCAGACCGTCTCCGCCGAGACCCACCACATGAACGTCGACTACTCGGCGTACGAGGGCAAGCGCCTCACCGGCCGCGTCGAGACGGTCCTCTCGCGGGGCGAACTCGTCATCACCGAGCGGGAGTACACCGGACACGCCGGTCACGGCGTCTACACCCCGCGCTCCACCTGTCAGTACCTCAACTAGGAAGGGCGCACATGGACTTCGGACTCGTTCTGCAGACCGACCCGCCGGCCTCGAAGGTCGTCGAGCTGATGCAGCGTGCCGAGCGGAGCGGCTTCACGTACGGCTGGACCTTCGACTCCGCCGTGCTCTGGCAGGAGCCGTTCGTGATCTACAGTCAGATCCTGGCCAACACCAGCACGTTGACGGTCGGCCCGATGGTGACGAACCCGGGTACCCGCACCTGGGAGGTCACCGCCTCCACCTTCGCCACCCTCAACGACATGTTCGGCAACCGCACGGTCTGCGGCATCGGCCGCGGCGACTCCGCGATGCGCGTCGCCGGCCGCACCCCGAACACGCTCGCCCGGATCAGTGGCGCCATGAAGGTGATCAGGGCGCTCGGCTCGGGCCAGGAGGCGGACCTCGGCGGCACGGTCGTCAGGTTCCCCTGGATCAAGGAGGGCGCCGAACTCCCCGTCTGGATGGCCGCGTACGGTCCGAAGGCGCTGAAGATGACCGGCGAGGAGGCCGACGGCTTCATCCTCCAGCTCGCCGACCTCTATCTCACCGAGTACATGGTGAAGGCCGTCAAGGACGCCGCCGTCGCCGCCGGACGCGACCCGTCCGAGGTGAGGATCTGCGTCGCCGCCCCGGCCTATGTCACCGACGACGACTCGCCCGAGGCGCTCGCCCACGCCCGGGACCAGTGCCGCTGGTTCGGCGGCATGGTCGGCAACCACGTCGCCGACCTGGTGTCGAAGTACGGCGAGCACTCCTCCCAGGTCCCCGAGGAACTCACCGACTACATCAAGGCCCGCGAAGGGTACGACTACTCCCACCACGGGCGCAGCGACAACCCCGACACCCAGTTCGTGCCCGACGAGATCGTCGACCGGTTCTGCCTGATCGGACCGGTCGAGAAGCATATCGAGAAGCTGAACGCCCTGCGCGCGCTGGGCGTCGACCAGTTCGCCG
The DNA here is from genome assembly GCF_042653945.1 of Streptomyces vulcanius. Lineage (NCBI taxonomy): Bacteria > Bacillati > Actinomycetota > Actinomycetes > Kitasatosporales > Streptomycetaceae > Streptomyces > Streptomyces vulcanius. Next base: position 21,774 of record NZ_JBHSFK010000001.1, on the reverse strand, counting down.
TCTACGACATGCACGACGCGCAGGAGAAGGTCATCGACGTGTACGGCACGACGGTGATCCCCGCCGTCAACGGCTGAGCCTCACCCAGAACCGACTCCCCGTCCCCCCACTCCAGTTCTCCCCTCCCCGCTGTTCCCGGGGAGGGGGCCGGAGACCCCGCACGGCCTTTCCGGATCCGCCCCTCGTTTGATTGGCCTGCCCATGACCGACACCGCTCCCACGGCCATACCGCCCGCCTCCCAAGTCACCCTCGCCGACGGCCGGGTGGAGATCGCCCCTGGTTCGCCGCAGCCCAGCGGCCCCTTCGCCAACGAGGACCTGCTCCCGGTTCCCGTCGAGAAGCGCACCTGGACGACGTACAACTTCTCCGCGCTGTGGGTCGGCATGGCCCACAACACGGCGTCCTGGACGCTGGCCTCCGGTCTCATCGCCGTCGGCATGGACTGGAAACAAGCGGTGTTCACCATCGCGCTGGCCAATGTGATCGTGCTGGTCCCGATGCTGCTCACCGGGCACGCGGGACCGAAGTACGGTATCCCCTTCCCGGTGTTCGCCCGGGCCTCCTTCGGCGTCCGCGGCGCCAACCTGCCAGCCGTCGTACGGGCGTTGGTGGCGTGCGGCTGGTTCGGCATCCAGACCTGGATCGGCGGCGAGGCGATCTACTTCCTCGCCGGGAAGCTGATCGGCAACGGCTGGAGCGACGCCGGGAAGATCGGCGGCTACGCCTGGACCATGTGGCTGTCGTTCGCGATCTTCTGGGCGATCCAGGTCGCGATCATCTACCGGGGCATGGAGACGATCCGCCGCTTCGAGAACTGGGCGGCGCCCTTCGTCCTCGTCGGCGCGATCGTGATGCTGATCTGGATGAGCAACAAGGCAGGCGGTTTCGGTCCGTTGCTCGACCAGCCCTCCAAGCTCGGCTGGGGCGGCGACTTCTGGAAGCTGTTCTGGCCGTCCCTGATGGGCATGATCGGCTTCTGGTCCACGCTGTCGCTGAACATCCCGGACTTCACCCGCTACGGCAAGTCGCAGAAGGCGCAGACCTGGGGGCAGGCGCTCGGCCTGCCGACCACGATGACGCTGTTCGCGCTGCTGTCGGTGCTGGTGACCTCCGGCTCGCAGGCCGTGTACGGCGAGACGATCTGGGACCCGGTACAGCTGGCCGCCAAGACGGACAACGTGGTCGGACTGCTGTTCGCGCTGGTCACCGTGCTGGTGGCGACCCTGTCCGTGAACATCGCGGCCAACCTGGTGTCCCCGGCGTTCGACTTCTCCAACATCGCGCCGAGGAAGATCAGTTTCCGCGCCGGTGCGCTCGTCACCTGTGTGCTCGGCGTGGTGATCATGCCGTGGAAGCTGTACTCCGACCCGCAGGGCTACATCTTCACCTGGCTCGGCCTCGTCGGCGGTCTCCTCGGCACGGTCGCCGGCATCCTCATCGCCGACTACTGGATCCTGCGCCGCGGAAAGCTCGACCTGACCGACCTGTACCGCTCGGGCGGCCGCTACTGGTACGAGAGCGGCTGGAACTGGCGGGCCGTGGCGGCCTTCGTGACCGGCGGGGTGCTCGCCGTCGGCGGCGCCAGCTTCAAGCCGCTGATCGACGGCCGGCCCATCCCGGCCCTTGAGCCGCTCGCCGACTACGGCTGGGCGGTCGGCCTGGGCACCTCGACCGTGGTGTACCTGGGCCTGATGCTGCTGCGCGGACGGCGGGAGGAAGAACTCGTCTGACGCGTGACGACGAACGAACGGCCGGAGGAGTCCCCAGCCCCTCCGGCCGTTGCCGTGTTCAGCCGGCGGCGTTCTGGCCGTCCGCCTTCTGGAGGGTGGCCGCCGCTTCCTTCGCCGCCTTGATCGCGCCCTTGTTGATCACGTCGGTGCTGGGTGCCTTCTTCGACTCGAAGTCGCTGCCGTTGTAGGTGACGACCACCAGCGCGTTGGACATCCGGGCGATGACCACGCCCTCGCGGGTCTGCTGCTTGTCCTCCGTGGTCAGGTTCACCACCGAGTACGCCTCGTCCCCGAGCCCCGGGACCGCGCCGCCGCCGCTCTTCTCCTTCAGCCGGTCGTCGTACGACGACTTGGCCGCGCTGTCCGAGTCCAGGATCTCGAAGGAGATGTCGAGCCAGCGGTAGTCGAACCCCTTGAGGGCGTTCCAGGAGCAGGTGCGGCGCAGCTTGGTGTCCGTCGACGGTATCTCCTTGCCGGCCGTCTTCGCGGCGGGCACCAGCGAGCTGATCGTCTTGGTGGCCACGCTGGTGCAGGGCGCCGGCGCGGCGGAGTACGTCCTGGTCGCCGCCGTGGCGGACGGAGCGGCCGACTTCTCCGTCTGGGTCTGCCGCGAGTCCTTGGCCGAGGAGTCCTGCGGTTCGGTGGCCGCGGGGCCGGCCGACAGCGCCCAGCCGGCGCAGGCCAGCACGATCACCGGGGAAAGCCGGGCGGAGAGGGCGAGCGGCAGTGGGAGAGAGCGCACGACGCACTTTCGTGGGGGACGGTGCGGACGGAGTCCGCAGTGCGGACAAGGACGCCAGTGTCACATGACTCCCTGTGCGGTGGAAGCGAAAACTCGCTCCGTGGCGGGGCGGTGACGGTCAAGTGCGGACCGTAGGGCGAAGTGGGTATTTTTCCCCTGCCAGTTGAGCCTAATGCCCGAAATGAGGTGACAAATGGGGGTGAGGGGGGCGGCCCCGCGCGCGGCTCAGTCCAAGGGGTGTCCCAGGAGCAGGTTCCAGCGGCCGGAGCGCCCGCTGAGTTCCGTCGCCGTCAGCGGGCGGACGTCCAGACGCCAGAAGGCCGCGGCGGGCAGGCCCAGTGCGTGGACGACGGCCGCCCGCACGACCTCCGGCTCGACGACGGCGAGTGTCCGGCCGTCGTGGCGCGCCGCCGCGTCCAGCCAGGTGCCGACCCGCGCGCACACGTCCTGGACCGACTCCCCGCCGTGCGGCGCGGAGGCCGGGTCGGTGAGCCAGCGGGCCACCGCCTCCGGCTCGGCGGCACCGACCTCGTCGAGCGTGCGGCCCCGCCAGCGGCCCACGTCCAGGCCCGCAGGCGCCGACGCGTCCTCGACGGGGAGACCGAGCGCGATGGCCGTCTCGCGGCACCGCACACCGGGCGAGATGACGGCACGGGCGGCCCGGGGCAGCGATCCGGCCACCGCCCGGGCCCGGGCCGCCCCGGCGTCGTCGATCGGACCGCCGTCGTCGAAGCGGGCCTGCCGCAGCGCCGGGCTCGTCGCGGGCGAGATGAGGACGACACGACTGGTCACGCGACCGCGCCTCCCCTGACATCGGGCCGCAGACAGCACGGCACCCGCGAAAATAGCATCCGCGGCGGTCGCGAACCGGACTGCGGCGCCCTGCCACCCGAGCCGCCTGTCGATAGCCTCTCGGGGAGCGCAACCGATGTCGGGAAACAGTGAGGTGAGAGACCGTATGTTCACCACCCGTCCCACCCTCCGGGGCACCTTCGGCATGGTGTCCTCCACGCACTGGCTGGCCTCCCAGTCGGCGATGGCGGTCCTGGAGGACGGCGGAAACGCCTACGACGCCGCCGTCGCCGGCGCCTTCGTGCTGCACGTCGTCGAGCCGCACCTCAACGGGCCCGCCGGAGAGGTGCCGATCCTGCTCGCCCCGGCCGGCGGGGAGGTGCGGGTGCTGTGCGGACAGGGCGTGGCACCGGCCGGCGCGACGGTCGCGCACTACCGGGGCCTGGGCCTGGACCTCGTGCCCGGCACCGGACCGCTGGCCGCCGCCGTCCCCGGCGCGTTCGACGCCTGGCTGCTCCTGCTGCGCGACCACGGCACCAAGTCCCTCGACGACGTCCTCAAGTACGCCGTCGGGTACGCGGAGCACGGCCACGCGCCCGTGGAGAACATCGGCGCGACCGTCGAGAGCGTACGGCGGCTGTTCGAGACGGAGTGGACGTCCTCGGCGGACCTCTATCTGCCGGGCGGCCGGTCGCCCCGCCCCGGTGAACTGCTGCGCAACCCCGCCCTGGCCGCCACCTGGCGACGGCTGCTCGCCGAGACCGCCGGCGCCGGGGACCGGGAGGCGCGGATCGACGCCGCGCGCGAGGTGTGGCGGTCCGGCTTCGTCGCCGAGGCGCTGGTGCGGCAGGCCGCCCGGCCCACCCTGGACAGCAGCGGCGAACACCACACCGGCACCCTCACCGCCGCCGACCTCGCCGCCTGGTCCGCGACGTACGAGGCGCCGGCGACGTACGACTGGAACGGCTGGACCGTGTGCAAGGCGGGCCCCTGGAGCCAGGGTCCGGCCTTCCTCCAGCAGTTGGCCCTGCTCCCGCCCGAACTGCCCGTGTACGGCTCCGCCGAGTACGTCCATCTGCTCGTCGAGGGCTGCAAGCTCGCGATGGCCGACCGGGAGGCCTGGTACGGGGACGCGGCGCCCGTCCCGCTGGACGAGCTGCTCTCCGGCTCCTACAACGCCGGGCGGCGGGCACTCGTCGGCGACAAGGCGTCGTACGAACTGCGACCCGGCGGCCCCGGCGGGCGCGAGCCCCGGCTGAGCGCGCACGCGCGCGTGGTGGCCGACGACGATCCGTCCGGACGGGGCTTCGATCCCCTGGGAACGGGCGAACCGACCGTCGCCGGGCCGGCGGGCGTCGGCGAACCGACCGTCGCCGGGCTGTCCGGCGAGCCCGTGGTCGGCGCCGACGGCTCCACCCGGGGCGACACCTGCCACCTCGACGTCGTCGACCGCTGGGGCAACATGGTCGCGGCCACCCCCAGCGGCGGCTGGCTCCAGTCCAACCCGGTCGTGCCGGAGCTGGGGTTCCCGCTCGGCACCCGGCTCCAGATGACCTGGCTGGAGGAGGGCCTGCCGAACTCCCTCACCCCCGGCCGCCGCCCCCGCACCACCCTCACCCCCTCCATGGCCCTGCGCGACGGAGTGCCCGTGCTCGCCTTCGGAACGCCCGGCGGCGACCAGCAGGACCAGTGGCAGCTGCACTTCTTCCTCGCCGTCGCCCTCCACGCGCGCGTGCGCGGCGGACTCGACCTCCAGGGCGCCATCGACGCCCCGAACTGGCACAACGACTCCTTCCCCGGCTCCTTCTACCCGCGCGGCATGCGGCCGGGCAGCGTGACCGTCGAGTCGCGCATGCCGGCGGAGGTGGTGGAGGGGCTGCGGCGGCGCGGCCACGACGTGACCGTCGGCGACCCGTGGTCCGAGGGCCGGCTGTGCGCGGTCGCCCGCGATCCGGCGACCGGGATCCTGTCGGCCGCCGCCAACCCGCGCGGCATGCAGGGGTACGCCGTGGGCCGCTGACCTCGGCGCACCTGTTCTTCATCCCGATTCCGCCCGGAGTGCACCGGCGGGGTGGGGATTGTCAGTGCGGCGTGCTCTCATGGAGGCATGATCGAAGCCAAGGAAACCATCGAAGAGTTTCTCGCCCGACACTCGGCCGACGTGGAAGACGCGATCCGGCAGGCCGCCGCCACCGAGATCATGCCGCGCTTCCGGCAGCTCGCGGCGCACGAGATAGACCAGAAGAACGGGCCGCACGACCTGGTGACCGACGCCGACCGCCGCGCCGAGCGGTACCTGACCGAGGTGCTCGGCGCCCTGCTGCCCGGCTCGGTCGTCGTCGGCGAGGAGGCCGTCCACGCCGACCCGGCGACCTACGGGGCGATACGGGGCGACGCGCCGGTGTGGATCGTCGACCCCGTGGACGGCACCCGGCAGTTCGTCCACGGCGACGAGGGCTTCTGCACCCTGGTCGCGCTGGCCCACCGCGGCGTGCTCCGCGCGTCCTGGACCTTCGCGCCGGCGCGTGACCAGCTCGCCACCGCCGTGCGGGGCGGCGGCGCCTTCCTCGACGGCGAGCGGCTGTTCGCCGGTCCGCCGGCGCCCGGCCGTGACCTCGTGGTGGCCACCTCGCACCCCGACTACACCACCGACGAGGAGAAGCACGCGCTGCTGGCGCTGCGCACGGAGGGCGTCGCGCCGCGGCCCTGCGGATCGGCCGGCCTGGAGTATCTCGCCATCGCCCGGGGCGAGTCGGACGCCACGGCGTTCTCCTGGGAAGCGGCCTGGGACCACGCGGCCGGCCTGCTGCTGGTCGAGGAGGCGGGCGGCGCCCACCTCACCCTCACCGGAGAACCGTTCCGCATCACCGGCGGCAACTCCCTGCCCTTCACCGCGGCCCGCGACACGGCGACCGCCCGCAGGGTGGCCGGCCTCCTGGCGGGCGGCCGGGGTGCAGCGGGCCTCCCGCCGACGGGCATACCGGCGGCGAGCCTCCCCGCGTCGGGCTGAGGGACGACAGGGCGTCGGCTCCCTGCCGTTGCGGCCCGCTCGTCGCGACCCGCGCCGTCGCGGCCCCGCGCCGAAGGGTCGACGTACCACCGGCATATCCTGAGGGCGGAGGCCGCCGGTTGCGGAGGTCACCGGCTGACGAAGGGGTCGAAGTGCCGTCGATGCTCGATGCGGTCGTGGTGGGGGCGGGGCCCAACGGGCTGACCGCAGCGGTGGAGCTGGCCAGGCGTGGTTTCTCCGTGGCGCTCTTCGAGGCGCGGGACACCGTCGGCGGGGGATCCCGCACCGAGGAACTCACCCTGCCCGGCTTCCGTCACGACCCGTGCGCCGCCGCCCACCCCCTCGGCATCAACTCGCCCGCGTTCCGCGCCCTGCCCCTCGAGCGGTACGGCCTGGAGTGGCTGCACGCCGAACTCCCGATGGCGCACCCCTTCCTCGACGGCAGCGCCGCCGTCCTGTCGAGATCCGTCGCCGAGACCGCGGCCTCCTTCGGCCCGCGCGACGCGGGCGCCTACCGCCGGCTCGTCGAGCCCTTCCTGCCCAGGTGGGACACGCTCGTCCGCGACTTCATGTCGCTGCCGCTCACCGCGCTCCCGCGCGATCCGCTCACCCTGGCCCGGTTCGGCCTCGCCGGACTGCCGCCGGCCAGCCTGCTGAGCCGCCGCTTCCGCGACGAACCGGCCAGAACCCTCTTCGCCGGACTCGTCGGCCATGTCATGGCCCCGCTCGGCGGCCTCGCCACCGGCGCCGTCGGCCTGGTCTTCGCCCTCGCCGCACACGCCCGGGGCTGGCCGGTGGCCCGCGGCGGCTCCCAGGCCATCGCCGACGCCCTCGCCGCCTACCTGAAGGACCTCGGCGGCAGCGTCCACACCGACTACGAGGTCAAGCGGCTCGACGACCTGCCCCCGGCCCGCGCCTACGTCTTCGACACCTCACCCACCGCTCTCGCCCGCATCGCCGGCTTCGGCACGCACTACCAGGGCTACCGGTACGGCGCCGCCGCCTTCAAGGTCGACTACGCCCTCGACGGCCCGGTGCCCTGGACCGCCGAGGAGGCGCGCGTCGCCGGCACCGTGCAGATCGGCGCGAACAGCGCGGAGATCGGCGCCGCTCTGCGCGCCGCGGCCAAGGAGGGCCGCGCACCCGACCGCCCCTTCATGATCACCGTGCAGCCCGGTGTCGTGGACCCCACCCGGGCCCCGGCGGGCAAGCAGGTCTTCTGGGCCTACGGACACGTGCCCAACGGCTGGACCGGCGACCTCACGGACGCCCTCGAACGCCAACTGGAGCGGTTCGCGCCGGGGTTCCGCGACCGCGTCCTCGCCCGGGCCATCGCGGGCCCCGCCGAACTCGCCGCCCGCAACGCCAACTACGTCGGCGGCGACATCGCCACCGGCGCGGCCTCCGGACTCCAACTCCTGCTGCGTCCCAGGCTGTCGCTCTCCCCGTACGCCACCCCGCACCCGGCCGTCTTCATCTGCTCGGCGGCCACCCCGCCGGGGCCGGGCGTGCACGGCATGTCGGGCCACAACGCGGCGAAGGCCGTGTGGAGGAGGCTGCGCGCGCAGGCGAGTTGAGCGCATACCTCTACACCGCGCGGGCCGGTTTCCGGAAGTTCTCCCTGTGTTGCCTTTACCACGTCGGCAGCCGGGCCATGGTCCATGTGAATGTGTAAATAGGGTGAGTAAAGTGCGGTGTTGAACGATCGGAAAGCGGGCTTCCGCCCCACTCCGTAAGAGGAGGCCGACCCGCGTGACAACCCCTGGCCAGCCCCGGCCGACGCCCACCGACCCCCTCGCCGTTCTCGACTCCGACGCGCTCCCCGGGCCGGCCCGGACCTGGTTGCGGGAGGCCGCAGCGAGTGTCGCCGTACGGCCGAACGCGCTGCGGGTGCTCTTCCCCGCGGCGCGCCGGCGCTGCGGGCAGGAGCGGCTGGACGCGTACTGGACGGTGGACGAGGCGGCGCGCGCGGTGCTGCTGGCCGCCCTCCCCTACCGTGGCCGCGCCCTCGCCGACCAGGTGACCGCCCTCTACCACCACGGCGGCCCGGCCGAACAGCGGGCCGTACTCAAGGCGTTGCCCTGCCTCGGTGAACGCGGGGCCGAGGGTGAGGCGGTCGAGGGCGACGGGCGTGGCGAGCGGGAGGCGTTCACCGCTCCCGCCCTCGATCTCGTCCGGGAGGCGCTGCGGGGCGACGACACGAGCGTGGTCCAGGCCGCCCTCGGTCCCTTCGCCGCCGCGCACCTGCCGGACGACGAGTACCGGCAGGCCGTCCTCATGTGCGTCCGCAGCGGGATCCCGCTCGCCCGCGTGGCCTTCCCGGAAGAGGCCTGACTTCTTGGAGGCGACGCTCCCGCCGGGCCGGCGGGAGCCGTCCCCGCAAAGGGAGGTGCGGTCCCGGACGGTGGCCTGGTAGACACGGGTATGACCACCATCACGCTTGTGCGGGGAGACATCACCGACCAGTCGGTGGACGCCATCGTCAACGCGGCGAACTCCTCCCTTCTCGGCGGCGGTGGCGTCGACGGCGCCATCCACCGCCGGGGCGGCCCCGAGATCCTCGAAGACTGCCGCCGTCTGCGCGCCTCGCACTACGGCAAGGGTCTGCCCACCGGCCGGGCGGTCGCGACGACGGCCGGCGCACTGGACGCCCGCTGGGTGATCCACACCGTCGGTCCGGTGTTCGCCGAGGAGGAGGACCGGTCGGAGCTGCTGGCCTCCTGCTATCGGGAGTCGCTGCGGGTGGCGGACGAGCTGGACGCCCGTACGGTCGCCTTTCCGGCGGTCTCCGCGGGCATCTACGGATGGCCGATGGACGACGCGGCGCGGATCGCGGTGGAGACGGTGAGCGCGGCGAGGACGTCGGTCGAGGAGGTCAGGTTCGTCCTCTTCGACGAGCAGGCGTACGACGCGTTCACCCGGCAGGTCCGCTCACGATGATCGTGGCCCGTCCACCCAACTCGCCTGAGTCCCCTGTACAGCTGTGCCGAACGTGCCGGTGCAGGTCGGGAGCCCGGGGGCGTCGGTGCGAGGCGGATCAGTCCCGGGGTTTGGCCATGCGGGCGTGTCGGGACGCCTTGAGTGTTTCTGGCATGAAGCGGTGCTTGAGGGCGGTGCGCCGGGTGGCGGCGTCGCCTCCGACGACTTCGGCCCGTCCGTCCATCATGGCCAGGAAGCCCTGGCGTGCGACGTCCTTGCGGCTGTTCTTCTTCATGCCGGTGCCGAAGGCGGTGTTGTTCATGCCGGCGCGGGCGTGGAAGTCGCTGTCGGTGGCGCCGGGCATGAGGGTGGTGACGCTGACGCCGTGTTCCTTGAGTTCTTCGCGCAGGCCGAGGGCGAACATGCGGGTGAAGGCGCGTGAGGGTCCGTAGACGGTCTCGTAGGGGGTGGGCAGGGTGGCGGAGAGGGACGACGTGATGAGGATGCGGCCGCGCCGGTTGGCGGCCATATGACGGGCGACGTGCTTGGCCAGGTGGACCACGGAGGTGACGTTGAGGCCGATCAGGCCGAGTTCGTCGTCGAGGTCGGTGTCGAGGAAGGCGCCGCCGATGCTGCGTCCGGCGTTCAGGACCGCCGCGTCGAGGGGGCGGCCGGTCTTTTCCACCGCCTGCCATACGGTCTCCACGCCGTCGGCCTGGGTGAGGTCGGCGCGTACGGCGGTGACCTCGACGCCGTGCCGGGCGAGGTCGGCGGCTGCCTGATCGGTCTTCTCGCTGCGGCCGGTGGTCACCAGGTCGAAGCCGTTGATGGCGAACAGCAGGGCGAGTTCGTAGCCGATGCCCGAGGAGGCTCCGGTCACCAGCGCCAGCGGACGCTCGGTGGGGGTCCCGTTCATGACGTGCTCCTTGGTGTGGGGGACGGGTCGGGGTGGGCGGGCTGTGGCCGTGCGGTGGCGCGGTCGGCGTTCCAGCTGGCCAGCAGCCGCCATGCTTCCTGCGAGGTCCGGTCCGGGGCGGGCATGTAGAGGAACAGGGTCTGGTCGTCCTCGCCCGGCATGGTGAACGCCTGGTAGTCGATGGTCAGCGGTCCGACCAGGGGGTGGCGGAAGCGTTTCTGGCCGAAGATGCGGTTGAGGACCTTGTGGTCGTCCCACCAGTGGCGGAACAGCTCGCTCTTCATGGTGAGTTCGCCGACCAGCTCGGCGGTCCGGGTGTCGTCGGGATGCCGCCCGGCGTCCAGCCGCAGGATCGCCGTCATCTCCGCCGCGATCTTCTCCCAGTCCGCGTACAGGTCCCGTGCCTCGGGGGCCAGGACGATCCAGCGAGTGAGGTTGCGTTCCCGGTAGGGCATGGCGTCGAAGTCGGCCAGCAGTGCCCGGCACAGATGGTTGGTCGCGAGCACGTCGCCGCGTCGGCCGAGGACGAATCCGGCGTGGTCGTCGAAAGAGTCCAGGAACCTCAGCAAGCCGGTCCGGGCCTTCTGCACGGCGGGGGCGCGGCGGCGGGTCTTGCTGGGTCTGGGTCTGGCCAGGTCGAAGAGGTGGGCGCGTTCGGCGTCGTCCAGGCGCAGGGCCTCGCCGATGGCGTCCAGCACACTGTCCGACGGCGTGATGTTCCGTCCTTGCTCCAGCCGTGTGTAGTAGTCCGTGCTGACGCCGGCCAGCTGCGCGACTTCCTCACGCCGCAGGCCCGGCACGCGCCGGTAGGCCCCGCGTTCCGGCAGGCCCACCGACTCGGGAGCGATACGGGCACGGCAGCGGCGCAGGAACTGGCTGAGATCGACGTTGCTTGCCATGTCCTCCATGCTCCCCGCTCTCGGCCGGCAGCGCGGCGGGGAAGGTGGGTCGCCTGTTCCTAGGAAGACATGTCCGGGGGAAGAAGCGCCCCCCCCGCACCGCGGTCTGAACAGCCCGTGCACGGTGTTTTGCTGAATGAGGGACCCGGTTGCCGGCGGGGCGCGCGGCAGAGCACGGCAGGCGTGCAGCGAATGACTCCGCTACGCCGGCCCTCCGGTGGGCCACGAGCCCGCCCGATCCGATCCGGTGCCCCTCGACCGCGGGCCCACGCACCAGTCACCGTGGCGGACAGGACGTGGCAGCGAACACCGCACCGCGCGGTCGGTCGGTCTGCTGACCTGCTGAGGTGAATGGCCCGTACGCCGTGGTCGTCTCGCGGCCGTATCGGGCCTGCCCGAGCAACCGGGCCTCTGGGCTCGTGTTTCGGACGGGCGCCTGCCCGGGCTACGGCCTTGCGATGGCTCCCTGGCGGCGCGCCTTGAAGGATTCGGGGAGGAACCGGTTGAGGAATGCCGTGCGCCTGGTGGCGCGGTCGCCGCCGACGACGTGGTCCTTGCCGGCGAGGAGCGCGTCGACGCCTTGCCCGGCGACGAGGCGCTTGTCGTTCTTCCGACCCTTGCCGATGGCGGTGGTGCCCATCCCGGCGCGCTGGTGGAAGTCGCTGTCCGTGGCGCCGGGCAGGAGCGCTGTGACCGTGACGCCGGTACCGCGGAGTTCTTCGCGCAGGGATTCGGCGAAGGAGTAGCCGAATGCCTTGGAGGGTCCGTAGACGGTCTCGTACGGCGTGGGCGTGGTGGCGGAGATGGAGGAGGTGATGAGGATACGGCCGGTGCCGCGGGCCAGCATGCCGGGGGCGACGCGCTTGGCGAGGTGGACGACGGCGTTGATGTTGAGGGCGATGAGTTCGAGTTCGTCGTCGAGGTCGGTGTCGGTGGCGAAGGAGCCGCCGATGCTGATTCCGGCGTTGAGGACGGCGATGTCGAGGGGTTTGCCGATCTCCTGGACCTGCTTCCAGAGGTTTTCCACGCCGTCGTAGGTGCTCAGGTCGGCGTGCAGCGGGTAGACGGTGGCGCCCAGGGCCCGCAGCCGTTCGGCGACGCTGTCGACGGAGGCACTGCGACCGGTGCCGATGATGTCGAAGCCGCGGGTGGCGAGCTCGCGGGCTATCTCGGTGCCGATGCCGTTGGAAGCGCCGGTGACGAACGCGAGCGGCCGGTTGGTGGATGTGGTGGGCATGGTGGTTCCTCACGTGGGGGTCGTTCAGCGGCATACGGCATCGCCTGGCGGCCAGGGCGGTGGTGCGCGGTGCTGGTGGTTGGTGTTGCGTCGTCCTTGCGTGTGCGCTTCGGGTGACCGCCAGTGCGTGTCGCCGCTGGCCGGCGTGCCCGCACGGCCTCCGGTCGGGACCGGCTGGGTGTGCTGGGTGTGCTGGGTGTTCCAGCTGGCGAGGATGCGGAGCTTGTCGAGGTCGGTCTCGGTCTTGCCGGTGAAAACGGGCAGGACTTGGTCGGGGTCGCTCGGGAGGGTGAGGACTTCGTAGGTGATGTCGAGGCGTCCGACGACGGGGTGGTCGAACCGCATGGTGCCCCAGGTCTGTGGGATGACGGTGTGCTCGGCCCACCAGGTGCGGAACTCGGGGCTTGCCGTGGTGAGTTCGTCGACCAACGCGGCAGTCCGGGCATCGTGCGGATTGCGGGCGACCTCGACACGCAGGGCTCCCACGACCTGGAAGGTGATCTCTGTCCAGTCGAGGAAGAGCTCGCGGGCGGCGGGATCGAGCAGCATCCACCGCAGCAGGTTGCGGTCCTCGGCATCACGCCGGTTGAACGGGGTCAGGAGTGCGTCGAGGAGGGCGTTGGAGGCCAGGACCTCGTGACGGGTGTCGAGGATGTAGGCGGGCTGGCAGTGCATGCCGTCGAGAAGACGCAGCAGTTCGGGACGTGCCTGCCGGCGCGGCGCGGGTCCCCTGGCGCGCTGGGGCCGAGGCCGGAGCAGGTCGCGCAGGTACTGGGTCTCGGCCTGGGGCAGCTGGAGTGCTTCGGCGATGGACAGGATGACGCGTTCGGAGGCGCTGGTGAGGCGTCCCTGTTCGAGGCGGGTGTAGTAGTCCACGCTGACGCCGGCCAGCATGGCGACCTCCTCGCGGCGCAGGCCCGGGACGCGTCGGCCCGGATAGTTCGTCAGTCCGGCCTGGGAGGGGCGGAGCGCATCGCGTCGTGTCCGCAGAAACTCTTTGATCTCCTCGGCATTGTTCGCCATGTGTCCCGTGTTCCCCGGTTCGGGCGGGGATCCCCGGTGAAGGGGGGCAGGTCTTTCCCAGGCACAAGCGACCTCCTTTGCGGGGTGGCCCGGGGCTTGGGCGCGTGTGTGAATGGAGGGGCGGCCACGGCATCCAGGTCACCACCATCAGCCCCGGGAGTCATCGACACCGGGGCTGATGGGCCGAGAAGGTCACCAACGACGAGGCCAGGCAGACGGCCCAGAACCTCAACGAGGGCGCCATCAGCCCCGAGCGCGTCGCCGACGCCGTCGTCTACGCCCTCGACCAGCCCGCGGACGTCACCGTCAACGACATCGTCGTCCACCCCACCCGCCAGGACTGGTGACCCGACGGGAGGGGGGAACCACGCAGCCGTCCTCAAGCGCCTGTGATGTCCCGGGAGATGCCCATGACGCGGTGCGTGGTCGATTCGTCGAGGGTGATCGGTGTGCGCCGCTCGAAGTTTCCGGGTTTCGGCCAGTACGTCGCCGCGGGCCAGTCCGTGCCCAGGCCGGCTTCGACGACGTTGTGGGCGCTCGTGTCGACGGAATCGAAGAAGAGCGGGCCCGTGACCTTGGCCGCCGCCCTCATGTACCACGGCGACATCCGCAGGATGTCCGTCTTCGCGGCCCCCGCGTTCACCACGCCGGCGAGGATCGCCGGTTCGGTGCGGGCGAGATGGGCGGCGTAGTGGTGGTTGGCGAGCTGGATCGCCTCCCTGTCGTGGCGGAAACTGAACGGCGCGAACGTGGGGAACCGCTGGTAATCGGCCTGTGTGGAAGGGGGGATGCTCGCGGTCATCATGACGACGCGGGCGCGTTCGGCGCGGCGCAGTGCGGGCAGCAGGAGTTGCGTGAGGTGGTAGCGGCTCAGGTAGTTGACGGAGAAGAACGGATGGAGTCCGTCCGCCGTGCGCAGCTCCTTGAAGGTGAGGAGGCCGGTCGAGTGCAGGAGCGCGTCGAAACGGTCGTGTTCTGCGAGGACGTGCCGGGCGGCGTCCCGGACGCCGTCGTGGGTCGACAGGTCGACGGAGAGGAACGACGCCCGGTCGGCCGTGTCGCCGAAGGACGCGATCGCGTCCTCGCCCTTGCGCCGGTCGCGGCCGAGGAGGACGACGCGGTGGCCGCGCGCGAGGAACTCCCGCGCCGCCCGCAGGCCGATTCCGCTGTTGCCCCCGCTGACGAGGATGGTGTGCATGCAGCTCCTTGTGTGGCGGAACAACGGTCCTGTTGCAACGGGCGCTGTCCGTCGTCGACTTGGGTGACCCGAACTGGTGGCCCTGCCTGGCGTGTGGGATCGCAGCCTGCGGTGAGCACACCGCCGCGCGCCCGCTTACCCGTCTCCGCGGGTCTCGTTACCGCACGGCCAGGCTCTGGAGGGAGATCTCCCACAGGCGGGCGGCGTCGGCGGAGTCCCGTGCATGGGCGGCGACGCCACCGTGCGGTGTGTCCGGGCGGATGGGCTCGTCTTCGGGGCTGACGTGTCGCATCAGGTTGGTGAGGACCACGCCGGGCATGACGGCGTTGATGGTGACGCCGTCATGGCCCATCGCTTGGCGGCCTCGACTGCGAACAGCGCGTTGGCCGTCTTCGACTGCCCGTAGGCGGTCTGCGGGTCGTAGGGGCGATGCTCGAAGTGGACGTCCTCGAACACGACCGGTGAGAGCCGGTGTTGTGAGGAGCTGACCGACACCACCCGGGCCCCGTCGGCTGCGGCGAGTGCCGGGTGCAGTCCGGTGGCCGGGGCGAAATGGCCCAGGTGGTTGGTGGCGAAGTGCAGCTCCCAGCCCTCCGGGGTGCGCGTCAGCGCCGGCCCCATCACTCCGGCGTTGTCGACCAGGATGTGCAGCGGGCCGGTCCAGCCGGTGACGAATGCCGTGACCGAGTCCTGGTCGGCGAGGTCCAGCGGTGTGACGAGGACCTGCTCGTTGCCGGCGATGGTCATGATGTCCCGTGCCACGCGCTGCCCGGCGGCGAGGTCGCGCACGGCCAGGGTCACTTCCGCGCCGGCATCGGCCAGTGCGCGGGCGGTCTCGACACCGATGCCGGACGATCCGCCGGTGACGATGGCCCGGCGACCGGTCAGGCGGACGCCGGCCATGACGTCGGCGGCCGTGGATTCGGCCGTGAAGGGTGTGGTGATGCGCGTGGTCACAGCGAACGATCCCTCACTGCCTCAGGTCAGCTCTGCTGGAGCGCGGCCGTGATGGTGTCGGCGATCGGCGTGGTCGGGCGCCCGATCAGCCGGGACAGGTCGCCGCTCGTCCCGGCCAGCTCGCCCTTGGCGAAGGACGCCTCCGCGCCCGCGAGGATCTCGGCGTACAGCCCGGGCATCCCCGCGCCGGTCATCAGGTCGATGTAGGCCTCGACGCCGACCGGTGTGTAGACGATCTCCTTGCCGGTCTGCCTGCCCAGCTCGGCGGCGAACTCGGCGAAGTTCCAGGCGTGGTCTCCGCTCAGCTCGTACGTCTTGTTCTCATGGCCCTCCCCGGTGAGTACCGCTACAGCACCGGCCGCGAAGTCGGCGCGGGTCGCGGACGCGATACGGCCCTCTCCGGCGGCCCGGACGATCACACCGCGTTCGATCACCCTCTCCAGCCCGTCGACGAACATCTCGCTGTACCAGTTGTTGCGCAGCAGGACATACGGCAGCCCGGACTCCACCAGCACCTTCTCCGTCCCACGGTGCGCTGCGGCGAGCGGAGCGTCGTGGGTGCCGGTGGCGCTGGTACAGGCGAGCAGCGCGACCCCGGAAGCCCGGGCGGCATCAATGACGACCTTGTGCTGGGCCACGCGGTCCCGGTCCATCTCGCTGCTGGATATCAGGAGCACCTTGTCACCCGCCGAGAAGAGGCCGTCGAAGGTCCCGGGAGCGTTGTAGTCGGCGATCGCGATCCGCACGCCACGGGCCTCGAAGTCGGCGCCCTTCTCCTTGCTCCGCACGACAGCGGTGATCTCGTCGGCGGGGGCCTTCTCCAGCAGGCCCTGGACAACGAAACGGCCGAGATTCCCGGTGGCTCCGGTCACGACAATGCTCATGTTTCAGACAACTCCTCGTGAATGGCTCTGGCGCCAACCCTAGGAGTTGTAGTCACTCTGCGTGAGTACGTACTTTGAAGTACGGTACGGATATGGCTGTTAGTACCGCAGCGGACGGCATGGTGGCTGGCGGCGTCGGCGCCAAGGTCCTGTGTCCTCAGCGTCTGACCATGGAGCACGTCACCAGCCGCTGGGGCGTCCTCGTGCTGATCCGGCTGCTGGAGCGCCCGCACCGCTTCGCCGAACTGCGCCGCTCCATCACCCCCGTCGGCCCGGTCAGCGAGAAAATGCTCGGGCAGACCCTGCAGAGCCTGGAGCGGGACGGCCTGGTCGACCGCGACGTCAAGCCGGTCATCCCACCCCACGTCGACTACTCCCTGACGGACCTCGGCCGAGAGGCGGCCGAACAGGTCCGCGCCCTGGCGCTGTGGACGAACGAGCGCATGGACCAGGTGGCGCAGGCGCGAGAGAACTACGACACGGCGAAGGGGCGCGCCTGAGCGACTGCTGCCGACCACGGCGCTCACCTTCGACATGGACTCCCGCTCTCATGTCGGCCGGACCAATCCGGCGTCATAGGCGAAGATCACGGCTTGGACGCGGTCCCGGGCGCCGATCTTCATGAGGACGCGGCCTACGTGGGACTTGACGGTGGATTCGGCGAGGTGGAGGTTCTCCGCGATCTCGGTGTTGGTCCAGCCGGTCGCGATGGCGACGAGGACCTCACGTTCGCGCTCGGTGAGCTGGGCGAGTTGGCGTTCCTGCGCGGCGCCGCGGCCGCCGAGGGCGTGTTGCGTGTAGGCGTCGATGAGTTTGCGGGTGAGGCCGGGCGAGATGACGGAGTCGCCGGCGGCGACGGCCCGGATGCCTACGACGAGTTCGTCGGGGCGGGCGTCCTTGAGGAAGAAGCCGCTGGCTCCGGCACGCAGCGCTTCGTAGGCGTACTCGTCGAGGTTGAAGGTGGTCAGGACGAGGACGCGGGAGCGGCCGCCGGACTCGGCGATGCGGCGGGTGGCCTCGATGCCGTCCATGCCGGGCATCCGGACGTCCATCAGGACGACGTCGGGACGGAGTTCGGCGGTCAGACGGACGGCTTCGCTGCCGTTGGCGGCTTCGCCCACGACGGTCATGTCGTTCTGGGCCTGCAGGAGCATGCGGAAGCCGAGGCGTTGCAGGGCCTGGTCGTCGACGACGAGGACGGTGGTCATGCGGGGTGACCCTCCGGAGGGGCGCTGGGAGTGGTGGGAACGAGACGGGCGTGGACGGTCCAGCCGCCGCGGGAGTTGGCGCCGCAGGTGACCGCGCCCTGGTAGAGGGCGGCGCGTTCGCGCATGCCCAGCAGCCCCTTGCCGCTGCTTCGGCCGCCGGCCCCCTTGGCGCGTGGGGGCCCGGTGTCCTCGACGGTGACGCGCACCGCGTCGGGGGCGGCGGCCAGCTCGACGGTGACCGAGGTGTCGGGGGCTGCGTGTTTGAGCGTGTTGGTCAGGGCCTCCTGGACGATGCGGTAGACGACGAGTTGCAGCCCCTGGCCGAGTCCGCTCAGGTCGCCCTCGGTGTGCAGTGCGGCGGTGGGGCCGGCGGCCCGGAACCTCTCCAGCAGGGAGTCGAGGTCCGCAAGACCCGGTTGTGGGGCGAGTGGGGCAGCCTCGCGTGGGGTGCCCTCGTCGCCGATGACGGCGAGCAGGCGGCGTAGTTCGCCGAGGGCGTCACGACCGCTGTCCGCGATGATCCCCAGGGTCTCGGCGCCGCGCTCGGGGCGCTGCGGGGCAAGGGCCGCGGCACCGTCGGCGAGGCCCACGATGACGGCGAGGGTGTGGCCCAGGATGTCGTGCATCTCCCGGGAGACGCGGGCGCGCTCCTGGGCGGCCGCCAGCCGGGCCTGCTGGTCACGCTCGTTCTCCAGGGCGGCGATGACGACGTTCACCAGCCGCCCGGCCAGGCCGAGACCGGCGAACGCCGTCACCGCGGCCATTGCCAGCGCCGTCACGACCTCGGGGCGGGTGGCTTGCTCCAGTTGTCCGCCGGTCCAGTAGACCGCGGCCCAGGCGACGAGTTGCGCAAGGGTGACGCCGAGGGCGACGACCAGTTGGCGGGGGGTGCCGCGGCGGCCGACGTTGTACAGGGCGACGGCCCGGGCGGCGTCGGCGCCGCTGAAGGCTCCGAAGGGAAGAGCCACCAACGACACCGCGGTGGTGAGGGCGAACACCAGCACCGGGCGTTGCTCCCGCCACAGCAGCGGAACGACGAAGGCGAGGGTCACCGCCAGCTGGACCGGCAGGCCCGCATGGTCGGCGGAGTCGACCAGGGCGTGGACGCCGAGGGCGGCGCACAGGGCGGGCACACCCCAGCGCCGGACCTGGGGATGGGCCTGGTCCGCCACTCTCCAGGCGGCCAGCCGGGAGATGATCGAGACGATCACGCGCTGCTCCGGATCGCTCGTCAGCGATGTCAGCGACTCGGGGAGCCGGCCCGGAAGCCGCGCGGAGTGGCCCGCCGGCGTCGGTGGGTTCGGTGCGGTCACAGGGGGGCGCCCTTCACGGTGCAGGCGGGCCGTCCGCCGGTCCCGGGGGAGAGGACCGGCGGACGGGGCTTTTCGGGGACGGCGGGCCGGGATCCGCCGCCGGGGTGGGGATCGTACGGCCCGGTCGGGGGCCGTTTCCGGTCACCCCTGCCGTGTCGGCGTGGCCGGTGCCGGAACCTCGGAGCCGTCGCCTGCGGCGGTGGTGGTCGCCTGCTGCCGGGCGGCGAGGACGTGCCGCAGCTTCTCTCCTTCGACGTCGACGTCGGGCAGGATCCGGTCGAGCCACTGCGGCAGGGCCCAGGCGCGGCGGCCGACCAGGGCCATGACGGCCGGGACGATGGTCATGCGGACCACGAACGCGTCGAAGAGGACGGCCGAGGCCAGACCCAGGCCGATGGACTTCACCAGTGCGACGTCGTCCAGGAGGAACCCGGCGAACACGGAGATCATGATGACGGCCGCCGCGGTGACCACCCGGGCGCCGTGCCGGAAGCCCGCGACGATCGCCTCGGTGGGCCCGGCGCCGTGGACGTACTCCTCCCGCATCCGGGTGACGAGGAAGACCTCGTAGTCCATGGCGAGTCCGAAGACGACCCCGATCAGCAGGATCGGCAGAACGCTGACGATCGGCGCGGTCTGGTCGATGCCGAAGAGGTCCTTCAGCCAGCCCCACTGGAAGACCGCGACCAGCACACCGAGCGTGGACACCACACTGAGCAGGAAGCCGAGCGCCGCCTTCAGCGGGACCAGGATCGAACGGAACACCAGCAGGAGCAGGATCAGGGCCAGGCCGACCACGATCGCCAGATAGGGCACCATCGCCTGGCCGAGCTTGCTGGAGACGTCGATGTTGACCGCGGTGGTGCCGGTGACCATCAGGTCGGCGCCGGTGTCCTGGTGCAGGGCCGCGCTGTGGTCGCGGATGGCGGAGACCAGGTCCTTGGTCGCCTGGCTGTTGGGTGAGCTCTTCGGGATGGCGCCGATCAGGGCCACGTCACCGGCGGCGTTGAAGGCGGCGGGCCGTACGGCGGCGACGTCGTCCAGCTTGCCGATCACCGTGTACGCGTCCTGGGCTGCGGCTTTCGGGGCATCGCTGTCACGAGCGTCCACGACGACCGTCAGCGGGCCGTTGAAACCGGGCCCGAAGCCCTTGCTCAACGTGTCGTAGGCGACGCGCTGGGTGCTGCCCGGGGCGGCCGTGCTGTCGTCGGGCAGGGTCAGCCGCAGCGACAGCGCCGGAATGGCCAGCACACCGAGGCCGACGACCGACACGAGAAGCATCCTGACCGGGTGACGGGTGACGAAGCGGCCCCACCGCACGCCCATCGTCTCGCCCTCGCCGCGCTCCTGTGCCCGCAGCCGCTTGGTGGTGAGCCTGCCCTTCATGATCCGCATCCCGGCGAAGCCGAGGACGGCGGGCAGCAGGGTGAGCGCGATGACCACGGCGACGGCGACCGCGAAGGCGGCGGCCAGGCCCATGGAGGTGAGCATCTTGATGCCGATGACGCTCAGTCCGGCCAGCGCGATGATCACGGTGAGACCGGCGAAGACGACAGCGGATCCCGCGGTGCCGAGAGCGCGCCCGGCGGCCTCCTCCGGCTCGTGGCCGTCCCGGATCTCACTGCGGTAGCGGGAAACGATGAACAACGCGTAGTCGATGGCCACCGCCAGGCCGAGCATCAGCGCCAGCGTCGAGGACGAGGAGGACATGTCCACGAAGGACGTGGCGACGGTGATGCACATGATCGCCAACCCCACGCCGAAGATCGCGGTCAACAGCGGCAGTCCGGCGGCGATCATCGAACCGAAGGTGATCACCAGGACAAGGGCGGCGACCACGAGTCCGATCAGTTCGGCGGCACTGCTCCCCGCCTTGTCCTGGACGGCGTTGCCGCCCAGGCTCACCGTCAGGCCGGCCTTCTCCCCCTGGTCGGCCACGGTGTGCAGGGCGTCGGAGGCGGCGGTGGTGATGTCCGCCTTGGGGACCTTGTAGGTGACCTGGGTACAGGCGATCGTGCCGTCCTCGCTGACCAGGCCATTGGTGAACGGCTCGGAGACGCTCGCCACCTGCGGCGCCCGCTTCAGCTCGGCGACCAGAGCGCCGATCTCGGACTTGCTCGCCGCGGACGTCAGCTTCTGCCCGGCGGGCGCCTCGAAGACGACCCGCGCGGTCGCGCCGGCGGCAGAGGCTTGCGGGAACTCCTTCTCCAGCAGGTCGATGGCCGTCTGGGACTGGGTGCCGGGCAGGGTGAAGTCGTCGGTCGTCTTGCCGGAGACGCCGGCGGCGCCTATGCCGACGGCGGCCAGGACGACGATCCACGCAATGAGGAAGAGTCGTCGTCGCCGGAATGCCAGCCGGCCCAGGCGGTAGAGAAAGGTGGCCACGGAAGTACTCCCACCAGGAGAGGAAGATCGGTACGAGAGGAGGGGCCCGATCGGGCCGTCCTCAACGTAGGTGCGGATTTCCGTGCCACCCCGGCACCGCAGGACCGATTCCACCGGAGAACCAGTACCGCAGTACTAGTGCCGCTCCTCCTCAGGGACCCCAACCGCGTGGGGCACGGGAAGGTCTCATGCGTTCTGGGAGACCGAGAGCCTGCCCAGCAGGCGCGTGACCTCGGCCGTGACCGCGTCGCGGCCCGCGCCGAGATACTTGCGCGGGTCGACGGTGGTGGGGTGGGCGGGGAGGTAGTCGCGTACGGCTGTGGTGAACGCGTTGTTGAGGTGCGTCGATATGTTGATCTTGGTCATGCCGTGGCGGACCGCCTCGAGCAGATCCGCGTCGGACACCCCTGAGGAGCCGTGCAGGACGAGGGGGACGGGCACTGCCGTGCGCAGGGCGGCGATGAGCTCGTAGTCGAGCTCGGCGTTTCGGGTGAGCATGGCGTGGGAGGTTCCGACGGCGACGGCCAGTGCGTCCACGCCGGTGGCGGCGACGAAGGCGG